>CAZURZ010000090.1:0-7617 GCA_964623465.1 uncultured Elusimicrobia bacterium
CCGAGGCGCCCGCCGCCGCCGCGCCGGCGCCGCCCGCGGCTCCCGTCGCCGCGCTCCCGCCTCCGCCCAAGACCAAGCCCGTCGTCGTGACGCCCGCGGCGCCCTACCGCATCGTCGACGTGATCGAGGAGCAGATGAAGGAGATGGAGGACCTCGAGGCGGAGATGCGGCGCGAGATCGACAGCCGGCGCCCGCGCTAGAGCGCGAAGATCGCGACGCTGGCCAGCGCCAGGACGGCGCCGGTCACGATGCGGCCCATCTCGGCGCGCTGGCGGCCGCTGACGAGGTAGAACATGCCGACGGCCATGAGCGTGACGGAGAGGGCCGTCTTCTCCATCGTCCCGGGCGTGATCGTCAGCCAGGGCTTCGCGGACGACTCGTTCACTTCTTGAAGCCCTCCGCGCTCTGCCGCGCCCACGTCTCCCAGCCGGCGTAGTCGCGGCGGTCGAGATTCTTCTGCGACAGCTGTCCGAGGACGGTGTAGGCGAGGTCGCTCGCGCCCGGCTCGGCGAGCTTGAGCATGTCGACGAGGCGGGGCACGACCGTCAGCATCTTCTTGCGCTGGACCGGGTCGTCCGCGAGGGGCACGAGCAGGCCGAGGGTCTTGCCGCGCACGGAGACGTTCGGATCGTCGAGGAGCGGCATGACGTCGTCCGCCGAAACGGGGAGGTCCTTGCGGTGGTTGATGACGTCGGCGAGGATCTGCAGGGCGGCGCCTCGCACGACGGGGGAAGAGTCCTTGAGGGCGTTGCGGCAGGACTCGAGGACCTTCTCTCCGCGCGGGCCGTAGGAGAGCACGAAGAGCGCGGCGGCGCGCTTGTCCGCGTCCATGTCCCACGCGAGCGAGCCGCGCAGGTCGCGCTCGCGCGCGGCCGCTCCGGCCACGAAGCGCTTCTGCAGCGCGTCGAGCTCGGGAGTGTGCCCGCCCCACAGGCAGTAGAAGCCGGGGCAGTCCGGGCGGTCCACCGGCATCTCGCCCCGCTTGGCCAGCGCGGAACCCGTGTCGTAGTACTGCTTCCAGGCCGCGAGCAGGCCGTCCGGATCGGCGAGGGTCTTCTTCTGCGGGGGGAGGAACGCGAGGCGGCCGCGGTCGGCCTCGTCGACGACGTCGAAGGTGACGTAGAACGCGTGGTCGACCGAGGTGTAGTGCTCGGAGACGGTCAGCGCCGCCCAGGCCACGCCGGGAAGCTTGCCGGCCTCGCGCTCGATCTCCTTGCGGATGGCCTCGGCTTTATCCGTCGAGGCGACGCGGCGCTGATTGCGCATGAAGACGAGCTGCGTCAGGCGCTCTCCGTAGAGCTCCTTGGCGCGGGCGGGATTCAACACGGTCGAGCGGTACACGTCCACGCCTCGCAGGGTGGCGGTGGACTGGGCGCGGGCCGAGGCGGGCGCCAGGAGCAGCAGGACGAGGGCTGTGGTCTTCATCGCCGCCATTATAGCGATTTTGCTATCGTGCCGCCGTGCTTCGAACCGCGATCGCGTCCGCGCGCGTCTACCTGGTCGAGTCTCCTTTGCGCCGGCCCTTCATCACCGCGCAGGGACGGCGCGACCGGACCGTCAACGCCGCGATCGAACTGCGCCTGCGCGGCGGCGCGCGCGGCTACGGCGAGGCCTCGACCTCGATCGCCCAGAAGCACCTCACTCCCGCCGCCCTGCGCCGCGCGCTCCGGCGCATGGCCGCCGCGGCGCGCGGACGCGACGTCAGGGCCTGGCGCGCGCTCGCCGGCGACGCCTGGGCCGCGCACTCGGACCTGAGCCCCGCCGTCGCCGCCTTCGAGGCGGCCCTTCTGTGCGCGCTCGCGGACGAGTCGGGGACGACCGTGGCGGGCCTCCTGGGCGGGGCGGCCCGCTCCCTCGAGACGGACCTGACGATTTCCGCTTCGACCGATCCGGAGGAGACCCGCGCGGCCGCCGCCGAGGCCGCGGACGCGGGATTCCGGACGCTGAAGGTGAAGGTGGGGGGGCGGCTCGCCGACGACCTCGCGCGCGTGCGCGCGGTCCGCGAAGCGGCCCCTCGCGCGCGGCTGATCCTGGACGGCAACCAGGGCTTCGACGCGCGCGGGGCGCTGCGCTTCGCCGAGAGAGTCCTGGCGGAGGGCGGGAAGGTCGTCCTGCTCGAGCAGCCCACGCCCAAGGCCGACCTGAAGGCCCTCGCCTTCGTCTCACGCCGTTGTCCCGTCCCGGTCGCCGCGGACGAGAGCGTGCAGACCCCCGGCGACGCGGCGCGCGCCGCCGAGGCCGGCGTCACCGCGATCAACATCAAGCTCGCCAAATCCGGCGTCTCACGGGCGTTGGAGATCGCGGCCGTCGCGCGCGCGGCCGGACTGCCGCTCATGATCGGCTGCATGGCCGAGACGCCCCGCGGGCTGGCGGCCAGCGTCCACCTCGCGCTCGGCACGGGGTTCTTCCGGTGGCACGACCTGGACAGCGACCTCCTGCTGCGCACGACCGCCGCCGAGCGGCGCGCCGCGGGCTGGACGCGCGACGGACGTTTCGCGTCGCTTTAGACGAACTCCCACCACCGGCGCGTCCCGCTGTCGTGCGCGGGGAGAAGGACGAGCCCCTGCGGAATGCGGAAGCTCTTCCCGTCGAGCGCGTGCACGCGCTCCCGGATCCCGTCCGGAGAGACTTCGACGGTGAGGTAGTGGTGGAAGCGGTTCTCGTTGCCCGAGGGGAACAACGCCGAGCCGCCTCCGCCCGTGAGCACGTAGCGCACGCCGCCGTGGTCCTGGACGCCGAAGGCGTGCACGTGGCCCATGTAGACGCGGTCGACCTTGGCCGCCGAGACGACGTCGGCGAACTCGCGCGCGCCGCCGATGAAGCCGCCGAGCTCGTGCACCTTGCCGACGCCGCCCCACAGGCTGAGCTGGACCGGCGGCATGTGGGTGAAGACGATCTTGCGTCCCCGCACGGCGAGCACCATGCGCAGCCAGCGCAGCTGCGCCTTGCCGACGCGCTTGGAACTGGAATCCAGGACGACGAAGCGCGTCCCGCCGTGATCGAAGTGATAGTTGGCGCGCCCGAACAGCGAACGATAGAGCGTGGAGTGCGACTTCCCGTTGGGCCGCGAGCGGTCGTGGTTTCCGCAGACGGTGAGATAAGGCCGCCCGGTCCAGACGCGGCGCAGCTGGCGCAGGAAGCTCTCGTAGTGGACGACGGTGCCCTTGGGGACCATGTCGCCGAGCTGGACCGTGAAGGTCAGCGGGGCGGCCTGGAGCTCGACCATCTGGTCGTGGAAGACGCCCTCGCGGTTGAACAGCTTGCGGTAGATCCAGAAGCGGGAGGGCTCGGCGTCGCCGAGCACGGCGAAGGAGACGCGGTCGCCGGAGGCGCTCGGCAGGCGGGAGAGGCGGCGCAGCTGCCTCTCGGTGCGCAGGGGAGCGGCCATGAGCACCAGCTTCTCGGGCGGACGGCGGCGGTCGTCGGCCATGCTCATAGGATAACGGTTTTGCTAGGATGGCGCCATGCTCCGGGAGCTGCGCGGTCTGGCGCGCGAGACGGCCGTCTACGGCCTGTCCACCGTCCTCGGCCGCCTGCTCAGCTTCCTGCTGACCCCGCTCTATTCCCACCTGCTGGAGCCGGCCGACAACGGCGTCATGCAGACGATCTACGCCTACGTCGCCTTCCTGACGGTGATATACGGTCTCGGCCTCGACACCGCCTACCTCCGGCTCGGCCGGCGCGAGGGGAAAGCGGACGAGGGCGCCTTCACCTCGGCGTGGCTGGCCGTCGTCGTCTCCTCTCTCCTCGTCTCGGCCGCGATCGCCGCGCTGGCCGAGCCGCTGTGCCGCCTCGCCGGCGTGCCGCCCGGGCTGGCCTCCCTCGTGCGCTACGCCGCCTGCATCCTCGCCGTGGACGCCGCGATGCTGCTGCCTTACGCGGAGCTGCGCGGTTCGCACCGCGCCGGAGCCTACGCGGGCGTCAAGCTCGCCGGCATCGCGCTGAACATCGTCCTCGCCTTCGTGTTCGTGCGCGAGCTCGGCCTCGGCCTGCGCGGCGTGTTCCTGGCCAACCTGGCGGCCTCCTGCTCGACGCTGGCGATGCTCGCGCCGGTGATCCTCTCGCGCCTAGGCGCCCCCGGCTTCGACCGCCTGCGCGGCATGCTCGGCTTCGGCGCGCCGCTCGCGCTGGCCGGGATCGGCTCCATGATCGTGCAGGTCGCCGACCGCCCGATCATGGCCGCGGCGGCCGGCCTGGCCGAGGCCGGCGTGTACGGGACCTGCTACAAGCTCGGCATCGGCATGATGCTGCTCGTCGGCATGTTCGACCAGGCCTGGAAGCCCTTCATCCTCGAGCGCGCCGAGCGCGCGGACGCGGGGGAGATCGTCGCGCGCGTCCTCACCTATTTCGCGACGCTCGGCTGCTGGGCGTTCCTGGCCATCGCCTTCCTCGTCGCGCCGCTCGCGACCGCCCCGCTGTTCGGCGGCAAACCGCTCATCCATGAGTCGTTCTGGGGCGGATTGGGGGTGGTTCCCGTCGTCGCGCTGGGCTACCTGTTCAACGGCCTCTACTTCGTGATGCTCGCCCCGCTGATGCTCGACAAACGCACCGGCGCGGTCTCCGCCGCGACGTGGGCCGGCGCGGGAGTCAATCTCGCCCTGAATCTTTTTCTGATCCCGCGCTGGGGCATGGCGGGCGCGGCATGGGCGACGTTCGGCGCGTACGCGGCCATGGCCGTCTCGGTGTGGGCGCTCGGGCGCTCCTCGCGGCCGGCTCCGTACGAGTGGCGGCGCCTGGCCATCCTCGCCGGCTGGACCGCCGCGCTGTGGTGGTGCGGGCGCGCCGCGCCGCTGCCGGCTCGCGCGCTCGTGCTCGCGGCCTACCCGGCGGGCCTGCTGCTGTCGGGATTCCTGGGCTCGGAGGAACTCGCGGAGCTCAAGAGCGTCTTCAGAGCCCGACGCGCCTGACGTCCAGGATCTGATCCGCCTCGACGCGGGGGGCGGCCGGATCCGCGAGCGGAACGAGCGGCCGCGGCGCCTCGAGAGCGCGCGCGTGATGCACCAGCAGGCGCGGCCCGACGAAGGAGAACGCCACCTCGACCCCCGCTCCCTTCCACGCGTCGAGGGCGCGCGCCAGGCGCGCCACGCGGGCCAGGCGCTCGGGCGACAGCAGCGCGTCGGTCCCGCCGCCCGCGCGCGGCGCGAGCTCGCGCCCGCTGAGCCGGTCGAGGACGTAGGACTGCGCTCCGGCCGCGCCGGCCTCGTCGAAGCCGCCCGGAGAGACCTCGAGTTGGATCCGCTCGCGGCGTCCCGAGCCGGGATCGCGCGAGAACGCCACCCCGGAGACCTCGGCCTTCGTGATCTTCTCCACGCGCACGCGTCCCTCGTAAGCGAGCGGGCGTCCGGCTCGCAGGCGCGCCCCGAGCGGCCCCGGAGCCCAGGACGCGGCCCACGCCTCGCGCACGCGCAGGGCGGCGTCGGCCGGGCCGTCCGCGATCAGAGAAGCGTCCTCGCCGACGATCAAGACGCGTCCGGAGGCCGCGGCGACCGGCTCGAGGCGTCCGGCCAGGACGCGCTCGCGCACGCGCTCGGACTTGCGCCGCAGGCCCAAGGACGCGTCGTCGACCGTGCGCGCGAGCCACTCGGCCAAGCCGTTGCTCTCGACGAAGCGCGCCCAGGCGCCCGCGGAGAGCTCCTCGCCCTCGGGACGATCCGCGCCCGAGGCGGCGGCGGCCTCGGCGAGTCCGACGGGGCGGCCGGCCCGCGACTTGGCGGCGCGGCGGGCGGCGTCCCGGCAGGCGAGCAGCGACGCCGACGCTCCGCCGTCGGAGAGCGAGAGCAGACGCGCCGCGCCGGCGACGCCCTCGGCGGAGGCGGCGCTCTCGTCGGCCAGACGCTCCAGGGCGGCCGCATCTCCGGCGTGGCGCGCGGCCTCGCGGCAGTCCTCGGCCCGGCCGCGCGCCGAGAGGAGCGCGCGCCGGAAGGCGCGAGACTCGGCGCGGCGCATCCGCTCGCGTTCGGACGCGGGCGCCGCGCGTTCCGCCGCGCGCCGCGCGCGGGCGAGATCGGCCGCGGACATGCGCCCTGAGAGCACGCGCGGCACCAATTCCTCGAGCAGGGCCGCGCCGCGGCCCGCGTCCGCGCCCGAGGCGAGCCAGTTCTCCAGGGCCTGCGCGTCGCGCAATCCGTCGTACGCCCGCGCGGCCTCGGCGGCGCCCACCCTCGCGTCGGCCTCTTCCGCCGGCACCAGCCACACCGAGCCGGTCGCCGCGTCGACGACCGCCGCGTCTCCCTCGCGCAGCGCGCGCTCGCGCGAACCCGTCACGGGGACGTACGTGAAGCCCGCGGCGCCGCGCTCCGCGCCGAACTCCGGCTCATCGAGGTAGAGCGCCGGAGCGGCCCCGTCCCAACGTCCCTGCCCCAAGGCCAGCGCGGGGACGCCGTGCCGTCGCGCGGCCGTCCCGGCGCGGCTCGAGAGGCCGCCGCGGCGCGCGATCACGGCCTCGGAGAGGCGGATCGCCTGCTCATCGCCCGCCTCCGCGACGTCCAGGACGAGGATCCGGCCTCCGGACTCGGCCGCGCGCCGGTCGAACGTGACGCGGGCGCAGACGGGAAGGCCGGAACCCAGGCTGAGCGCCGTGCCCCGGAAGCGGCCGGCCTCGGGCTCGGCGGACGCGCGCGCGCCGGCGAGCAGCACGGCGAGAAGGACGGGCGTCCGGCGGCTCATCGCGCCCGGATCGGCTCGACGCGGGCGTACCTGGGCAGTCCGGTCGCGGGATCGCGCAAAGCGATGACGCGCTCGCCCCGGGAGGGGATTTCGGCGGCGACCGCCTCGAGCTCGCCGACCCACGCGACCGTGCGGGCACGCGCCAAGGTCGAACGGCCGTCGAGGGCCGCGGCGGCCTTTTGCGCCTTGGCCGGCGCGCTCTTCACGTCGGCCAGCAGGCGCTCCAATCCCTCCGGCGACGGCGCGCGGGCGGGTTCCGCTCCCGTCATCAGCGCCGCGCCGTCCACCGCGAGCGCGGCCATGTCGCGGGCGTCGATCTGCGCGGTCTCGGCGTCGAGCCTGGCGCTCAGACCGCGTCCGGCGCGGACGACCTTGAAGCCGAGCGCGTCGAGCTCCCGCGCCAGGGTCTCGTCGCCGCGTTCGGTCTGAATGGCGACGGAGCCGCCGGCCTCGGTCGAACGCAGATCCGCCGAGAGGCGGGCCGCGCCGTGCCGTCCGGAACCCGACGCCCACAGCGCGTCGCCGAAGGCGACGACGCCCATGTCCGAGCGCGACGCCGCGGCCAAGAGCGGCGCGGCCAGAGCCGCCGGGCCCGCGGACAGCGTCACGACCGGCGCCTCGCCGCGCACGCGGGAGAACGCGGCGTCGCCGCGCTCGCGCGCGTCGGCCGCGTAGCGGGCGGCCCAGTGGCGCAGCCCGCCGTCGCCGGCGAGGAACTCCGCGAGCGCGGGCGAGAGACGGTCGGAGGGGGAGAGACGCGCGAGCCGGACGCCGTCCTCGAACGAGGCGGCCAGCGCCTCCACGCGCGCGACCGCCCCGGCCTCACGGGACAAGGCTTCGTGCGCGGCGGCGGCGCGGCGCGCGAGGGCGAGCGCCGCGCGCGCGCCCGCGACCGGCTGGCGCGGCGCGCCCGCGGCTCGAGCCGCGGCCTCGCCGGAGACCGTCGCCTCG
>CAZURZ010000091.1:0-7581 GCA_964623465.1 uncultured Elusimicrobia bacterium
CCCGCGGCGCGTCCGGAGCCGCGTCCGGAGCCTCGCCGCGAGCCGCGCCCCGAGCCGCGCTCCGAGCCCCGGCGCGAGCCGCGTTCCGCCGCGGCCGCGCCGGCCGAACGGCGGGAGCCCGAAGCCCCTCTCTCCGCCGAGGCATCCGCCGAGGCCTGCGCCAAGGCGTCCTCCCTCGTCGGCGAACTTCTGCGCCACATGGGGATCGCGGCCCCGACCCTGGACGCCCGCTGGGACGCCGACCTCCAGCGCGTGAAGATCGGAGTCGAATCCCAGGACGCATCCCTTCTCGTGGGCCGAGACGGGCGCGTGCTCGAGTCGCTTCAGTTCCTCGCGACCCTCATGTTGTCCCGCGGCGGCGGCGCTCCCGTCGCCGTGCAGGTCGACGCGCTCGCCTATTGGGAGAAGCGCGAGCAGGCCGTGCTCGACGAGGCCCGGCGCGCCATCGAGACGGTCAAGGCCACCGGCAAGCCCGTCCGCCTGGAGCCGATGGATTCGTCGATGCGCCGTCTCATCCACCGCACGCTGGGCACGCACCCCGACGTGACGACCGCGTCCGAGGGCGAGGGGCCCTGGCGCAAGCTCGTGATCCGCTCGAGGAAAGGGTGACCCGCAGCGGCGACACGATCGTCGCCCTCGCGACGCCGCCCGGACGCTCCGCGCTCGGCGTCGTGCGACTCTCGGGGCCGGACTGCCGCCGCCTGGCCCTCGTCCTGCTGGGCGCCGAGCTCGAGCCGCGCCGCGCGACGACCCGCGTCCTCAAGAGGGACGGCCGCCAGGTGGACCGCGTCGTCGCCACGTACTGGGCCGGGCCGGCCACGCCCACGGGCGAGGACCTGCTCGAATTGACCGCGCACGGCTCGCCCGAGATCCTGAGAGAAATCGTCGAGGCGGCGCTCTCCGCCGGAGCCCGCGCCGCCGCGCCCGGAGAGTTCACGCGCCGCGCGCTCTCCAACGGACGCCTCGATCTCGCCCAGGCTCGCGCCGTCGGGGACCTGATTTCCGCGCGCGGCGCCTCGGCCCGCGCCGCGGCCCTGCGCCGCTTGGAGGGGGGGCTCGCGGACGCGCTCGACGAGGTCCGCGCTCCGGTTCTGGAGCTGCTCGCCGCCGTCGAAGTGCGCCTCGACCACCCCGCGGAGGACGTGCCGCCCCTCGCGCCCGCCGAGGCCGACGAGTCCCTGCGCGCCGCCTGCGCCAGGGCCGAGCGCCTGTTCGCCGGCTACGCGCGCGGGCGCGCCCGGCGCGAGGGCGCGCGCGTCGGCTTGTTCGGCAGCCCGAACGCCGGCAAATCCTCCCTGCTCAACGCCCTGCTCGGGCGAGCCCGCGCCATCGTCTCGCCCGAACCCGGGACCACGCGCGATCTCCTCGAGGAACAGGCCGAGCTCGCCGGAGCCGCCGTGACGCTCGTCGACACCGCCGGCCTGCGCCCGGGCGCCGCCGACGCGGCCGAACGGGAGGGAGTCGCCCGGGCCGAACGCGCCCTCGAGTCCTGCGAGGTCGCGGTCCTCGTCGTCGACGCGGCCAGGCCGGGGACCGCCGAGGACGAGCGCGCCCGCGCCGCCGTCGCCGCCGCGGCCGAGCGCCGCGGAGCGAGCCTCATCGTCGCCCTCAACAAGATGGATCTGGCCGGAGGCTCCGCCCGCGGCGAAGGCCTGCGCTGCTCCGCCGTCACCGGCGAAGGCCTCAAGGAGCTCGAGGCCGCGATCGCCGCCGCCGCCGGAGCCGCTCCGGCGGACGAGGGGGAAGGCCTGCTCGACGACGCCCGCCAAGCCGCCGCTCTTCGCGAGGCTCTGGGCGAACTGCGCTCCGCCCGCTCCGAGCTCGCCGCCGACCCGGCGTCCTGGGAGGACCGCGGCGCGGCCCGCCTGCGCCGCGCGCTGGCGCTCCTCGACGAAGCCCGCGGCGACGGCACGCCGGAAGCGGTTCTCGAGGAGATCTTCTCCAAGTTTTGCGTCGGAAAGTGAGGACACCCTATGCCGTCCACGAAGCGCCCGAAGTCCGCTAAAACCGCGAAGCCGGCGGAGCCGCGCCGCACTCCCGTCACCGGGATATCGCCGGACGAACAGATCGTCGGCGCGCCCTTCCTCGGGAAGGTCCGCGCCTACGACGCCAAGAGCGGCGAGATGACCATCCGGCTCGAGGAGTCCGTCTCCAACGGCGACGCCCTGCGCGTGAAGGGCCGCGACACCGACCTCTCACAGCGGGTCGAGCGGCTGTGCGTGGGCAAGCACTGCGTGCAGAGCGCGCTCGCGGGAGAGACCGTCGTGGTCGCCGTCGCCGACCGCGTCCGCGTCGGCGACGCCGTCTACAAGGTCCGCACGCCTTGATCTCCTCGCCGAACGGAGTGCTGGCCCTGCTCCTCTCGGTGAACATCCTCAACTACGTCGACAGGCAGATCGTCTACGCCCTCCTGCCGTTGATCAGTTCCGATCTCGCCCTCACCGACGCCCAGGCCGGCAGCCTCGCCTCCGCGTTCATGCTCGTCTACATGGTCGCCGCGCCGCCGATCGCCTGGTACGCCGACGCCCGCGGGCGCAAGCCCTGGATCGCCGGCGGCGTCGCCGGCTGGAGCGTCGCCACCGGCGCGGCCGCATTCGCCGCGGGCTTCCCCACGCTGTTCTTCACCCGCGCGTTGGTCGGCGTCGGCGAAGCCTGCTACGGCGCGATCTCGCCGGCCTTCGTGGCCGAACGCTTTCCGGCCGCGCGCCGGGGCGCCGCGATGGCGATCTTCAGCCTCGCGATCCCCGTCGGCTCCGCGCTCGGCTACGCCGGAGGCGGCCAACTCGGAGACGCCATCGGCTGGCGCCGGGCGATGCTGGCCGTCGGCCTGCCGGGACTGATCCTGGCGGCTCTGTGCCTGCTCCTTCCTTCCGACCCGCCGCGCGAAGCGCCCGCCTCTCCCGTCGAGGGCTACCGGGCCGTCTGGCGCGTGAGAACGTTCCGCATGATCACCTACGCCGGCGCCGGCATGACCTTCGCGCTGGGAGGCTTCGCCGTTTGGATGCCGACGTTCTTCCATCGCGCCTGGGGCCTGAGCGTCGGCAAGGCCGGGCTCGTCTTCGGCGCCGTCACCGTGCTGGCCGGGCTCGCCGGCAGCCTGATCGGCGGCTTCCTCTCCGACCGACTGCGCCGCTCCGATCCGACGGCCGACCTTCTCGTCTCGGGCTGGGGTCTGCTCCTCGGGATGCCCATGGCCGCCGCCGCGATCCTGGCTCCCTCGCTCGCCGTTTCGGTCTCCTGCCTGTTCGTCGCCGAGACGCTCCTCTTCCTCAACATGGGCCCGCTCAACGCGGCCATCGTCTCGGTGACGCCGGTCGAGCGCCGCTCGATGGCGTTCGCCGCGAACATCTTCGTCATCCATCTGCTCGGCGACGCCGCCTCGCCGGCGATCATCGGCTGGGGCTCCGACATGTTCGGACTGACCAAGGCGATGCTCGCCGCCTGCCTGGCTCTCGGCGTCGGCGGGGGGATATGCCTGGCCGCGCGAGGCGGGTTCGGCGCGGACGCGGAGGCCGCCGCATGAACAAGACGCTGTCCCTCGCCTGGACCTTCCTGACCTCTCCGCGCGCCGCGGCCATCCGCTGCGAGGAGCCCCGAGCGCTCTCGGACTCGCTCAAGATCTACGGCCTGACCCTGCTCGCGGCGGCCGCCTTTCTCTGGCTCAAGCCCTACGATTTTCCCGACGCCAACGCCGCGATCCCCGGCGAGACTCAGGGCCTCGCGTTCTGGCTCGGGGTGATGCTGTGGCAGCCCCTGCTCATGGCCGCGCTGATCGGCTTCGCCGGCGCCCTGCTGCGCTGGATGCGCGACGGCTGGCTCCCGCTCAAGGTCGCGACATCCTTCTTCTGGACCGCCGTTCCGCTGATACTCTCGGTGATGTACGTGAAGAACGCTCTGCCCAAAGCCGCGTTCGGCGGGCTGATGATCGCCTGGGCCGCGCCGGGCGTATTCGTCGCGCGCGGCGTGAGCGCCGCCGAGTGGCGAGCGCTCGCCGCGTTCCTCCTGGGCCTCAACGCCGTCGAACTCGCCTCGTTCCTTCCGCAGGCGCTGACGGCGGCCGCGCGGTCCGAGGCGGGGTACAAGGCCGTGGTCGGAGCCGCCGGAGTCTGGATGCTCCTGGGCGGCGCGCTCGGCCTGCGCGAACTGGCGCCGCGGCGCCCGATGCCCCGCGCGCTGCTGCCGCTGCTCTTCGCCCTCGCCCTCCAGATCATCGTCGTCGCGGCCTGCTTCCTGCTGGGCTGGCTGCCCAAGGAGACGCTGAAGGCGCTCCTCTATGGCTGAGATCTTCGCGCGCCGCTACGACGTCATCGTCGTCGGCGGCGGCCACGCCGGCGTCGAAGCCGCGCTCGCCGCGGCGCGGATGGGACGCGCGGCGCTGCTGCTCACGCAGAGCCTCGACACGATCGCGGCGATGTCGTGCAACCCCTCGATCGGGGGCGTCGGGAAGGGGCAGATGGTGCGCGAGCTTGACGCGCTGGGGGGCGAGATGGCGAAGGCCTGCGACCGCTCCTCCTATTTCTCGCAGACGTTGAACATGAGCAAAGGCCCGGCGGTCCGCTCGCCGCGCGCGCAGTGCGACAAGAACGCGTACCGCTCGGGACAGAAGGCCGTCGTCGAGGCGCAGGCCGGCCTCGATCCGGTGCAGGACGAAGCCTGGGATCTCTGGCTGGAGGGCTCGCTCCTGCGCGGAGTGATCTCGAAGCGGGGGACGCGCTACGAGGGGCGGACCGTCGTGCTGACGACCGGAACCTTTCTCAACGGCCTCGCCCACGTAGGCCTCTCGACGCACGCCGCCGGCCGCGGCGGCGAGGCGCCTTCGCTGGGCCTCTCCGCGTCCCTGCGCGCCGCGGGCCTCTCGACCGCGCGGCTCAAGACCGGCACGCCGCCGCGCCTGCACCGCCGCTCCGTGGATTTCTCGAGGCTCGAACGCCAGGACGGCGACGCCGCCCCGGCCCCGATGTCGCACTTCAACGAGCGCCTCACCCAGCCTCAGCTGCCGAGCTGGATCGCCTACACCAACGCGGATTCGCATCGCGTGATCCGCGAGAACCTCGAGCGCTCGCCGCTGTACTCGGGGAAGATCGAGGGACTCGGCCCGCGCTACTGCCCGTCGATCGAGGACAAGGTCGTGAAGTTCCCGCATAAGGAGCGCCACCAGCTCTTCCTCGAGCCGGAGGGCTGGAACACCGAGGAGCTGTACCTGGCCGGACTGTCCACGAGCCTGCCCGAGGACGCCCAGCGCGCGCTCGTCGCCACGGTCCCGGGGCTCGAGAACGCCCTGCTCACGCGCTGCGGCTACGCGATCGAGTACGACTTCTGCCCGCCGACCCAGCTGACCGACGCGCTCGAATCGCGCGCCGTGCCCGGCCTGTTCCTCGCCGGGCAGATCAACGGCACCACCGGCTACGAGGAAGCCGCCGGCCAAGGCTTGCTCGCGGGCATTAATGCGGCTCTGAGATCCCGCGGAGAGGGCCCGTTCAGGCTCGGCAGAGACGAAGCGTATCTCGGCGTCATGGTCGACGACCTCGTCGTGCGCGGCGTCGACGAGCCCTACCGCATGTTCACCGCGCGCGCCGAGCACCGCCTGAGCCTGCGCGCCGACGACGCCGACCTGGCCCTGGTCGAGGAAGGCTTCGCGCTCGGGCTCGTGCCCTCCGCCATGCGCGAGCGCTTCCTGCGCTACAAGGACCTCGTGCTCGCGGGCGGCGACGACGCCGACGTCGCGCTCGCCCCTTGGTCCATGGAGAAGGTCCGCGCCCAGCGCGCGACGCGCGCGTCCTACGAGCCCTACGTCGCGCGCGAGCGAGCCGCCGCCGAGCGCCTGCGCGAAGCGGAATTCGTCGAGCTCCCGGAGGGGCTCGACTACGCCTCCTTCGGCGCGCTGACCAATGAGGCGCGCCAGAAGCTCGCGCGAGTCCGGCCGCGGACGCTCGGACAGGCGGGGCGCGTGGCCGGCGTGACGCCAGCCGATCTCCAGGTGCTCTGGGCGAGCGCCGTCCGCCGATGAGCGCCCTCCACGAGCTCTCCGTCCACGCGCTCGCCTGGGGCGAACCGCTGGTTCCCGCCAAGAGCGCGCTCGTCGAATCCTACCTGCGCTTCGTCCAGTCCGAGAACGAGCGCGTCAACCTCACGGCCGATCCCGATTGGGACGATCTCGTGCTCAAGCACGCCTCCGACGGCCTCTTCGCCGCCTCCGTCCTGCGCACGCGCCTGCCGGCCGCGCCCAAGATCCTCGACCTCGGCTCCGGCGCGGGCTTCATCGGGATCGTCCTCAAGATCGCCTGGCCCGAGGCCGAGGTGACCCTGATGGAATCCGTCGAGCGCAAGTACCGCTTCCTGAGCGCCGCCGCGGCGCGCACCGGCCTCAAGGGCCTGCGCGTCCTTCACGCGCGCGCCGGGGCCGGCGCGCCCCTGACGTCCTATCAAAAGGACCGCGACTGCGTGATCGAGCGCGCTCTCGCCGAACTGCCCGAGGCCGTGTCCCTGTCCTGGCCGATGCTCGGGCCGAGAGGGCTGTTCGCCGCGTTCCAGTCGGATGAGCCGGACCTCGCCTCGCCCGCGCTCGCCAAGGCGCTTTCCGCGGCGGGGGGGACCTTGCTACAGTCTTGCCCGTACCGGCGGCCGCGCGAAGAGCGCGAGCGGCGCCTGGCGATCTTCGCGCGCAAGGAGGACTGACCGATGCAGATGCTCAGCCGCTACTTCACGCCGTTCGCGCTCGCGCTCATCGTCGCCGCCGTCCACTTCAGCGAGCCCGAGCCCGCGACGACCAAGATCGCGCTGGGCATCCTGGTCGCCGACGTCCTCACCAACTGGTGGATCGGCAAGAACCAGTACCGCTGGGTCGCCTGGGCCGGCCGCTTCCGGCAGATCCAGGTCTGGCTCAATCTGGTCTGGGCCATCCCGCTGTTTTATCTGCTCTATCCGTATTGGGCGCCGATGTGGCTGCTCTTCGTCCTCGCTCCGACCGCCGCGGCGCTGACCACCTCGCGCACGGAGACCGTGCTGTGCTCTCTCTCCGCCGCCGGGGCGATGATCGGCATCATCTGGTCGCGCCAGCCGCTCGAGGGGCCGTATCTCGGCATGGCGCTCTCGCACGCGCTGTTCATCGTCGTCTTCTCGCTGTTCGTCAACAGCCTGGCCCAAACGGCGCTGCGGCTGCGGGACACCGCGCTCCGGTAAATAAGAGGAAGCGGGGTGGACAGCCCCGCGGAGAGGGGCTAAACTAGAACCGTGGACGTCCTTTTACGGCTGCGCGTCCTCATCTGGGTCCTGGTCATCAGCCTCTGGGGCGTGATGGTCTACCAGTACCTCGGCGAGGAAGAGCGCGACATGGCCAAGATGAAGCGCATCGCGCCCTACCAGGCGCCCGCGCCGCCGCCGCTCGCGCCGCCGCCCGAGGAGGGCGCCCTCGCCGCGGTGACTCCGGCCGAGGTCACGTCGTACGCGCCCGCCGCCGCTCTGCCCCCGGGCGTCCCGTCCGCGGCGCCGCCCGCCCAGCTCGAGCCCGGCCGCGCGGCGCCCCCGGCCCCGCCCAACGAGCTGGGCGTGATCCCCTCGAGCGAGTACGTCGCCGCGGAGCCC
>CAZURZ010000092.1:0-7396 GCA_964623465.1 uncultured Elusimicrobia bacterium
CCCGCTGACGGCCACGGCGCCCGCCGCGCCCGCCGGCGCGCCCTTGCCGCCTCCGCCGCCGGCGCCGGCGGCCGCGGCGCCTCTCGGATCGAAAACGGCGTTTCTGGCTCTTCTCGCGGGGTTCGGGCTGATCGCGTTCGGTTGGCAGTGGCGCCGCGCGGGCTCCCAGGACTGGGCGGCGGGCGCCGCTTTCCTCTCGTTGGCGCCGGCGCTCCTGACGATCGGGGCGCGCTTCGGGACGGCGCGCCGCGCCGGATCCGTTCTCGCCGCCGCGGGCGCCGCGGGCTGCTGGGCGCGCTACGCGCTCGCCGGAGGGCCGCGCGTCCCCGAACTCGAGGCGATCATCCTCGCCGGAGTCGGCGTCTGCGCCCTCGCGGGCTCGTCGTATCTCGGGCAGTGGGGGCAGGACCGCTCGGAAGCTCAGTGGGCCCGCGCGTTGGGCGGGGCGGCGTCGCCGTGCCTTCTGATCTCGGCCCTGCTGTGGGGCGCGCCCGAGGGCGCGGGCTTCGGCGAGGCGCTGGCCGCGCGCGGAGCGGCGTGGTGGGCGGCCTTCATGGACACGGGCGGTCCGTGGCGCTGGCTGGGAAGCGCCGGCGTGATCGCGGCGATGGGCGCCGCCGTGCACTTGAAGATCCCCCCCGCCCAGGCTCCGGCGGATCGCCGCCTCAACTGGAATAAATAGCGCCGCCGCGCGGGGAGCGCGTTACTTCTTCTTGCCGAAGAGGAAGGAAAGAACCGCGCCGGCGCCGAGCAAGAGGCCGCCCACGGCGGCCAGGGCGATGCCGACGCCGCCGCCGGCGACGAGGGCTCCGACGAGCAGGGCGGCGCCGCCGACGACGGCCCACTTGCCGTACTTGGCGTACTTATCGGTCGGGGAGGAGCCCTCCGAGGTCGTGCCGTCGCCCTTCTTGGGCGTATAGATCGTGATCCCGTTGAGGGGCTTGGTGCCGACGAAATAGTAGTCGGTGTTCGAGCCGTCGGAAGAGGGCGCGGGCGCCTGCGCGGGAGTCTTCGCGGCTTCCCGCGCCGGAGCCTCGCGGCGCTCCTCGAGCTGGGCGGGCGGGGTTGCGCGCTGCGCGCCGGGCTGGACGTACTCGACGGGCGTCAGCGTGCGGATGGTGAAGGACTGATCGAAGGAGCGGCCGGACGTCGCGGCGGCGTTCTCGCGGGTAGTGAGAGCCGCCGGATCGGCCGCAGCCTGGCTGCTCAGCGCCTCGATGGTGGCGCGCATCGCCGCGGGATCGGCCGCGGCGGGCACGGCGAGCAGGAGGAGCAAGGGCGCCTTCGTCATGGCCCCCAAATTATAGCACTTACCGCGCGTCAGGGAAGCAGCTTGGCGGAGGCGCGCGCGCCGGCGATCAGCGGCTCGGGATGGACGCCGAACAGGAGCACCCCCACCACGGCGAGGGCGACGCCGCCGCAGACGTAGGCGCCGACGGGGATCGCCGCCTCGTCCGAGGACTCCTTGAAGAACATGCGGTGCGCGATCGCGAAGTAATAGTAGACCGACACCACGGAGTTCAGCACGCCGGCGACCGCGAGCCACCACTGGCCCGCCTGCACGGCCGCGGAGAAGATGTAGAGCTTGCCCATGAAGCCCGCCAACGGCGGGATGCCGGCGAGCGAGAGCAGGCAGAACATCAAGGACAGGGCCAGGCCGAGGCGCTTCTTGAAGAGGCCGTCGAAGGCGGAGAGATCGTAGCTCCCCTTCGCCTGACCGACCGCCTGCACGACGGCGAAGGCGCCCACGTTCATCGCCACATAGACGAAGGAGTAGAGCATGACGCCCTCGCGGCCGAGCGGAGTGCCCGCGGCCAGGCCGATGAGCAGGTAGCCGGCCTGCGCGATCGAGGAGTAGGCCAGCAGGCGCTTCACGTCGGTCTGGAACATGGCCGTGAAGTTCCCGACGGTCATCGTCAGCGCGGCGACGACCGAGACGAGCAGGGTCAGGTCGTAGGCCTGCAGCGGGAACACCGAGCCGAAGACGCGCGCCATGGCGGCGAAGGTGGCGAGCTTGGGCGCCACGGACAGGAACGTCGTGACCGGGGTCGGGGCGCCCTCGTAGGCGTCCGGCACCCAGAAGTGCATCGGGGCGAGCGAGGCCTTGAAGGCGAAGCCGAGCAGGATGAGCACGAGAGCGAGGACGAGCATCGGGCCCGGAACGGCTCCCGCCGCGGCGAGCTTGGTCGTGCCGGTCGCGCCGTAGTAGAGCGAGATGCCGTAGACCATGATCGCCGACGAGAACGCGCCGAACAGGAAATACTTCATCGAGCCCTCGTTCGACTTCGGGTTGCGGCGCTCGAAGCCGGCCAGGATGAACGAGGAGATCGATACGAGCTCGAGCGCGACGAAGACCAGGAGGAGGTCGGTCGCGGAGACGAGGTACATGAGGCCGGCGGTCGAGAGCAGCATCAGGGCCGAGAAGGCTCCGGCGTGCTTCTCAGGAAGCTCGGCGTAGTCCAGGCCGAGGAGCAGGCACAGCGCCGCGGTCAGCAGGGTCGTCATCTTGAAGAACTGGCTGAAGGGATCCGCGACCCACAGCGTGCCGGTGCCGTGCGCCGAGGGATCGCCCATGGTCGCGGCGATCCAGGCGAGGACGCCCGCGGCGGAGAGCCACGCCAGGTGATACAGGACGCGCGAGCGCTTGGCGGGAAGGATGAGGTCGGCGAAGGCGACGCCGAGGGCCAGCGCCGCGAGGACCGTCTCCGGCAGCAGAAGTCTCAGGTTGTTCATCTTACTTGCCGAGCATGTGCTCGAGGGTCTTGTTCATGAGGTCGAGCGGCCACTTCGGGTACACCCCGAAGAGCACGGTGAGGACCGCCAACGGGACGATGGAGATCAGCTCGCGGGCCGTCATGTCCTCGAGGTCGCTCCACTTCTCGTTGAACTTGCCGAGGAAGACCTTCTGCATCATGCGCAGGAAGAAGGCCGCCGTCGCGATGATGCCGAGCACCGCCACCGCGGCGTGCCACTTCCAGGTCTGGAAGGCGCCCAGGAAGCACAGGAACTCGCCGATGAAGCCGGCCAGGCCCGGGAGGCCGAGCGAGGCGAAGCAGGTCAGGGACATGAGCGCGGCGTAGACCGGCACCTTGGTGGCGAGGCCGCCGAAGGCCGACACGTCGCGGGTATGGGCCCGGTCGTAGATCACGCCGACGAGAAGGAACAGCGCGCCCGTGATGATGCCGTGCGTCAACATCTGGAACACCGCGCCCGTGAAGCCGGCCGTGGTCATGCCGGCGATGCCGAGCAGGCAGTAGCCCATGTGGTTGACCGAGGAGTAGGCCACCATCTTCTTCATGTCGGTCTGCGCCATGGCGCACAGCGCGCCGTAGACGATGTTGATGACCGCGATGACGATGAGGGCCGGCAGGAACCACTGGAAGCCGAGCGGCGCCAGCGTGTAAGAGATGCGCAGCAGGCCGTAGACGCCCATCTTGAGCAGGACGGCGGCCAGGATGACGGAGATGGCCGTCGGCGCCTCGACGTGCGCCAGCGGAAGCCAGGTGTGGAACGGGAACGCCGGCACCTTGATGGCCATCCCGAAATACAGGCCGAGGAAGACCAGGATCTGGAACGTGCGGTCCCAGCCGCCGGTCGCCTTGGCGAGCTCGAGCATGTCGAACGTATGGACGGGCGCGGCGAAGTAGAGGGCGAGGATCGCCAGCAGCATGAACACGGAGCCGGTGAGCGTGTACAGGAAGAACTTGATCGCCGCGAACTCCTTCTTCGGGCCGCCCCAGACGCCGATGAGGAAGTACATCGGGACCAGCGTGAGCTCCCAGAACACGTAGAAGAGGATCAGGTCCAGCGCGCCGAACACGCCGAGCATGCCGACCTCGAGCACGAGGAACCAGAAGAAGTACTCCTTCACCCGCTTCTCGATGCCCAGCGAACCGATCAGCGCGATGACGCTCATGAAGGTCGTGAGCAGGATCATCGGGAAGGACAGGCCGTCGACGCCGAGGTAGTACTGGACGCCGAACGAGGGGATCCAGGCGAACCGCTCGACGAACTGCATCTCGTGCGTCCCCTTGTCGAAGCCGGGGATCATCGCCAGCGAGGCGAGCAGCGAGATTCCCGCGAAGACGAAGGCGACCGTCTGGATCGCTTTCTCCTTCTCCTTCGGGATGCACAGGATGATCAGCGCGCCGACGAGGGGCGCGAAGGTGATCAGGCTCAGCATGTTCATGTCGTTCTCCTGGGGGTTATCGCGTCAGAATCAAGGTCGCCGCGAGGCTGAACGCGATCGCGGCGTACATCAGATATTCCTGGATCTGGCCGTCCTTGACGAGGCCGCGCAGGCCCGCGCCGAGGTCCAGGCTCAGCCCGCCGAAGCCGTCGACGGTGCGGTCGACGAACAGCGCGTCGAGGAGATTGCTGATCTCCGCGAAGACGCGCGTCAGCCAGCCCCAGCCGTCGACGAAGAAGCGGTCCACCACGTTCGCGTCGATCCAGAATGCGAGCGCGGCCACCTGATCGCACAGCCGGACCAGGGCGTAGAAGGCGTCGTCGAGATACCAGCGGCGGTCGAGCGTCTCGAAGACGACCGAGAGGCTGGACTTGACGGACTCCGCCAGGGCGTAGTCCGGTCCCTTGTAGAAGAGGAAAGCGAGCGAAATCGAGCCCAGGACGAGGAAGGGCAGGGCCAGGTGCAGCCAGTGCGGGAGGTGCGACTCGTGGTGCTCCCCGTGCTCCGCGGCGGCGGCGGCGTGCGCCTCGGGAGCGGCGGCATGGGCGTCGGCGGGCGCCGGCGCGTGCTCGGCCGGTTTGGCCTGCGCGTGCTCCCCGTGGGAGACCGAGGCATGAGCCGAGGGAGCGTCCGCGTCCATCGCCGCGGGAAGCGGACCGGAGGGCATGGCCGAGATCGTCGGCTTCGGCAGGAGCTTGTAGACCAGGCCGTTGCGGTCGAGCATGAAGCCCGAGGCGAGCGCGAGGAAGGCCAGCAGGACGAGCGGCCCGGTCATCAGGAACGGGGACTCGTGGGCGTGGTGGAACTTCTCGTGGTCGCGGTCGTCGCCCCAGAAGGTCAGGATGAACAGGCGCGACATGTAGAAGGCCGTCATCAGCGCCGTGACGAGCATGAACCAGAACAGGGCCTTGTCGCCGCTGTGCCAGATGTTGGCCAGGATCATGTCCTTGGAGTAGTAGCCGGAAGTGAACGGGATGCCCGCGATCGCGACGATCGCGCAGCCCATGGTCAGGAAGGTGATCGGCATCTTCTTCGACAGGCCGCCCATCAGGCGCATGTCGTTGGTGTGCACGGAATGGATCACCGAGCCGGCGCCGAGGAACAGGAGCGCCTTGAAGAAGGCGTGAGTGGTCAGGTGGAACAGGCCGGAGGTGTAGCCGCCCACGCCGAGCGCGCACATCATGAAGCCGAGCTGGGAGACCGTGGAGAACGCGAGCACGCGTTTGATGTCGTAGCTCACGAAGGCCATCGACGCGGCCAGGAAGGCCGTCGCGGCTCCGATCCAGGCCGCGGCGTGCATGACGTCCGGCGCGGCGAGGAAGCAGAAGTAGGTGCGGGCGACCACGAAGATGCCGGCCGCGACCATGGTCGCGGCGTGGATCAGCGCGGAGCCGGGCGTCGGGCCTTCCATGGCGTCGGGCAGCCAGACGAACAGCGGGATCTGCGCCGACTTGCCCATGGCGCCGAACAGGATGCCGATCGCGATCACGCAGGCCGCGGCGGCGGGCATGTAGCCCTTGTCGTAGAACTGGTGGATCTGGGTGAGCTGGAATGAGCCGACCTTGGCGAAGATGAAGAGCAGCGCGAGATAGAGGCCCGAGTCGCCGAGCTTGGTCGTCATGAAGGCCTTCTTCTGCGCCTCGGTGGGGCCGTCCTTCTCCCACCAGAAGCCGATCAGCAGGTAGGAGGCCAGGCCCATCAGCTCCCAGCTCATGAAGGCGACGAGCAGGTTGCTGGAGACGACGAGGCCGAGCATCGAGGAGGTGAAGAAGGACACGAACGCGAAGTAGCGCTTGTAGCGCTTGTCGTCGTGCATGTACGAGATCGAGTACAGCTGGACCATCAGGCTGACGAGGGTCACCACGACGAGCAGGATCGCGACGGGGCCGTCGATCAGCACGCCGACGGGCATGTCGTAGACGAAGGGGCGCCCGCCGATGGAGGCCGCGAAGGAGAACCAGGGCCAGTTGTGCTCGTACACCCCCCCCGGCACGGAGCCGGAGGCGAACGCCGAGAGGATCGAGAGCGACATCCCGAGACAGGCGGCCATCGCGGCCACGCCGATCCACGGCGCGGGCGAATGCGGGTCTTCCTTCGCCCCGAACATCATGATCAGCGAGGCGGCGAAGGGAATCAGCGGGATCAGGTAGGCGTGTTCGATCATATCAGCCCTTGAGCAGGTTGAAGTCTTCGGCGTACACGGTATCCGTGCCGCGGTAGATCGCGAGCAGCAGCGCCAGGCCGACGACGATCTCGGCCGCGGCGACGGTCATCACGAAGAGGGCCAGCGCCTGGCCGGTCACGCCGGTCGGGTGCAGGAAGCGGTCGAAAGCGGCCAGATTGATGTTGGCCGCGTTGAACATCAGCTCGATCGACATCAGGATGCCGATGATGTTGCGCCGGGTCAGGGCGCCGAAGACTCCGATGAGGAAGAGGAGTCCGCCGACCGTCATGTAGTGCGCGAGCGTCAGGGGGCCGTTCATCAGGCTTTCTCCGTGCGGGTGAAGAAGACGGCGCCGAGCAGCGCCGCGAGGAGGACGAGAGAGATCAACTCGAAGGGCACCAGCCACTCCCCGAGGAACAGGCGGCCGAGCTCGCGGGTCGAGGGCTTGGCCGCGACGGTCGAGACCGTCGCCGAGTGAAGGCGCGCGATCTTGAGCATGCCGACCGCCGAGACGCCGCAGACGAGCAGGGCGGCCAGCCAGCGGTCGTTGACCTGGCGCAAGTGGAGGTCCGAGGCGCGGCCGAGCAGCATGACGACGAACATCACGAGGACCGCGATGCCGCTGACGTAGACCATGATCTGCGCGCCGAAGAGGAAGTCGGCGCCGAGCGAGCCGTAGAGGCCCGCCACGCCGGCCAGCGAGAGCCCCAGGAACAGCGACGAGTGCACCGCGTTGCGCTGCAGCACGACGCCGAGCGCGGACAGGAGCGTCAGCGCGGACAGCGACCAGAAGACGATCTGCTCGAGCATCTTAGGATCTCCTCGGCTGGACTTCGTGGATGTTGACCTGGCCCTCGGCGTCCTTGAAGTCCTGGGCCTTGCGGTCGAAGTACTTGCCGACGAACGGGAAGTCCTTCTTCCAGCACCGCACCATCTCGTCGCGCTTGGTGAAGATCACCTCGTAGTCGAGGGAGTGCCACACCGACTTCGGCTTCGTCGGGCAGGCCTCCTCGCACAGGCGGCAGAAGTTGCACTTGCCGAAG
>CAZURZ010000093.1:0-5637 GCA_964623465.1 uncultured Elusimicrobia bacterium
CCTGCGCCATCGCGTCCAGCGGGTTCGAGACCACGATGATGATGCAGTTCGGCGAATTCTCTACGACCTTGCCGACTACGTCCTGCATGATCTTGTAGTTGGTGTTGAGCAGGTCGTCGCGGCTCATGCCCGGCTTGCGCGGGATGCCGGCGGTGATGACGACGATGTCCGAGCCGGCCGTGGCCTCGTAGGACGTGGTGCCGGTCACGCGCGTGTCGTAGCCGACGACGGGGCCGGACTCCAGCAGGTCGAGCGCCTTGCCCGCGGGCATGCCCTCGGTCGCGGGGATGTCGACGACCACCACCTCGTTGGCGACCTCCATCTCGGCGAGCCGCTGCACGAGCGTCGCCCCGACGTTACCGGCGCCGATCACCGTCACCTTCGTTCGAGCCATATCAGTTCTCCTGTTCGCGTCTCTATATTATACGGTGTCAGACCTCCCACTTCCCACTTTTTACTTCAGGATATTCGTCGGTAAAAAGTGGGAAGTGGGAGGTCTGACACCTACAAAGGGATGTTCCCGTGCTTCTTCGGGAGGCGCGTCACCTTCTTGCCCTTGAGGAACTTGAGGGCCCGGATGACCTTGGGGCGGGTCTTGCGGGCCTCGATGACCTCGTCGACGTAGCCGCGCTTGGCGGCCTGGAACGGCGAGGCGAACTTCTCCACGTACTCGGCGACCAGCTCGGCCCGCTTCTTCTCGGGGTCCTTGGCCGACTTGATCTCGTTCTTATAAAGGATGTTGACCGCGCCCTGCGGACCCATCACCGCGATCTCGGCGCAGGGCCAGGCGTAGTTCACGTCGCCGCGGATGTGCTTGGAGCTCATCACGTCGTAGGCGCCGCCGTACGCCTTCCTCAATACGACGGTGACCTTGGGAACCGAAGCTCGGCAATAGGCGTAGAGCAATTTAGCGCCGCGGCGAATAATGCCGCCGTGCTCCTGTTCCAAGCCCGGCCAATATCCCGGAACATCCACCAACGTCAACAACGGAATGTTAAACGAATCGCAGAAGTTGATGAACCGAGCGCCCTTCTCGGAGGCGTCGATGTCGAGGGCGCCGGAGAGCACCTGCGGGTTGTTCGCCACCACGCCCACGGTCTCGCCGTCGAGGCGGATGAAGCCGACGACGATGTTGCGCGCGAAGCCGCGCTGGACCTCGAAGAAGCGGTGGCCGTCGGCGATTTCCCAAATCACATCATGAATCTTATAGGCCTTCTTGGGCTCGAGCTCCCCCACGTGCTCGAGCAGGTCGCTCTCGCGCTTGGGGTCGTCGGAGGCCATCACCGCCTTGGGCTTCTCGCGGCAGTTCTGGGGCAGGAAGTCGAGCAGCTCGCGGATCTGGCGGAAGCAGTCGTGCTCGGAGCCGGCCGTGAAGTGGCAGACGCCCGACAGGCGCGTGTGCGTGTCGGCCCCGCCCAGGCTCTCGAAGTCGCAGGTCTCGCCGGTGGCGGCCTTCACGACCTCGGGTCCGGTGATGAACATATGGCTCGTGCCGTCGACCATGAAGATGAAGTCGGTGAGAGCGGGCGAGTACACCGCGCCGCCGGCGCAGGGGCCGAGAATCGCGGAGATCTGAGGGATGAACCCTGACGCATCGACGTTTCTATAGAAAATCTCCGCGTAGCCGCCGAGGGACTCGACGCCCTCTTGAATGCGCGCGCCGCCGGAGTCGCACAGGCCGATGACGGGAACGCCGGCCGTGATCGCCATGTCCATGGCCTTGCAGATCTTCATCGCGTGGGCGAGGCCGAGCGAGCCGCCCACGACGGTGAAGTCCTGGGCGTAGACGCAGACGGGGCGCCCGTTGACGCGGGCGAAGCCGGTGATCACGCCGTCGGCGGCCAGGTACTTCTTGTCGAGGCCGAAGTCGGTGGCGCGGGTCTCCACCAACGCGTCGATCTCTTCGAAACTGTCGTCGTCGACGAGCAGCTCGATGCGCTCGCGCGCGGAGAGCTTGCCCGCGGCCTTCTGGGCGGCGTGGCGCTCGGGGCCGCCGCCGGCCTCGGCGCGGGCCTTCTTCTCGTGGAGCTGTTGGACCTTCGGGGAGACGAGCGGGCGCTCCTTCTTCTCTTTGTCGCTCAATGGCCCTCCTCGACGAGTTCGATCAGGACGCCGCCCTGGTCCTTTGGGTGAAGGAAGGCGACCTTGTGGCCCCAGGCGCCGGGGCGGGCGGCCTTGTCGATCAAGGCGGCGCCGGCCTTTTCCTGGCGGGCGAGCTCCAAGGCGATGCTCGAGACGGCGAAGGCCACGTGGTGCTGGCCCTCCCCCCGTTTGTCTATAAATTTAGACACAGGCGAATCCCCGCCGAGCGGGGCGACGAGCTCGATCCACGGCCGCTCGCCGACGAAGGCGACCTCCACCTTCTGGGCGGCGACGACCTCGCGGTGGGCGAGCTTCAGGCCCATCCTCTCGTGACGGGCGATCGCGGCGGAGAGGTCGCGCACGGCCACGCCGACGTGATGGAGCTTCACTTGAGGAGCTTCCTCCCCACGCTGGCCGGGTCGCTGCGCCGGGAGACCATGCTCTCCAGATGCGCGTCGGTGACGCGCGACAGCGCGCTCTTGATGACGCGGCGCTGGATCCAGAACTGCAGCTCGGTGGAGTGCTGGCGCTTGAGGCGCTCGCGGCCCTCGCCGGACTTCTTCAGGTGCTCCCAGTGGCCCTCGAGGCCCGCGGCGAGTTCCGGGATGCCGTCCCCGTCCTTGGCCGAGGTGGCGAGCACCGGCGGCTCCCAGGCTTTGACGGCCTGCCCGGCGGAATGCCCGAGGCCGAGAGCGGCCTTCAGATCGGCGATCGCCTTGTCCTTCCCGGCCAGGTCGGCTTTATTGACGACGAAAATGTCCCCGATCTCCATGGCGCCGGCCTTCATGGCCTGGATCTCGTCGCCCATCGAGGGCGTGGTCACGTACAGGACGGTGTCGGCCACCGACGCGATCTCCACCTCGTCCTGGCCGGTGCCGACCGTCTCGATCAAGATTTTGTCGCAGCCCAGGGATTCCAGGACGTGGATCGCGCCGAAGATCGCGTAGGTCAGGCCGCCGATCATCCCGCGCGACGCGAGCGAGCGGATGAACACGCCCGGATCGGTGGCGTGCTCCATGATGCGCAGCCGGTCGCCGAGAAAGGCGCCGCCGGAAATGGAAGAAGAGGGATCGACCATGAGGACGCCGACCTTCATGCCGCGCTTCCTGAACGCGCCGATCAGGCGGCCCGTCAACGTCGACTTGCCGACTCCGGGCGGACCGGAGATTCCGATCTTTTGAATCGACCCCGATGCCTTGAAGAATTCTTTCGCGAGGATCTCGGCGTCTTTACCATCATCGACGACGATGCTCAGGGCGCGAGAGGCCGCGGCGTGGTCTCCCTTGCGGACGCGGCGAACGAGGTCGGCCGGGGCCGTCTTAGCGGGCAACGGCCAGCTTCCCCTTGAGGTAGTCGACGATCGTCTGGAGCGGCGTGCCGGGGCCGAACACGGCGTCGACGCCCGCCTTCTGCAGGGGCTTCACGTCCTCCTCGGGGATGATGCCGCCGCCGAAGACCAGAACGTCCTTGAGGCCCTTCTTCTTGAGCTCCTTGCAGATGGCCGGGAAGAGGGTCAGGTGGGCGCCGGAGAGCAGCGAGAGGCCCACCGCGTCCACGTCCTCCTGCATCGCCGCGGCCGCGATCATCTCCGGCGTCTGGCGGATGCCGGTGTAGATGACCTCGAAGCCGGCGTCGCGCAGGGCGCGGACGATGACCTTCGCCCCCCGGTCGTGGCCGTCGAGGCCGGGCTTGGCGATGAGTACGCGCAATGGCTTGTCCATTAGTACGTCCCTCCGTGGGATTCGAGCACCGCGGCGAAGGCCTCGACGACCTGCTTGTCGTAGCGGGTGCCCACGCCGTCGCGAGCCTCCTTCAAGGCCTGGGCGCCGAGCGCGGCGTCCTTGAGGCCGGAGGAGCGGAGCTCCTCCATCTTGACGGCGAGGCCGAGGATGCGGGCGCCGAGGGGGATGTCGTCGCCCTTCAACTTGCCCGGATAGCCGGTGCCGTCGACGCGCTCCTTGTGGTGGCGCACCATGGGCACCGCGCCGTCGAGCATCTTGATGCCCTCGAGCATGCGCGCCGAGAAGGACGGCAGCATCTCCTCGGAGGCGCTGGCCACGCCGAGGTCGGCCAGCAGGCGCGGGCTCTTGAAGGCGACGTAGCCGATCTTGTGCAGGACGCCGGCGTAGTAGAGCATGCGGTAGTCGTACTCGTCGACCTCGAGCGCGCGGCCGATCGCGCAGGCGAGCTTCGCCGCGCGCACCGGGTAGTTCTCCAGGCCGGGACGCGACGTCTCGATGGCCGCCGTCAGCAGCTCCAGGACGTGCGAGAAGAAGTTCTTCTGCTCGGCCATGATCTTCGCGTTGACGATCGCCACGGAAGCCAGGTTGGCGAGCGACGACAGCAGGCCGATGTGGCCCTCGCCGTAGCCGCCGGAGCGCTTGTTGAGCACCTCGACGACGCCGACCAGCTCGCCGCGGTACATCATCGGCACGCAGAGAAGCGAGCGGGTGACGAAGCCGGAGGCCTTGTCGAACTTGCCCGCGAAGCGCGGGTCGCTCTTGGTGTCGTTGACGACCTGGGGCTGGCGGTTCTGCGCCACCCAGCCGGCGATGCCCTGGCCGATCGGCAGGGTCATCGTCTTGAGCGCCTTGGCCTTCTCGCCGGAGGCGACGCGGAAGAACAGGCTCTTCTTGTCGTCGGTGACGAGCATGATGGCGCTCGCCTCCGAATCCAGGAGCTGCTCGGCCGCGGCGCCGATCTTCTGGAGCAGGAAGTCGAGGTCGGTGGTCGAATTCAGCGACCCGGCGATCGAGAACAGCTCGAGCGCGAGGTCGACGTTCATGTCGGGGCCGGCGGGCTTCGCGTTGGTCTCGGCCATAATTACTCCGTGCCTCCGAGGACCTCGCGGCAGCTGGTGAGCCCGAGCTTGACCTTCTCGAGGCCGTCCTGGACGATGAGGCGCATGCCTTCCTTCATGGCTTCCTTGCGGACGTTGTCGGCGGCCACGTCCTTGAGGCAGTAGCCGCGGAGCGTGTCGCTCATGATGAGGATCTCGTGCATGCCGACGCGGCCCTTGTAGCCGAGGCCCTTGCAGGCGTCGCAGCCGCCGGCCTCCGGCGGACCGTATATCTTCGTGCCCTTCGGGAGCTCGACGTTGTTCTCCTGGAAGATCTTGATCTCCTCGGGCTTCGGGTCGTGCGGCACCTTGCAGGTCGTGCACAGGCGGCGCGACAGACGCTGGGCGAGGACGGCCTTGATGGTCGTGGCGACCATGAAGGCGGGCAGGCCCATGTCGGTCAGGCGCGAGATCGTCGACGCGGAGTCGTTGGTGTGGATGGTGGAGAACACCAAGTGGCCGGTCATGGCGGCTTCCATCGCGATGTGCGCGGTCTCTTCGTCGCGGATTTCGCCGACCATGATGACGTCGGGGTCGAGACGCAGGAACGAGCGCAGGGCCGCGGCGAAGTTGAAGGTCTTGTCGCCGCCGAGCTTCACGTCCGGGTTCACGGGGACCTGGATGATGCCGTCGAGGTCGTACTCGACGGGGTCCTCGACGGTCAGGAGCTTGATGTCCGGGCGGTTGTTGTGGTTCAGACAGGCGTAGAGGGGCGT
>CAZURZ010000093.1:5647-7346 GCA_964623465.1 uncultured Elusimicrobia bacterium
GATTTGCCGGAACCGGTGGGGCCGCAGACGACGATGAGGCCGAAGTTCTTCTTGCCGCCGATGCCTTTCAGCAGTCCCAGGAGCTTTCCGAGGGTGTCCTCCAAGAAGCCCATCTTCATGATGTCGACCTGGACGCTGGCGCGGTCGAGGATACGCATGACGCACGACTCGCCGTACACGGTCGGGACCATCTCGACGCGGAACTCGATCGGCTTTCCTTGCGCGAGAATCTGGATGCGGCCCGACTGCGGGATTCTGCGCTCGGTGATGTTCATCGAGTTCGTCATGATCTTGATCTTCGCCGCGATGGCGTTGCGGTAGGACCACGGGACGGAGAACGTGCCCGGCAGGAGCATGCCGTCGACGCGGTAGCGGAGGTTGATCTTGGACGTCTTGCCGGTCGGGTCCTCGAACGGCTCGATGTGGATGTCCGAGGCCTTCATGGACATGCACGTCAGGATGATCGCGTTGACGAACTTCTCGACCTCGGGCGCGGAGGCGTCGACCTCGGAGATGTCCGCCTTCGGGGCGTCCTTCTGGACCTCGATGCCCTCGCCGTCCGGGACGGCCTGCTCGTTCTTCGCCACGTCGGCGACGAGGCGGTTGAGCGCGGCGCTCTCGCCGCGGCCGTAGGCGCCGTCGAGGGCGGCCTGGATGTCGGTCGGCAGGGCCAGGTAGGGCTGGATCTCGAGGCCGGTGCGCAGCTGGATGTCCTCGGAGGCGAAGAAGTCGCGCGGGTCGGCCATCGCGACGAACAGCACGCTCTCTTCCTTCGCGAAGGGGATCGCCACGTGCCGGCGGGCCACCGCTTCGGGGATGATCTTGGCGACCTCGCCGTCGACGTCCATCTGGAGGAGGTCGACGGCCTTGACCTGCCAGTCCTCGGAGAGGGCCTTGAGCAGCTGCGGCTTGCCGATCAGGTTGAGATCGATCGCCGCCTGCTGGAGGGTCTTGCCGCTCTTGGAGGCCTCGGCCGTCGCCGTCTTGAGCTGCTCCTCGCTGAGGAGCTTGCGCTCGGTGAGGATCTCCTGGACCGTCTTGCGCCGCTGCAGGCCTTTAACCGCCATGGTATTCTCCGAAGACGCCGCGCAAGGTCCCGAAGATCTCGCCGATGGTGGCGCGGGACTCGACGGCATGCAGGATGTACGGAAAAAGATTCTCTTTGGGCGAGCGCGCCGCGGCCTCGAGCGACGTCAGGGCGGCGGCGGACTTCCTGGAATCACGGGCTTTGCGGAACGCCTTCAGGCGCTTGACCTGATCGGCCTCGAGCTTGGGGGAGACCTTCAGGCGCTTGGAGGCGGTCTTGTCCTCTTCGTCCGTGCGCAGGGCGTTGACGCCGACGATCTTGCGCCGCCCCTCCTCGACGTCGCGCTGCCAGCGGTAGGACGCTTCCTGGATCTCGCGCTGCGGCACCTCGTTCTCGATGAGCTTGAGCATGCCGCCCTGCGCGGCGATCTCGGCCAGCTTGGCCGTGGCGCGCCTGTCGAGCTCGTCGGTGAGGGCCTCGACGGCCCAGGCGCCGGCCACGGGGTCGACGGTGTCGGTCACGCCGGTCTCGTGCGCCAGGATCTGCTGGGTGCGCAGGGCGAGCGAGGCGCTCTCCTCGGACGGGAGCGCGAGCGCCTCGTCGTAGGCGTTGGTGTGCAGGCTCTGGGCTCCGCCGAGCACGGCGGCCATGGCCTGCCAGGCGACGCGCATC
>CAZURZ010000094.1:0-1995 GCA_964623465.1 uncultured Elusimicrobia bacterium
CGCTCTCCGGCGCCGAGCGCTACGCCGCGCTGATGCGCCTGGGACGCTACCGCGAGGGCGTCGCCCTGGCCGAGACGCTGCTCGACGGCGCCGTGGGCGTCGAGACTCTCCGGACGCTCTGGGATCCCTGGGGCTGGGACGAGCGCCGCGCGGACGAGCACCGGCGCGAAGTGGATCGTCTCTCCCGCGCCGTCCCGCGGGGCGAGAACTCGCCGTGGACGCTCTACTACCGCGCCGACCTCCACGGCCCCGACGAACTCCGGATCCTGGACCGCCTCGCCCGCCTGCCGCGCGGCCGCTACGCCTGGATGCTCGCGAAGGCCGGACTGGCCGACCTCTGCGCGGGACGCTTCGTCCCGGCCGCCGCGCGCCTGCGCGCGGCCCGCCGCTGGCGCGCGCGCGACTGGCGCACGCGCGGCATGCTCGCCGAGGCCCTGCTCTGCCTCGGCCGCCGCGACGAGGCCTTCGCCGAGATGGACCGCGCCGTCCCGGAAGCCCCGCCCGAGGAGGCCGGCCAGGTCGTGGCCTGGCGCGGCCTGCTCGACCTCTGGCTCGGCCGCTACGCCCGGGCGCTGGCGCGCTTCGACGAGGCCGCGAAGCTCGGCGCGCCCTACGCCGCCGCCTGGCGCGGCGCGGCCCTGCTCAAGCTCGGACGCGCGCGCGAGGCCCTCGCCCAGCTCGACGCCGCGCTCGCCGCCGATCCCCTCGACCTCGAGGCCTACGTCTGGCGCGCCGAGACCAAGCGCGCCCTCGGCCGCCCGCGCGAGGCGCTCGCCGACCTCGCCGAGCCGGGGCTGGCCGGGGACGGCCGCGCCACGCCCGTGTGGCTGTGGGCGCTGGTCAACCGCGCGCTGGCCAAGGGCGAACTGGGCGACCGCGCCGGCCTCGAGGCCGACTTCGCGCGCCTGCCCCGCGCCGTCGACGCGCACCTGCGCGCGCGGACGGGACTGGCCGACCCCAAGGCGCTGCTCGAGGCCGCCCTCGAGCTCGCGCGCGGCTTCCGCCGCGAGGAGTACGCGCAAGCGATATGGATGAGCTGACGCGCGCGGGCGTCGAGCTGTTCAACGCGGGGCGCTTCGACGAGGCCCTCGAGAGCTTCCGCCGCGCCCTGGCCGCCGGCGCCGAGCCCGCGGCGACGCGCTGCTTCATCGCCCACGTCCTCGCCTCGGCGGGCCGCCCGGCCGAGGCCGCCGCCGAGTTCTCCGCCGTCGTCGCGGACTTCCCCCGCCACCTGCCCGCCTACGACGGGCTCTCCGGCCTCGTCCTCAACGGCCTGCGAGAGCCCGCCCCCGCCCTCGACCGCCTCCTCGCCGTCGCGCCCTCCGCCCGCGTCCCGCGCCCCGCCCTCGCCGCCGCCCTGCGCCTCTGCGCCCAGGCCGCCCGCGCGCGCGGCGACCTCGACGCCGCCGAGAAGGCCCTCGAGCGCGCCGCGCGCGTCGCCCCCGCGGATGCCGAGACCCGCAGACGCCTCCTCGACCTGCGGCGCGAACGCGAGCAGGCCTGCCTCGCCGCGGTCTCCGCGCGAGCCGCCGACCCCGCCTCCCTCGAACTCGCCGAGCGCGTGCTGCGCGAGGGCATGGCGCTCAGGCCCCGCGACCGGGACGCGCGCCGACGCCTGCTCGAGGTCCTGCGCCGTCGCGACGCGGCCAAGGTCGCGGCGGGCCGCGTCGACTCCGCCGCGGCGATCCTCGCCGCGGCGCGGCGCGCCGGCGCGGGCGAGCGCGAGGCCCGCGCGCACCTGGCCGAGACCCTGTGCCTGCGCGCGCTCGCCCTGCCTCCCGGCGATTTCGACGGGATCGAGCGCGAGCTGCGCCGCGCGCTGCGCGTGCGTCCGGGCGACGCGCACGCCAGGGAGCTCCTGGTCGACGTCCTGCGCCGCCGCCAGGCCGCGTCCGGCGCGGCGGGAGCGGGCGCGCCGGACGAGCCGACGCGCGCGGGCATCGAGCTGTTCAACGCGGGGCGCTTCGACGAGGCCCTCGAGAGCTTCCGCCGCGC
>CAZURZ010000094.1:2095-7170 GCA_964623465.1 uncultured Elusimicrobia bacterium
TCGAGCTGTTCAACGCGGGGCGCTTCGACGAGGCCCTCGAGAGCTTCCGCCGCGCCCTGGCCGCCGGCGCCGAGCCCGCGGCGACGCGCTGCTTCATCGCCCACGTCCTCGCCTCGGCGGGCCGCCCGGCCGAGGCCGCCGCCGAGTTCTCCGCCGTCGTCGCGGACTTCCCCCGCCACCTGCCCGCCTACGACGGGCTCTCCGGCCTCGTCCTCAACGGCCTGCGAGAGCCCGCCCCCGCCCTCGACCGCCTCCTCGCCGTCGCGCCCTCCGCCCGCGTCCCGCGCCCCGCCCTCGCCGCCGCCCTGCGCCTCTGCGCCCAGGCCGCCCGCGCGCGCGGCGACCTCGACGCCGCCGAGAAGGCCCTCGAGCGCGCCGCCGGCGTCTCTCCCGCGGACCCCGAGACCCGGCGCCGCCGCCTCGACCTGCATCACGCCCGCGAGCAGGCCTACCTGGCCGAGGTCTCGGCCGAAGCCGACGCCGAGGCCGACGAAGCCGCCCTGCGCCGCCTCCTCGAGCTCAAGCCGGGCGACGCCGACGTGCGCGCCCGTCTCCTCGGGGTGATGCGCGCCCGAGCCAAGACGCTCGCCGCCGCCGGGAGGCCCTCCGACGCCGAACGCGTCCTGCGCCGCGCCCTCGCCCTCGAACCCGCCGACGCCGAGTCGCGCGCCCTCCTCGCCGAGACGGCGCTGGCCGCCGGCCGCCGCCGCGGCGCCCTCGAGCTCGCCGAAGCGGAGCTGCGCAAGGGGCTCGCGCTCAGGCCTCGCGACCGCATGCTGAGGCGCCGCCTGCTCGAGATCATGCGCCGCCGCGGGATCGAGGAATTGGGCGAGGGGCGCGTGCAGTCCTCCGCGGCCATCCTCGCCGCGGCCCGGCGCGCGGGCGCCGGCGAACGCGAGGCCCGCGAGCACCTCGCCGAGGCCCTGCGCATGCGGGCGCGCGCCCTCGCCTCCGACAGCCTCGGGGAGATCGAGCGCTCCCTGCGCCGCGCGCTGCGCCTGCGTCCGCGCGACGCTCACATGCGGGAATTCCTGCTCGACGTGATGCGGCGGCGCGGCGCCGCCGCGCTCTCCGCGAAGGGCCCCGCCGCCGCGATGGCGATCTACCGCAAGGCGCTCGCATCGGCGCCCAAGGATCCGCGCACGCGCGCGGCCATGCTCGAGGCGCTCGTCCTGGCGGCCCGCGAGGCGGGCTCCTCCGGCCGGCGCGGCGCGGCGGGCGGCCTCGTCCGCAGGGCCTTGCGCTTGGCGCCCCGGGATCCCCTCGCGCTCCTCGGGCAGGGCGAGCTCCTGTTCGCATCGGGCCGCATGAAGGACGCCCGCGCGGCGCTGGCGCGCGCCCTGCGCTGGGACCGGGGCGGGCTGCCGGCCTCCTCGCGCTTCAAATCCTTGATGAAGCTCGGCGATTACCGGCGGGCGCTGGCCGTCGCGGAACGCATCCTCGACGCGGGCCCCGGCCTGAACGATCTCCGGGCCTTCTGGGACCCCTGGGATTGGGACGAGAGAGTTCCGCGCGCCGCGCGCGAGGCGGAGATCCGCGCCCTCGAGCGGGCGGCCGGCCGCCGCGGCGCTCCGTGGGCCCTCTATTACCGCGGCTCGCTCGCCGGGCCGGACGCGCTCGCCTGCTACGAGGCGCTGGCGCGCCGCTCCGCGTCCCGCTACGGCTGGATGCTCGCCAAGGGCGCGACCACCGCGATGTGGGCGGGCGACTTCGCGCTCGCCGCCTCCTGGTTCGAGCGCGCGCTCGCCTGCGGACCGGCGGACTGGCGCGCGCGCGCGTTCCTCGCCGAAGCCTATCTCTGCCTGCACGACCCGGAGCGGGCCTGCGCCGAGATGGACCGCGCCGCCGCCGCCGCTCCGGATTACGAGGCCGGGCAGGTGCTCGCCTGGCGGGGCGCCTTCGATCTCTGGCTCGGGCGTTACGAGGAGGCCTTGGCGCGTCTCGAGAAGGCCGAGGCCCAGGGCGCGCAGTGCGCCCCTTGCTGGCGGGGCGCGGCCCTGCTCAAGCTCGGACGCGCGGACGAAGCCCTCGCCGTCCTCGACGAGACCCTGCGCCGCTATCCGCTCGACTTCGAAGCCTATATCTGGCGCGGCGAGGCCAAGCGCGTGCTCGGCCGCCACCGCGAGGCCCTCGCCGACCTCGACGCCATCCCGCTGCCCGACGCGAGCGGCGCGACCCCGACCTGGCTTTGGGCTCTGTTCAACCGGGCGCTGGCCAAGTCCGCCCTGGGAGACGCCGCCGGGGCCTCCGCGGACTATCGCGCCATCCCGGCGCGCGTGACGGATTACATCCGCGCCCGTCGCGGCCTGCCCGCGGACGACCGCGACGCGATCCTGCTCGCCGGGCTGGACCTCGCGCGCGGGTTCCGCCGCGAGGAGTACGGCCAGGCCATATGGATGGAGTGAGGCGCGGGCTCGCCGCGGCGGCGCGGCGCGCGTGGGTTCTGCCGGCCGCCGCGGCCGCGGTGCCGCGCCTGTGGCTGGCCGCGCGGAGCTTCGGCGAGTGGACGCCTCACCTCGACCGCGGAGAGGGCTACTACGAGGGCGCCGTCAATTTCCTCGGCTACGGGATCCTGGCCGACCGCCTGCCCAGCCTGTTCCCCTCGGGCTCGCGCGGCCCGCTCTACCAGGCGTTCCTGGTGGCCGTGGAGTCTCTCGTCCCCGCGCCCCAGCCCGGCTGGGCGCTGCTCGCGCAGGCGCTCCTCTCGTGCCTGGCCGTCGTCGCCGTGTACGAGCTCGCGAGCGAACTCGACTCGCCGTGGGCCGGCCTGCTCGCCGCCCTATGGGCCGCCGCCGATCCCGGCCTCATCGAACCCGTCGCCCGGCTCGACATCTCATCCTTCTACCAGACCGCCGTCCTCGCGGCCGCCTGCGCGCTCGTCCGCTGGCTGAAATCCCCGACCCCCGCGCGGACCGCGCTGCTGGCCGCGGTCCTGGCGGCGTCCCTGCTGTGCCGGACGTCGCACTGGCCGCTTCCGGCCGTGATCGCCGGCGCGGCGGTGCTGCTCCCCTCCTGGCGCGCCGCGCGCGCCCGTCTCGCCGCGCTGACGCTGGCGACGGCCGCCCTGCTCGCCGTCGCGGGCGCCGCGGGAGCGGCCCGCCTGGGGCGGGCCGCTCCGCTCGACGTCGAAGCCGGGGCCTTGCGCCTGTTCGCGACGACGCGCGGAGAGGACTGCTGCTCCCAGGAGCAGATCCGCCGCTGGAAAGGAGCCGGAACGGACCGGGAACTGCTCGCGCGGGCCTTCGCCGACATCCGCGAGCGCCCGCTCGCCTTCGCGTCCGGCGTCGCGCGCAACGCCGCCGCCTTCTGGTCGCACTACGCGCCGGCCCTGCTGCTGGCCGCGTTCGCGCTGCTCGTCCACGGGCCGGTTCCCGCCGGGACCGCGCTCGCCTGCGTCCTCCTCTCCTTCACCGGCTACCACGTCCTCGCCACCTACCGCTGGCACTCCGACGCGGTCCTTCTGCCGCTCCTGGCGCTCGCGGGAGCGGGGGCGGCCGTCGTCTCGAGGAGGCTCTTCCGCGGCCGACTGAACGACTCGTTCTTCCGCCGCCCGGCGAGCGGCGGCGCGGCGGGCGGCGCGCTCGTCGCCGTCTTCGCGGCCCTCTGCGTCCTGCTGCTGCTCCTGTACGCCGTCGAGGCCGCGGGCGGGCGGGCCTCCTCCGCCCTCGGCGATCCGGCCTCGCCCGCTCACCGCGCGCCCCTGGCGCTTCTCGACCGCTCGGTCGCGGCGTCGCGCGGCGCCTACGGGCTCGCCGAGCGCTCCGACGCCTTCGCGGCCGCGGGACTGGCGCCGAAGGCGTGCGACGACCTCGCGCGTCTCGCGCGCGTGAAGTCCGACCGCGCCCTGGCCGCCCGCGCGCGGCGCTGCCGGGACGAAGCGCCTCTCGCCGTCGAGGGCCTGCGTCTCGCCGGCGCCGCTTTGTTCGCGGAATCCGCCAGTCTCGCCCTGCGCGTGGACCTTCCCTTGGCCGTCCCGTGCGAGTGGCCCGGCTGGAGCCGCCCGGAGTCCGGCGGAGGCGGCTTCCTCGACCGCTGCGCGGCCCTCTCGCCCCGCAATCCCTTCGCCCGCCACAACCGCGGCATCCTCCGCTACCTGCGCGGAGACAAGCCCGGAGCCCTCGAGGACTTCCGCGCGGCCGCGGCGGCCGATCCCGCCTTCATCCAGCCCCTGTTGAGCCTGTCGACCGTGCTCCACGAGCTCGGACGAAAGCGCGAGGCGCTCGAGACGGCGGGACGCGCCGAACGTCTGGCGCGCGCGAGCGGGGACGACGCCATGCTCGCCGCCGCCCGCGACGCGCTCGATTCCTCGCGCCGCTAAGGCCGGCGGACGCCGTCGCGGGCCGAGCGGAGGAACTCGCGCAGCGAGGGCTCGCGCGCGGCGGCCGGGCGGGCCAAGGCCGCGTCGTAGAGCCCGGCGGCCTCGCCGCCGCGCCCGGAGGAGGCGAGCACGCTGCCCAAGGTGAGGTACGCCGCAAGCAGATCCGGGTCGAGCTCGATCGCCCGGCGCAGATCCGCCTCGGCGAGAGCCCCCCGTCCCAGGAGCTGACGGCACAGGCCCCGCTCCGAATACGCCCGCGCGGACTTGGGCTCCAAGGCGAGAGCCCGGTCCAGCACGCGCACGGCCCCCTCGAAGTCCTTGAGTTCCTGCCGCGCGAGGGCCGCGTTCAGAAGCGTCTCGAGATCGCGGCCGGCCGCGGCCTCGGCCGAGGCGAGCGAGGCGAGCGCCGCCTCGCGGCGTCCCGACGCGGACTCGGCCCGCGCCCGCGCGAGAAGCAGTTCCGCGTCGCGCGGCCGCTCGCGCAGGAGCGGAGCCAGCGCCTCGAGGGAGCGCGCGGGCTCGCCCAGCTCGCGCAGGAAGAGCGCGGCGCGGCGGCGCGTCGACGGGCCCGCCGGCAGCTTGGACAGAGCCGTCATCTGCGCGAGGGCCTCGTCGCGCGAGCCGGCCCTCGCGGAGAGCTCGGCGAGTTCCAGGCGGGCGTCCGCGTCGCGCGGCGACTCGAGCGTCAGCGCCCTCAGCAGCTCCAGCGCCCGGCCCGTCTCGCCGAGGCGGGCGCAGATCTTGGCGGCGCGGCGGC
>CAZURZ010000095.1:0-7041 GCA_964623465.1 uncultured Elusimicrobia bacterium
ACGAGGAGCGCGACTACTTCAACCTGACCGGCGGCGAGCCGACGAACCATCCCGATTTCCTGAAGATCCTCGCGCACATCCGCACCGAGTTCCCGGCGAACCTGATCCGCCTGCTCTCGAACGGCCGGATGTTCTACTACGAGGACTTCGCGCGGAGGACGTGCGGCATCGCGCAGACGCCCTTCGAGATCGCGGTGCCGATGTTCGGACCCGACGCGAAGACGCACGAGGCGATCTCGCGCGCGCCCGGGAGCTTCGGGCAGACCACGCAGGGCCTGCGCCATCTGAAGAAGCACCGCAAGCCCGGCCAGCTCGTCGAGATCCGCATCATCATGACCAAGGTCCAGGCGCGCTGGCTCGACGGGCTGCTGGACTACCTGCTCGACGAGCACCCGTGGGTGGACCGGGTCGTCTTCCTGTTCGAGGAGATCGAGGGTTTCGCCGAGCAGTACAAGGACCGTCTCAAGTTCACGCAGTCGGAGTGCGCGGCGCACATCGACCGCAACCACGAGAAGCTCAAGCGCTTCAAGGACGCCAGGCTCTACCATTTCTCCCTGTGCACGGTGCCCGAGCGCCTGTGGCCGTTCGTGTGGAACACCCTCGCGGGCTTCAAGGTGACTTACCAGGAGGGATGCCGGACGCAGTGCGCGCACCGCGAGCAGTGCGTGGGCGTGCACCGCAGCTACATCAAGCACATGGGGGCGCCCGACATCGCGCCGATCCGGGACGCCCGCGCCGCGCTTCCCAGCGGCGACCGCTTCCACCCGTTCCTGCGATGAAGCCGGCCAGCGTCCGCCTGCCGTCCGTCGACGAGACCGCGTTCCTCTGCGCCGCGCACGCGCTGACCGCGCGCGCCTGGGTCCTCGCCGAGCGTTCGGGCCGGAGCGGGACGGTGCGCCTGTGGCCGAAGAAGGGCGCGGGCAAGGGCCTCGCGGAGGAGTTCCGCCGCGAGTACGCCAACCAGCTCCTGCGCTGGAGCCTGACGCGAGGCGGTCTGGGCCTGCGCGCGGAGGCCCTGCGCCGCGCGCTGGCTCTCGCGGAGTCGGCCGGGGGCCGCGCGGAGGCGCCCGCGGCGTCCCTCACGCCGGAGCAGAAGGCCGAGATCGCGGCGCTGCTGGCCGAGGCGGAGGCCGATCCCGGCCCGCGCGATCCGCTGGGCATCGCCCGCCCGTGGTCGGAGGTCCGCAAGGAGCGATGAAGATCGCGAGGGGCGCCGTCCGCCTGACGCTCGGCCGCGCGGTGTACGGGCCCGACGCGCTCGCCGCCGGCGCGCTCGCGCTGGGCGAGCGCGCCGAGGTCTACGCCGGCGAGACCCGGACCGGCTTCTCCGTCGAGATCCGCCCGGCGGGCAAGGCCTCCGCCGCCGCGCTGGCCGCCCTCGCGGGGGAGTTCCTCAACGAGGCGCTCAGCCACGCGTGCCGCCAGCGCGTGGTGCGCGAGAACGCGCCGCTGACGCAGGCGGTCCTCGCCCCGCTGCTGGCCAAGGGCTTCCCGGCCGTGCCGGAGGATCCGCTCGAGGAGCTCGAGCCGCAGGTGCGCGAGGACCGGACGCGCGATCTCGCCGAGCTGCTCGAGCGGGCGCGAGGGATGCGGTGAGCCGCCTCACGTCCTACGCCAAGCCGCCGAAGGCGCGCGCCGGCGCGGCCGCGCCGCACCAGTACCGCCTGCTCGGCGGGAAAGTCTTGATCGCCGACGAGCTCGGGCGCTGGGCCTTGCTGACGCCCGCCGAGCACGCGCGCCTGCTCGCCGGCCTCGCGCCGGGCGATCCGCTCTACGCGCGGCTGCAGGCGCTCGGCTTCGTCGCGGGCGCCTACGACTTCGACGCCGACTCGCGCCGTCGCTTCGAGCGCGGCCCGCTGTCGTGGAAGGGCGCGGCGACCCACGTCCTGCTCCTCGACGGGCCGGCCGGGGCGATGGGTCTCGACGCGGTCCTCGCCTCGATCGACCTCGCGTTCCGATGCCCGGGGCCGCAGGTCACGCTCGAATTGGCCTGCGCCGACGCGGGGGCGCGCTGGCCGGAGATCTGGTTCGCGACGCAGTACGCGCGGCGCCGGGGGGAGTGGGCGCGGCGCCCGACCTTCCTGATCGCGCGCGCGGAATCGATGACGCCCGACCAGGCGGATTTCCTGCGCGGCCACGGCGCGACGCGGCGGGCGGCCCTCGTCCTCGACGGCGCGCCCAAGGGCGACCGGCCGCCGCCGTTCCGCGCGCAGCGCGCGCTGGCCCGCCTGGCGCCCGGCGCTCGCGAGCCGCGCGCGTGGGCGCGCTGGTTCGAGCGCTGGGGCTTCGAATCCGTCCGGCTGCTGCCGGCCGCCTCGGATCCCGACGGGAGCGCGGGCTTCCACGCGTTCCACGGCGACTTCCTCGACGAGCTGATCTCGCTCGGCGACGAGGGCCGCGTGCGCGACGAGTGGGCGGCGGCCTTGCTGGCCGGGCGCCCGTGGTCCCTGCCCGGGGCCGACCTCGTCGAGGAGCTGGCGCACGACGCCTCGGGTCGCGTGTTCCCGTCCGAAGCCGCGGCCCTCGATCCGGCCGGCCTGTCCTTGGGGACCGCGGCCGCGCTGCGCTGGCAGGACCTGCCCGGGAGCGAGGCCGCGCGCGCGTTGGTCGCCGCGTCCTTGCCGGACAACCAGCCCCAGTGCTCGCAGTGCGCGTACCGCGCCTTCTGCGCCGTGCCGCCGTCCGTCAGCCGCCGCGATCAGGGGGGGCTGTGGGGGCGCATGCCGGAGAGCGCGGAATGCGCCTTGCGCATGGGAATTCTGGACCGGATTTTCGGCCGATTGGATGACGAAAAGTGGTTGCTTTTGCTCGATAAATGGCATGTTGACATGAGGTAGCGATCCTGCTACACTCCTGAGAACGGGCGAAAGCTCTTTCCTCTATTGCGGGACTCGGGATGAAATCGAAGAAAAAAGCGCCGAAGACGTCCGTCCGGACAGCCGTCAAAAAAGCCTCCGCCGTGAAGCCCGCCCCCGTCCCGGCTCCGAAACTCACGCCCGCGGGCGCTTCTTTTTCCCTCGACGTGAAGGCGCACGGCCTCGAGCCGATCCTCGGCGCGGCCTACCTGCTGATGGACCGGGCCTACGTGCTGCTCTCCGGAGACCGCGCCAAGACCCTCGTCGTCGCCCTGCGCGCGAAGAACCCCAAGGCCCTCTCGCCCAAGGCGCTCGCCGCGGAGTTCGTCGCCGACTTCGCCGCGCAGAAGGTCCGTTGGGCCGTGGCGCGCAACAACCAGCCGGTCCGCGAGTACATCGCCGAGCAGGCGGTGCTCATCGCCAGCGGCAAGATCCAGCCGCCGGCGGCGCCCGCCGCGGCGGCGCCCGAGCCGGCGGTCGACCAGCTCACCGACGACCAGCGGCTCGAGATCGAGAAGCTCATCGCCGAGGTCGAGGCGGAGATCAAGACGATGAACGCCGACAAGGCCAAGCCGTCGGTCGCCGATCCGAAGAACGTCGCCGCGTCCTGGGAAGCCCGGCAGGAAGCGCAGGGGAAGAAGGTCGGATGAGCCGCCTCACGGCCCTGGCTCCGGGGAAGCCCGTCGAGTCGAAGGGCCTCGCCGCCTTCAACTTCCGCGACATGGGCGGCTGGCACCTGCTCACCAACGAGTGGGGCCACTACCTGATGATGACGAGCGCCGATTTCGAGCGCTTCATGGCGGGGAAGGTCGCGGCCTCCGACCCGCTGCACGCCGAGCTCGAGAAGCGCGGCTTCCTGAAGGACCGCCTCGACTTCGCCTCGCTCGCCGCGGGCTACGTGCGCAAGAACTCGTTCCAATGGTTCCCCGGCCCGAGCCTGCACATGATCGTGGTCACGCTGCGCTGCAACCAGAAGTGCCAGTACTGCCACTCGAGCGTCGTCGACCCGTCGCGCACGGACACCGACATGGACCTGGCGACCGCGAAGAAGACGGTCGACTTCATCTTCCAGACGCCGAACCCGACGATCTGCATCGAGTTCCAGGGCGGCGAGCCGCTGCTCAACTGGCCGGTCGTGAAGTTCATCACGGAGTACGCGCAGGCCAAGGCGAAGGCGACCAAGCGCAAGCTGCTCATGTCCTTGGTGTGCAACTTCACCTTGATGACGGACGAGAAGCTCGACTGGCTGCTCGACCACGAGGTCTCGCTGTGCACCTCGCTCGACGGCCCGGCCGACCTGCACAACAAGAACCGTCCGTTCTTCGGCGGCGGCGAGGCCCAGCCCAAGGTCGTCGCGTGGCTGGAGAAGATCCAGAAGCGCTGCGCCGAGGGCTCCGAGAAGGGCCTCTATCTTCCCGGCGCGCTGATGACGACGACGCGCTTCTCGCTCAGCCGCGGGCCCGAGATCGTGGACCTGTACGTCAAGCTCGGCATGGAGCAGATATTCCTGCGCCCGCTCTCGCCGATCGGCTACGCCAAGCGCGTGTGGGGCGAGATCGGCTACGAGCCCGCCGACTTCATCAAGTTCTACGAGGACACGCTCGACTACATCATCGACCTCAACGTCTCCGGGAAGTCCGCGATCATGGAGCGCATGGCGCTCGTGATGCTGGCCAAGATCGTGCGCGGCGAGGATCCCGGCTTCATGGACCTGCGCTCTCCGGCGGGCGCCGTGCTCGGCTGCCTCGCCTACAACTACAACGGCGAGATCTTCGTCAGCGACGAGGGCCGCATGGTCGACCACCAGGGCGATCCGCTGTTCCGAGTCGGCGACGTCTCCAAGGACTCCTGGAACGCGGTCATCGACCATCCGACCACGCGCGCCTGCGTCTCCGCCTCGACGCTGGACAACCAGCCGATGTGCCACCAGTGCGCGTTCAAGCCGTGGTGCGGCGCCGAGCCCGTTTTCCACTACGAGATGCAGAAGAGCGTCTACGGCCAGATGCCCAACAGCGGCTGGTGCGTCTCCCACATGGGGATGTTCGACGTCATTTTCCGCAAGCTGCGCGATCCCCGCGCGCGCGCGGTGCTGGACAAATGGATGGAGCGCGACAAGTGCCGCTGGCAGGAAAGCCCGGCCGAAGCGCCCAAGGCGGAGGCCGTCAAATGATCCTGTCGAAGAAGGTCTACTCGATGGACGCGCTGCGCATCGCCGCGCAGGTCCTGTCCTCGAAGGTGGACGTGTACGTCGCCGAGGAGAAGGGCGCCTGGGAGGTGACCCTCGAGGCGAAGCGCCGCGGCGCGGACCTCGCCGCGCTGGAGGGCGAGTTCGGCAACGAGCTTCTGAACCAGGAGTACCGCTTCGTCGTCGGCTCCTTCAACCGCAAGATCTCGAGCCTGATCACGACGCAGGCCTTGATGGCCGCGCGCGGCGGCGAGAATCCGCCGCCCGCCGTCCCGCCCGAGGAGCAGACGCCCGAGTTCAAGGCCAAGGTCGCCGAATTGATGAAGAACGCCGAGGAGGAGATCCGGCGCACGATGCCCAGGAAGCTGCCCGACCAGGGCCTGCCCATCCCGCCCCAGAAGGAGGACGCCGGTGTCTAGACTGACGGAGCCCGCCGGCACGCTCGAGCGCGCGCCGCTGAAGGTGGCCGCGCACAACGCGCGCCGCCTGGGCTCGTCCGTCCTGATGACCAACGACGCCGGCGAGCACGCGCTGCTCTCCGCGAAGGACTACGCCCGCTACCTCGCGGGCGGCCTCGAGAACGCGGAGCTCGTCCGCAAGGACTTCATCCGCGACCAGCACGACTTCTCCCATCTCGCCCTGCGCGCCGCCGACCGGCGCATGCTGTCGTGGAAGGGCCCGAACGTGCACACGGTCGTCGTCACCCTGCGCTGCAACTTCAAGTGCCTGTACTGCCACGCGAGCGTGGTGGGCGAGAACGCGCCCGGCAAGGACATGACCGTCGAGACCGCGCGGAACGTGGTCGACCTGATCTTCCAGAGCCCGAATCCGACCCTGATGATCGAGTTCCAGGGCGGAGAGCCCCTGCTGAACTGGCCGGTGGTGAAGTTCATCGTCCATTACGCCCGGGAGAAGAACAAGCTCCACAAACGCTCCCTGCACTTCGGCCTCATCTCGAACTTCAGCCTGCTCGACGACGAGAAGATCGAGTTCCTGATCCGCAACGGCGTGTCGTTCTGCACCTCGCTGGACGGACCCGCCGACCTGCACGACAAGAACCGGATCTACCTGGGCGGCAACGGACACGCGTCCGTCGTGGCCGGACTCAAGAAGATCATGGCGCGCAAGGCGGACGGCGCCAAGACGGACACGCCCAACGCGATCTGCACGGTCTCGCGCCACTCGCTGGGACGCGCGAAGGACATCGTCGATCAGGCCGTCGCGCTCGGCCTCGAGCGCATCCAGTTCGGACCGCTCGACCCGATCGGCTTCGCCAAGAAGAGCTGGGGGACGATCGGCTACGAGTCCGCCGAGTTCGTGACGTTCTACGCGGACGCGCTCGACTACATCATCGAGCTGAACAAGAAGGGCGTGAAGGCCTACGAGAAGATGGCGCTGATCTTCATGATCCGCATCCTCGAGGGCGGCCATTGGCGCTTCCCGGACGCGGGCGGCACCGCGCGCCTCGCCTACAATTTCGACGGCGGCGTCTACACCTGCGAGGAGGGCCGCCTGCTCGCCAACGAGGGCGACGAGTTCTTCAAGATCGGCGACGCGGCGTCCTCGACCTTCCAGGACCTGCTCGACCACCCGACGGTGCAGGCGAGCCTGCTGGCGTCGAGCCCCGACTCCCAGCCGATGTGCGCGCAGTGCGCCTACAGCCCCTACTGCAGCGTCCTGCCGGTCTACAACCAGCAGACGCAGGGCAGCGTGTTCGGCCGCATGCCGGACAACGGCTGGTGCGAGAAGATGATGGGCCTTTTCGACGTCGTGTTCACGAGGCTCCAGGAGCCCGAGTCCCGCAAGGTGCTCGAGTCCTGGCTGGAGTATAAATCGCGGTAGCCCCGCGGAGGAAAGTCATGGCCAAGAAGACTCCGAAGAAGAAGGACAAGAAGTCCAAGAAGCCGCAGCTGCTGCCGCAGATCAAAAAGGACGCCTCGGTGTTCCTGAGCTCCGAAGAGGGCAAGATCACCAAGGAGAACGTCGTCAAGACGGCGGCCG
>CAZURZ010000096.1:0-6797 GCA_964623465.1 uncultured Elusimicrobia bacterium
ACGCCGGGAACCGCGCGGGTGACGACGCCCGCGAGAGCCGGCGAGTGGGCCAACGACAGAACCAGGAACGCGATCTTCATGGGGATGCGACCTCCGCTGACGCCGTACGCCTCTGCTGCAGGCGAACTTTAGTAATAGACCGGGCCGGGATGGGGGACCGGAAGTCCCGAAATGGACGCGGCAAGGGGCCTAGACCCCGGAAGGACCTTCGCGGCCGTCAGGCGGAGGCGGGGCGGCGCGCGGCGAGCCACAGCCAGGCGTTGAAGAGGTGCGATCCGACGGCCGCGGCCCACACGAACAGGTCGAGGCGCCCGATCGCGGTCAGAGCGAGGATGAGGTAGACGTAGTCGCGGCTGGCGATGCGTTCGACGACGAGCGCGGACGGTCCGCGCTTCTCCTCGGGCACGCGCAGGACCAGCCACCAAACGGAGAATCCGCTGGCGAGGAAGCCGGTCACGAGGAGGACGCCCGGGATCAGCCAGTCCGCGTCCGGGTGCAGGCGCGCCGCGCCCACGGGGAGAGCCACGAAGGTCGCCAGGTGCGCGAGATGATCGGCCCACAGGTCGTAGGCGGCGCCGGACGGCGAGCTGAGATGCTTGAGGCGCGCGATCTCCCCGTCGCAGCCGTCGAGCAGGCAGCAGAACCACATCAGCAGCGCGCCGTAGAACTGCCACCGCGCCGACGGCGCGGCGAGCCACCAGGCGCCGAGAAGGCTGAGCAGGAGGCCCGCCGTCGTCACGTGGTTGGGCGTGACCGGGAAGGGCAGGAGCAGGCGCGTGATCGCGATGGAGAGCGCGCGGTCGAACTTGGCGATGTAGCCGTCGCTGTCCTTGGCCAGGCGCGCGAAGAGGGTCTCGGCGGCGCGGTCGGCGGCGGAGCCGCGGGCGTCGAAGAACGCGCCGGCGGAGATCTCCGCGCCGTGGCCGGCGAGGGCGCGGGCGTGGACCGCCTCGGGAAGGGCGGTCCCGGCGCCGAGCGGTCCGGGGCTCCAGCGCAGGGCCGCGACGGGGCGGCCCGAAACGAGCCGGCGCGCGTCGCCGGCCCCGGCGGTCGCGACGCCTTCGGCGGCCTCGGCGAAGGCGGACAGGGCGCCCTCGTCCGGAAAGCTCTCGGGGTCGAGGGCCAGCACCGGCAGGCGCGCGTCGAGCGCGGCCGCTCCGAGCTTGTCGCCGAGCACGGGAACGGCGGCCTGACGCAGCTGGTACGCCCACTTCTTAAGGAACGAGTCCGAGGCGCCCGCGATCACGATGCGGTCCGCTCCGAGTTCGCGGCCGGCGCGGTAGGCGGCGCGCACCGCGGGAGGCAGGCCCGCGACCGGCCGGGCGCGCGGGTCATGCAGGAGAAGGACCTGCCAACGGCGGGATGTCGGCCGGCTCACGAGCGGCGGGTCATCTCGAAGAGATTCGTGGCCTGTCCGCCGAGGAAGCCCTCGAAGCGCTTGCCGTCGAGCAGGGGACGTTCGGCGATCTCGAAGTAGGCGTAGGTCCACGGTTTCTTGACCACGCGGGCGCCGGCGCGCATCTCCACCGGGATCACCACCGCCTGGGTGGAGGACTGACGGAGTTTGGAGCCGGGCTCGCCCTCGATCTCGGGCTTCATGGGAACGCCCGCCCTCTTCAGCGCGGCGACGGTCTTGTCGATGTCGTCGAGCTCCGTCACGCCGTGCGAGTGCACGGCGGCGGTGAAGTGGTTGACCGTGTGCCCGTGGAGCAGCACCCAGGCGCCGAACTGCGACTCCTTCTCGAGGGCGAGCGCGTCGGCGGCTTTCGGCGCGGGCCAGCGGCGGCCGAACTGGGCGGCCCAGCGGCGCAGGAGCTTCTCCCGCGCGCGGGCGGGGATGCCCGGCAGGTCGGACAGGCCGGCCAGTTCGGCGTCGGTCAGGCCCGGCGCGGCTTTCGCGGCGGCGGCGAGCGCGATCCTGCGCGCGCGCGCGGACAGCTCCCAGACGCGGAGCTCGGAGACGAAGAGCTTGGGGAGATTCTCCGAGGGCGGGGCGAAGTGGATCGAGGTCAGATGCTTGTCCGGAAAATCATAGGCGCCGGCGGCGCGGTAGCCCAGGGTCTCGAAGGGGCGCGCGATCGAGGCGATGCCCGACCACTTGTCCTGCGCGGCGAAGGTGCGGAAGGCGATGTGGTCGTTGGTGAAGGTGCCGCCGCGCTCCTTGAGCACGTCCTCGTAGGCGCGCGCGTAGTCGACGCGGTCGCGGTACTCCTTCCAGAGATGGTCGAAGAGCCGCTCGAGAAACGCCGTCTGCGCGATCATCCGCCGATTCTAGCAGAAAGCGCGCCGCGGAGCCCGCCGCATGATGTATAGTCTCGGCCATGACGATCATCCGCTCTCTCGTCTGCGCCCTCGCCTGCGCCGCGCCGGCGCACGCCGCCCCGCTCGAGGCCGAACGCGGCGCCGACGCGCTCGAGAAGCTCGTCGCGGAACACGAGGAGGGGGATCCGTGGCGGGTGCTCGCCTACGCGGAGCGCTTCGAGGCCCTGCCCGAGGCGGCCGGGCCGCGCCTGGCGGAGGTCCTGCGCCGGGCCGGGCGCGCGCGCCTGCGCATCGGCGACGATCTCGGGGCCGAGCGCGACTTCAAGAGGGCGTCGGAGCTTCTGCCGCGCGATCCCGAGCTTCCCGGCCTGCTCGCCGCCGCGAAACGCTCCCGCCCCAGCCCCGAGGCCGCCGCCTTCGCCCGCCGGGCGGCCGAAGCGGACGGGCTGTCCGCCGGGGCCCGCGCGCGGACGCTGCGCCTGGCCGCGGAGATCTCCGCCGACGCCGGAGAGCGCGCCGCGGCCGAACAGGACCTGGAGCGCTCGTTGGCGCTCGTTCCCGACGACCTCGACGCGCTCGACGCGGCGGCGCGCCTGGCCGGCGGCGAGCGCGGCCTCGCCTACGCGCGGCGAGCGGAGAACGCCGCGCTCGCGCAGCCCGACTGGCTTAAATCCTCGGCGGAACGCTTCGTCGCGCGGCTGTGGCTGGCCCTCGGACGTCCGGAGCGCGCGGCGTCCCTGTCGGCGCGGGCGGCGGGGCGGGAGACGGCGGACGTCGCCGCGCTCGGCCTCTTGTCGCGCGTCAGGAGCGCCCTCTCGCCCGCCGACCTCGCCGCGCTGAAGCGGCCCGCGCCGCGAGCGCGCAAAGAGGTTCTTCCTCCGGAGAGCGAGCTTCGGCGCGCGCTGGAACGCGACCCCGAGGACGCGCGGGCCCTGCTGGCGCTGGCCGAACTCGAGCGGCGCCGCGGCCGCGCCGGCGAGGCCGCGCGCCTGGCCGCGTCCCTTCAGCCGCTCGTGATCCGCGCGCCCGTCTGGCAGCAGGCGGCCGCGTACCGGGCCCTGGCCGCGCTGTGGACGTCTCTCGGCGACGAGGCGCGGACGGTCGTCTGCCTCGGGCGCGCCGTCGAGGCGGAGAACGACTCGGCCGAGGCGCGCGAGGAGCTGCTCCGCCGGTCGGTGGATCCGGACGATCAAAAGTCGGCTCTGGCCTACATCTACGCCGCGGCGGCCCAGCACCGCCTCGACCTGGGGGATGAGCGGACCGCGTCCGCGCTGGCCGGCCGGGCCTTGGCGGTCGACCCCGGCCACGGCTGGGCCCTGAGGCTCAAAACGGAGCTGGCGAAGCGGCCCTCCGCGCGTAAATAGTCATTGAATTTCCGGGGAAGTCCTGTTACAGTATCGCAGTCCGGAGGAGAGAAGATATGAACGCTCCCGCCAAGCTCGCCCTGCTCGCCGCCTTCCTGCTTTCGGCTCTTCCGACCGCGGCTCCGGCCGCGCCCCCGAAGCATAAAATCCGCTGGCTGATCGGCCATTACAACCTGGACTATTTCGAGGACGCGGCGCGCAGCTTCAAGGCGGCCGTCGAAAAGGGCAGCGACGGCGAGATCTCCGTGGAGATCGTGCCCGCGGCCAACCCGTGGGGCGACAACCGGCGGGAGGCCCCGACCATCGCCCGCCAGGTGGCCGCCGGCGAAGGGGAGATGGGCCACTCCTTCACGAACGTCATGGGCGAGTTCGACAGCCGGCTGTGGGTCTTCGACATGCCCTACCTCTTCGACGGCTATCTGCACCTCGAGGGCGTTTTCGAGGGCAAGCTCGGCCCGCAGCTTCTCGCGGGCCTGCGCGACAAGGGTCTCGAGGGCCTGGCGTTCACCTACAGCGGCGGCGCGCAGGGCGTGGCGACCGCCGACCGCGAGATCCGCGGCCCCGGGGACCTCAAGGGCCTGAAGATCGGGACGTTCGGCGCGCCGGTCGACACCGCCTGGCTCAAGGAGCTCGGCGCGCAGCCGGTCACGATCCAGAACAACTTCCTGAGCGTGCCGGAGCGCATGAAGAAGGGCGAGCTCGACGGGGCGGTCCTGACGTGGCGCCGCGTCCACGAGGCGCACCTGGAATCCTCCGTCAACAGCGTCAACGCGATGAACGCGAGCTACCTCGTCAGCGTCACCTACGTCAACGACAAGTTCATGCGGAGCCTGCCCGCCAAGCATCAGCGCCTGCTGCGCGACAGCGCGAACGAGGCCGCGCGCATCGAGCGGGCCCGCACGATCGAGCTCAACGAGACCACCAAACGCGAGATGACGGCCAAGGGCGTGCGCCCGGTCTATCTCTCCGACGCGGGGCGCGCGGCGTTCCGCAAGGCGCTGGAGCCCGTTTACGAACGGACGCTGGCGCCGATCGTCGGCCGCGACTTGATCGACAAGGTGCGCGCGACGCCGGCCGCTCCCCGCGTCCCCTCGGGCCTCGAAGTCGCCGAGCGCTGATCCCGGCGCGCGGCGTCCGCAGGGGCTAGGCCCCTCGGCGCGGGTTCTGGTAGAATGACCCGCGATGCCCGCCCCGCCGACCTTGACGCGCCGCGCCTCCGGAGTCCTCCTGCACCCGACGTCGCTGCCCGGCGCCCGCGGCGGGTCCTTGGGACCCGAAGCCCTGGCCTTCGCCGACTTCCTGGGCGATTGCGGCCAATCCTGGTGGCAGATGCTGCCCGTCTGCCCGCCCGACGAGATCGGCTCCCCGTACGCCTCCCCGTCCTCGTTCGCGGGCTCGCCTGAGCTGATCTCGACCGACCTGCTCGCCGCCGAAGGACTTCTCAAGAAGGCCGAGCTCGGTCAGCCCAAGCCCAAGGCCCTGCGCGCGGCCTTCAAGGCGTTCAAGAAGCGCGGTTCCAAGGACGACAAGCTGGACTTCGAGTCCTACCGCGAGCGTGAGAAGTCCTGGCTCGCCGACCACGCCCTCTTCTGCGCGCTCAAGGACGCCAACGGCGGCAAGCCTTGGACCGAGTGGGACGAGCGCCTGCGCCGCCGCGAGCCCGCCCGCCTCGACGAGGCGCGCAACAACGTCCCCGAGGAGCTCCGCTTCCACGAGTTCGCGCAGTGGCTGTTCGCGCGCCAGTGGGACGCGGTGCGCGCGCGCGCCGCCGCGCGCGGCGTCGGCTTGATGGGCGACGCGCCGATCTACGTCCGCCACGACAGCGCCGACTGCTGGGCGAACCAGGATTTATTTTTCCTCGGCCCTGACGGACGCCCGACCGCCGTCGCGGGAGTCCCGCCGGATTATTTTTCGGCCACCGGGCAGCTCTGGGGCAACCCTCTCTACCGGTGGGATCACCATAAAGAAACGGGCTTCGCCTGGTGGCTCGCGCGCCTGAAGGCGTGCGCGGCGCGCTTCGACGCCCTGCGGCTCGACCACTTCATCGGCTTCCGCAACTATTGGGAGATCCCCGCGGGGGAGACGACCGCGATCAAGGGGCGCTGGGTTCAGGCGCCCGGCGACGAGTTCTTCGCCGCCGCGCTGGCCGCCGTGCCCCGCCTCGAGATCGTCGCCGAGGACCTGGGCGTGGCGACGCCCGCGGTGATCGCCCTGCGCGACAAGTTCAAGCTCCCGGGCATGCGCCTGGCTCAGTTCTCCTTCGGCGGCGAGGAGAAGGACTGGCCGTCGAAGTGGCCGGAGAACTGCGTCGCCTACACCGGGACTCACGACAACGACACGACGCGGGGCTGGTGGGAGGACGACGGCAGCCTCAACGCCCAGCGGCCCGCCGCGGCCGCGGACAAGGAGCGCGCCGCCTTCCGTCGCGCCTTGGGCCGCGACCCTGAGCGCCCGTCCTGGGACATGACGGCGATGGTGTGGCGCTCTCCCGCGCGCACGGCGATCGCGCCGATGCAGGACCTGCTCGACGTGGACGGTTCCGGACGCATGAACCGGCCGGGCACCACGGAGAACAACTGGCGCTGGCGCATGGACGCCGGAGCGCTGACCGCCCGCCTGGCCGGGCGTCTCGGGCTGATGACCGGAGCCGCGGGCCGCGCGCCGGAGGGCGCGTGAGCGCCGGCGCCGTCGACCACAAGCCGACGGGGCTGACGGACCTCGATCTCCATCTCTTTAATGAGGGAACCCATTCGAGGCTTTTCGAAAAATTAGGAGCCCACCTCGAAACTCATAACGGGAAGAAGGGCGTGCGCTTCGCGGTGTGGGCCCCCAACGCCAAGAAGGTCGCCGTCATGGGCGACTTCAACGGCTGGGCCAAGACCAAGCACCCCCTCAAGCCGCGCCAGTCCTCCGGCATCTGGGAGGGCTTCGTCCCCGGCCTCGGCGCGGGGGAGAAGTACAAGTACTGGATCTCGTCCCACCACGCCGGCTTCAAGGCCGAGAAGGCCGATCCGTTCGGCTTCCGCCACGAGGAGCCGCCGCGCACGGCCTCGGTCGTGTCCGGGCTCGACTACGATTGGGGCGACGCCGAGTGGATGGCGGGGCGCAAGTCCCGCGCCGCGCTGGGCGCGCCGACCTCGATCTACGAGGTCCATCTCGGCTCCTGGCGGC
>CAZURZ010000097.1:0-6547 GCA_964623465.1 uncultured Elusimicrobia bacterium
GCCGTCGGTGCCGAACTTGATGGGATCGTTCATGTCGTTATTTGCCTCTCCTTCCGTAATCGTCGTCGATGCGCACCACATCCCAGAGTTCGGGCGTGGAGACTTCGAGCAAGGTCACGCGGCCCTTGGGGGCTTCGAAGCGGTGGACCGTGCGCGGGGGAATGGTGAATGCGGTGCCGGGGCCGACCGTCCGCATCTTGCGTCCCAAGCGCAGGCCGAGGCGGCCGCGGAGGACGAAAAGACTTTCATGCTTGCGCCGGTGGTACTGCAGGCTCAGACGGTGGCCGCTTTCGATGATGAGGATCTTGCCCACGTACTTCTTCGCCTTCGCGAAGAGAAGTTCGTGGCCCCAGGGCTTGATAATCTTCTTGATCTTGCCGTTCACAGCTGGCTGTAGTCCCCGACGGAGGACCCTCCCGCGAGCGCCGCGCCGGGCCCGAGCGTCGCGTGCGTGCCGACGCGGGCGCGGGGGCCGACGACGCAGCGCTCCAGCCGGGCGCCGTCGCCGATCGCGGCGCCGTCGAGGACGACGCAGTCGGTCAGCGACGCGCCGCGGCCGACGCGCACGCCGGCGCCGAGGCTGACCGCCCCGGAAAAGCGCGCGAACTCGGCGGCCTTCGTTCCGGCGCCGGCGGCCACGCGCGCGCCGTCGGGATTGCGGAACGGCCGCGCCTTCGCGCCCGCCTTGAACGGGGCGCGGCCGCCGAGCAGGTCCAGGTGCACCTGCAGATAGGCCTCGACCGAGCCGATGTCGATCCAATAGCCCGGCGCGACGTAGCCCGCGATGCGCGCGCCCTCGGCCAGGCGCTCGGGGAACAGCCCGCGCTCGAGGGAGTACGGCTTGCCCTTGGGGATGTGCGCGAGAACCGACGGCTCGAAGAGATAGGCGCCGGCGTTGATCGAATTCGAGACGACTTCGTCCCACGAGGGCTTCTCGAGGAAGCGGCGCACCATGCCCTTGTCGTCGGTGATGACCAGGCCGTAGCGCGTCGGATCCTTCACGCGCGTCAGCGCGATGGAGATCTCGGCCTTGCGGGCGCGGTGGAACTTGAGGAACGCCCCCAGATCGAAGGCGTTGAGCACGTCGCCGTTGAGCACGAGCGTCGTGCCCTTGAGGAGATGCTCGGCGTTCTTGAGCGCTCCGCCGGTGCCGAGAGGGATGCGCTCGCGCACGTAGGAGAGCTTGAGGCCCAGGCGCGCGCCGGTCCCGAAGGCGCGGCGGAAGGCGTCGGCCCGGTAGGAGGTGCACAGGACGACCTCCTTGACCCCGTGCCGGCTCAAGACCTGGAACTGGTATTCAAGGAAGGGGCGGTTGAGCACCGGCAGGAGGGGTTTGGGCGTCGCCAGGGTGAAGGGGCGCAGCCGGGTGCCCATGCCGCCGATGAGGATGACCGCTCGCATAGGGCCGGATTCTACAAAAATCCGCGGCGAATATATTATGATGCCCCGCACCTCATGGCTACCGGCAACGTCTACGTCCCGCCGACTCAAGCGAGCAATCGCAAGTCCCTCGTCCTGGGCGTCATCGGCTTGGTGCTGTTCCTCGGCCTCGAGGCGGTCCTCCTGCGCGCCTTCAACCGCGTCGACACACGCCCGCCCTCGTGGGATCAGGCGATCCACATGGAGATCGCGCTCGACTACCGGGAGGCTCTGGCCGCCGGCCGCCCGGGCGACGCCTGGTACCTGGCGCCCAAGTCCGGCATGCCGCCGTTTCCGCCGGCCTATCACCTCCTGCTCACGCGCGCCTACGCCTCGGCCGATCCGGCCCACGCGGCGCTGTGGGTGAACTGGTTCTACCTGGCCCTCCTGGCCGCGTCGATCTTCGCCGTCGCCTGGCGCTTCCGTCCCGACGAGACGGCGCTCGCCGCCGTGGTGCTGTTCGCCGGCTCGCCGGCGATCCAGGAGCTGCTCACGACGCAGCTCGTCGACCTGCCCCTCGTCGCCTTGGCGGCCGCGGCGTACTGGGCCCTGCTGGCCAGCGACGAGTTCACCCGCTGGATCCCCGCGATCCTCTTCGGCCTTCTGCACGCCGCGGGCATGCTGCACAAATGGAGCTTCTTCTCCTACATGCTGCCGGCCTACTGGATCGCGCTCATGTCCTTGCGGGAGAAGCGGACGGCCGCGATCATGCTGGTCTCGGCGGCCGTCTCCTTCGCGCTCATCCTGCCCTGGTACTCGGCGCACCTGGCGCTGCTGCCGTCGCGCCTGGTGCAGGCCTCCACGGACTTCGCGGTCTCGGCGTGGACGCCGCGCGCGTGGACGACCTACTTCAAGCTCGGCTCCGACTTGATCGGACCGCTTCCGTGGATCCTGGGCGTCATGGGCCTGGTCGCGCCGCAGTACCTGCGCCGTCGCGAGCAGGGCTGGATCCTGCTCGCCTGGGTCGTCACCTCCTACGTCTTCTGGACCATCGTCCCGAACCGGCAGCTGCGCTTCCTGCTCCCCGGCCTCGTCCCCATCGGCGTCGCCTGCTGCGCGACGTGGCCGAAGGCCGTGACCTGGACCGTGACCGCCCTGCAGTTCCTGACGCTGCTCAATTTCCACGGGGGGTGGGTCGGACCGCTGAAGGTCGACCTGCCCTATTACTCGTTGAACTTCCTGGAGAACAAGCCTCCGGTGAAGGAAGACTGGAGAACCGAGGAGATCCTGCGGCGCATCGACGCCGACCGTGACCAGAGCGCGCCGATCACCAACGTCACGCTCGTCGCCAACGACACCTACTTCAACGCGACCACGTTCCATTGGATGCAGCGGCGCCTGGGCTTGGAGAAGGTCCGCATGCGCGGCGTCAACCGCCGCCTGTGCGAGCTGTCCGAGTTCGTCCTGCTGAAGGAGCCGCGCGTGGGCCCGGAGGGCGTGATCGGGGGCCTTCCCGAGGCCGCGCGGGAGATCCGCGATCCGCGCGGCTGGTTCGGCAAGGCGTACGAGGAGACCGCGCGCTGGAGCCTGCCCGACAACAACACCGCGACCCTCTTCCGCCGCCGCCGGACGCTCAAGAAGCCCTATCCGGGCAAGACCTTGGTCTACCAGCATTACACCGCCGGCAAGGTGGAGATCGCCGACTTGAAGGCCGCGTTCGGCCCTTGGGACGCGGCCAAGTCCGTCTACGAGACGATGTCGATCGACGTCGGCCGCATCGACGTGCGCGGCCTCATCATCCGCGACGCGAGCTTCGAGCTCGTCGGAGCCGGCTTCGTGCCGATCACCAAGCGCGACCGCGAGGAAGACTGGGTCGACGTCCGCATGCTCAAGCTGGAGCGCCTGCGGCTCAAGTCCGTCGACGTCGGCGCGGAGGAGCTCAAGGCTTTCCTCAACGCCCGGGTGAAGGGGCTCGTGGTGTCGTCGATCGAGCTCGACAAGACGGTGCGCGTCTCCGGCGCCTACAACGGCAAGCCGGTGTCGGCGGAGGCGGCGCTCCAGCTCCTCGATTCGCCCCGGCGTCTGAAGATCGACATCCTCTCCGCCCGCCTGGCCGGCGCCAAGATCCCGCTCTCGATGTTCCGCGAGATCAAGGAGCTGACCGTTCCCCTGTATCCGAATCCCGAGACGCCTTTCGCCATCGAGTTCCCCGGGCTCACGATCGCCGAGGGCCGGCTGACCGTCCCTTAAAGGGGAAAGATCACGAGCTTCCCGTCGTCCCAGACGGGCTTCCCGGCTTTGCGGAAGCGCTTCCACATCGCTCCGTCGGGCTCGGCGAACTGGCCGCGTTTCTCGGAGGCGACGAATCGCGCGCCCTTCGCCGCCGCGGCGTCGACGATCGAGCCGGCGGCGGCGGCCTGGGCGTCGAGATTGTCGGACCAGCCGCGCCGGTCGAGGTAGTACAGCAGGACCGAGGAGGCGGAGCAGTTCGTGAAGAAGAGGTCTCCCTTCGCGCTGACGGCCGCGGCCGCCTCTCCGGCCCGGGCGGTGAAGTCGAACCCCTGGCGGTACCAATGGCCGATGCGCAGGGCCGCGTGCGCGGGAATCGACAGCACGAGGACGGCCAGGCCGGCGTAGGCGAGGCGGCGGCGCGTCCCGGCCAGGCGGGCGGCGCCCTCGCGCAGGCGGACGATCCCGAGGCCGATCAGACCGGCCGCGACCGGAGCCAGCGGGAGCGCGGTGTATTCGTGATAATGCGAGTAGCCGCCCATCGCGAAAAGGTGGAAGGCGACGCCGCCGAACCAGGACAGCCAGAAGACGTCCCGCTTCTTCCACAGCAGCTCCCGCGCGCCGACGAAGAACAGCGCCGTTCCGCCGTAGGTCATCACGACCTCGGGCCAGCGAGAGAGGAGCTGGAACTGGATGAAGTAGGGCAGGCGCGACCAGTCGAGCAGGACCTCGTATTCGCCGGCGCGCGTGGGCACGACGTACACGCCCGAGCGCGCCCAGACGTACCAGGCGATCACGGCGCCCATGGAGAGCAGGCCCGCGGCGTACAGGCGCGCGTCGGTCAGGCTCCTGCGGCCCAGGCGGCGCCAGGTCAGGCCGGCGAGGGGCGCCAGCACGTGGGCGTAGGGCAGCTTCTCGCCGACCGCGACGAACGCGCACGCGACCGCCGCCGCCCACCAGCCCCACGGGCGTCCCGGGCGCAGGGACTTCTCCCAGCAGACGAGCGTCCCGACAAGGCACAGCAGCGCGAGTCCCTCCGGCTGGACCGTGCGCCCGAAGTAGACTTCGACGGGCAGGACGGTGAAGACGGCGGCGCCCCAGGCGGCGGCTTCGCCGCCGAGCTCGCGGCGGTAGAGCCCGAGCAGCAGGACCGCGCACAGCGCCGAGGAGCCCGCCGAGATCAGGCGCCCCCAGCCCTCGCCGAGGCCGAAGACGGGCCAGAGCTTCCCGTAGAGCCACATGTAGAGCGGCATCTCGGTGCCGGCCAGGCGGTCCTCCCCGCCTTCCCAGTCCACGCGAGGGCGGTGGATCGGGCGGTCCTCGCGGGCGTAGTTGCGCGCGATCGCGGCGGTGTTCACCTGGCGGTGGAAGTGGTAGTCGAGCAGCGGAGCGCGCAGTCCCTTGGCGTGGACGAGCAGGGACAGGGCGAAGATCGCCGCGGCCAGGAAGCCGCCGCGGCTCATTCCTTGAAGGCGTACATCTCGAAGGTGCCGCCCGACTTGAAGGCGGTCTCGAGCGCGGTCGCGAACACGACGAACGGCACGAGCAGGGGCAGGAGAAGGACGTGGAGGGCGGACTGGACCGGATAGCGCAGGGCGGTGTCCGTGCGCGCCGTCGAGTTCTTGAGCAGGGAGTAGAGCAGGTTGAAGCGGAAGCCCGCGGCGTTGAAGATCGACTGGAGCAGGCCGTAGGGGTTCTGCTCGAAGCTGTAGTGGTCGAGCTGCACGATGCGGAAGCGGTGGCGGGAGAGGATGGCGTCGAGGGACTTGATCGTGAAGTGCCAGTAGTGGCGCGGCGCGTCGACGTGGAACCAGAAGCGGCCGAACAGGCGCGCCTGCCACGAGCCGTAGTTGGGCACGGCGATGAAAAGAATGCCCCCCGGCTTCAGCAGCTCGTAGGCGCGGGCGACCGCCGCCACGGGGTTGGCGAAGTGCTCGAGCGTGTGGGAGAACAGCACCGCGTTGTAGCGGTTCTTCTCGTGCGGGGACGTCAGGAAGTCTCCGGCGACGACGTCCAGCTTGAGCACGTTGCGCGCGTGCCAGGCCGCGGTCTCGCTGAGCTCCAGGCCGTGGGCCTCGTAGCCGAGGTCGCGCAGGTACGCGAGGGTCATGCCCCGTCCGCAGCCGACGTCGAGGACGGGGCCGCGCGGCACGCGGTTGTGCAGCACCGCCGCGCGGCGCCAACGGAACCAGCGGACCATGCGCTCGAAGACGGCGTTGAAGCGGACGTTGGACTTGCCGTAGTACTGCTCCGGATACCAGCGGCCGATCTCCGCCGCGGGCACCGGAGGCCAGGTGCGGCCGAGGCCGCAGTCGGGGCAGTCCAGCAGCTCGAAGCCCGCTTCCGCCGAGGGCTTGGCGCGCTCGGGGCCGTCGTAGCCGCAGGCCGGGCAGCGCGTCGGGCGCTTGTCCTGGTCGTGCAGCTCGGGCTGGAAGCGGGGGGCGGAGGTCGTCACGGTCGTTAATTATATAAAATCGCGCCATGAGACCGCTTCCCCTCGTCGCCGCCGTCCTCCTGCTGGCCGCCCCCGTCCGGGCCCTCCTGCCGGACGAGGAGAACACGATCAAGGTGTTCAAGGGAGCCGCGCGCTCGGTCGTGTACGTGACCAACGTCGCGATCACGCAGAGCGTCTACATGGACGAGCTCGCCATCCCGCAGGGCACCGGCTCGGGCTTCGTCTGGGACAAGCTCGGCCACATCGTCACCAACTTCCACGTCGTCCAGGGCGGCAACGCCTTCCTCGTCACGCTCGGCGATCAGACCCAGCTCGAGGCCGTCCTGGTCGGCGCGGATCCGACCAAGGACATCGCCGTCCTGCGCGTGGCGAAGGGGCGCGACAAGCTGGTCCCCGTGCGCGTCGGCAAGCTCGAGGACCTCCAGGTCGGGCAGAAGACGATCGCCATCGGCAACCCGTTCGGCCTCGACCACACCCTCACCACCGGCGTGATCTCCGCCCTCG
>CAZURZ010000098.1:0-6498 GCA_964623465.1 uncultured Elusimicrobia bacterium
GGCGCCGCCGCGGCGGGCGAGGGAGCGCACGAGCAGGGCGGCCAGCGCCTCGCGCGCGGGCCCGCAGTCCGGCTCCTCCCGCAGCAGCTCCGCCAGCTCGTCCGCCGCCTCGCGGGCGCGGCCGAGGGCGTCGAGCGCGTGCGCGAGGAAGCAGCGCACGACGGGATCGCGCTCGCCGCCGCGGACGGCGGCGCGGAACGCGCGCGCCGCCTCGGCATGCCGCCCGGCGTTGAACAGCCCGACCCCCCGCGCCGCCTGATCGTTCACCCCGCCATTGTAGCGCTCGCGCGCCCGATTTCCTATCCTCCGGACATGGACAACGCGGCTTTGCCCGGCTACCCTCCCGCCGCCGCGAATTTCTGGGAGGACGACGAGACCCTCCGCCACGTCGCCTCGCAGTCGCTCGACGAGGCGGGCCGCGCGCGCTGCTCGGAGTTCGGCGCGCGCGCCGCGGCCGAACTCGAGGCCCTGGTCCGGACCTCCCACGAGACGGCCAATCTCCCCCGCCTCGTCAAAGGCGAGGTGCGCTACTGTCCGGAGCAGGTCGAGGCGCGGCGCTGGCTCGCCCGCGCCGTCTACGGAGAGGGCGAGCTGTCCCTCACCGAGCGCATGACGCGCGCGGTGCTGGCCAACTATTGCGGCGAGGGCGGCGTCACCTGCCCGCTCGCGATGACCGAAGGCCTGATCGGGCTCCTCGAGAAGCGCGGCACTCCGGAGCAGAAGAAGTCTCTTCTGCCCAAGCTGCGCTCCGACGACCCCGCCTGGGCGCTGACCGGAGGCCAGTTCGTCACCGAGCGCCAGGGCGGTTCGAACGTCGCCGCCAACGAGACGCGCGCGCGGGAGAACGCCGACGGCACGTGGTCGCTGACGGGTTTGAAGTGGTTCTGCTCGAACCCGGGCGAGGCCTGGGTGACGACGGCCAAGACCGGTGATTCCGACGTCGTCGGCCTGTTCCTCGTGCGCCGCAGGCGCGGCGGCAAGCTCAACGGCCACCGCATCCTCCGCCAGAAGCCCATCGGCGGCACGCGCGGCAAGGCGACCGTCGAGGTCGAATACGACGGCGCGCGCGCCGAGCTGATCGGCAAGCCGCGCGAGGGGCTCGTCATCCTCGTCAACGACATCCTGTCGGTCTCGCGCCTGCACGTCGCCGCGGCCGCGCTCGGCTTCGCGGGACGCGCGCTCCTCGAGGCGCGCGCGTGGGCGGCCTGGCGGGAGGCGTACGGCCGCACGCTCGCCGACATCCCCTCGGTCCGCGCGCGCCTGGAGTCCATGAGCCGCCTGCACGCGGGCATGGTCGTCGCCTTCTACGAGGGACTCGACGCGCTCGCGGCCGGAGCGGACGACGCCGAGGCGCTGGTGCCGCTGCTCAAGACCGCGCTGTCCCGGCGTTCGAGCGTGCTCGTGCGCGAGGCGCAGCTGCTCATCGGCGGGCACGGCATCCTCGACGACTTCTCCCCCCTCAACCGCCTGGCCGACGACGCCCTGATCAACGAGATCTGGGAAGGCACGCACCCCGTTCTCGCCGGCCACGCCGCCAAGAGCCTGCGCCGCCCGGCCGTGCTCGAGGCCTTCCTGAAGCGCGCCGCCGGGCAGTCCGGCGCGAAGGCCGGCAAGGAATTCTCGCGCCTCGTCGACTCCAGCCGCGCCTGGAACGAGGACGAGCGCAGCCTGGGCGACGAACGGATCGCCGAAGCGGCCTACGCCCTGCTCACGCAGTAGGCTCCCCGGGCCCTCCAAATTCGTATGATCCGGGCGTGACGACCTTCGATCCCGCCAAGCACACGGCCGAGTCCCGCGCGGTCTGGAACGAGGCGGCCGAGCGCTACGAGAAGCTGTCCAACGCCCTGTTCGGCAAGACCGCCGAGGAGTTCGTCGCCTTCGCGGGCCTGAAGAAGAAGTGGCGGGTGCTCGACGTCGCCTGCGGCCCCGGCATCGCCTCCCGCGCCGCCGCCGCGCGGATCGACGAGAAGGGCTCCGTGCTCGGCATCGACCTCGCGCCGGGCATGCTCGCCCGCGCGCGAGCCGTCCCTCCCGCGCGGCGCGCCGCGCCCATCGAGTACGCGGAGATGGACGTCCACGCGCTCCCGCTCGAGACGGGCTCGTTCGACGCCGCGATCTCCCAGCTCGGGCTCATGCTGTTCGCGCAGCCCGACAAGGCGCTCGCGGAGATGACGCGCGTGGTCAAGACGGGAGGCGTCGTGGCCTGCCTCGTCCAGGGACGGCGCGAGAAGATGCTCTTCACCTCCCTCGTCCTGCACGCGATCGTGGAGGCCGACCCGGACCTGCGCGCGCCCGAGGGCGCTCCGACCCTCTACACCTTCGGCCCCGACGGCGCCCTCGAGGCGGCCTTCGCCCGCGCCGGCCTGCGCGAGATCTCGACGAAGCGCCTGAACGGGACCTTCCGCTTCGACTCGCCCGAACAGTACTGGGACGTGATGACCGAGGGCGCGGGGCGGACCGGCGCGATGCTGCGCTCCCTATCACCCGCGGACCAAGCCTGGGTGAAGAAGACCGTGCTGCGCCGCGCGCTCAAGAACAAGGTCGGCTCCCGCGTGGAGATACCCTACGAGTTCATGATGGCCCGGGGCTCGCGTGCGTGAGGTCTCGCGCTACGAGCGCAACCTGCTCGGGCAGGCCGCCGACGTCTCCGCCGCGCTGGCGGCGCCCAAGCCGGCGTGGATGACGCGCCCCAAGGCGCGCAAGATCTTCCTCGTCGGGGTCGGCACCAACGACAACGCCGCGCACATGGCGGCCTGGCTGTGGAGTTCGGCGGGACTCGACGCCCGCGCCGTGCACGGACACGACTTCGTCTCGCGCCCGTACCGGCTCGGCCGCGGCGACCTGGGCGTGTTCCTCTCGCACGGCGGCGGACGCTCGTACACCGTGCGCGCCGAAGCCATGGCGCGCCGCGCCGGAGCGGAGACCGTGGTCGTCACGTCCGACGGCGGGAGGTGGCCCGGCGCCCCGCGCCGGCTGGAGACGGGACGCCGCGAGGACACGCGCGCCTACACCCATTCCTACACGACCACGATGGCGTGGCTGATGCGCTGGGCGGACGAGCCCGCGCTGCTCGCGCCCTTCCGCCGCGTCGGGCGCTCCCTGAACTGGGGCCCAGCCTTCCCGGCCGTCACGCCCTCGACCGACCTCGTCCTGATCGGCGACGGCCTGCGCGAATGGGTGGCGCGCGAGGCCGCGCTCAAGGTCCTCGAGACGAGCTATCTCAAGGTGCGCGCCTACGGACTCGAGGAGTTTCTGCACGGCCCGCACGTCTCGGTCGGACGCGGCTCGGTCGTCGTGGGCTACTCCGCTCCGGGAGAGCGGCGCTGGAAGGCCGCGCGCGGCTGGCTCTCCGCCGTCGGCGCGCCGTTCGTCGAGGTCCGCTCGGCCGACTGGCTCGCGCAGGTCCTCTGGAGCCAGCGCCTGGCCCTGGCCTGCTGCCGCCGCCTCGGCCAGGACCCCGACGCGCTGCGCGGCGGCGACCCGCGCTACGCGAAAGGCCTCGCCGCGCTCTCGCGCTCCTGAAAAGAGCGCGCCCCCGGCCGGAGCCGGGGGCGCGCGCCGTCTCGTCCTACTTCGCGGGCTGGGCCGGAGCCTCCGCCGCCGCGGGAGCCGCGCTCTTGGCGCCGCAGCACTTGGCCGCGGCGTAGCCGCCCGCGCCGCCGATGAGCAGCAGAGCCAGGACGGCCAGACCCTTGCCGCCGCAGCACTTCGATTTATCGCAGCAGCTCTTCCCGTCCTTGTTCTCGTTGTCCATTTTCATTCTCCTTCCGAATGTTTCGACTATCGAACTATTTACGGCAAAAAAAATCAGGCCGCCTTCTTTTCCGCCTCGATGCGGGCCGACACCTTCTTGAACAGCGCGATCATCGACTCCTGCTCATCCGGTTCGAGTCCTTTCAAGAGGCCGCGCGCGAACTCCACCGGGGCGGCCATCGCTTCCTCGTTCAACGCCCGCCCCTGTTCGGTGAGCTCCACCTGGACGACGCGGCGATCCTCGCTGGAACGGTCGCGCTTGACGAGCTTCTTGCCGACGAGACGGTCGATCAGGCCGGTCGCGCTGGACAAGGAGAGGCAGACCGCGTCGGCGAGCGAACTCATCGGGCAGCAGTCCTGGCGGCCGATCGCGCGCAGGCACCGGATCTCCTGCCAGGACAGCTTCTCGCGCACCGCGCTCTTCTTCTTGTCGACGGCCTGGGCCTCCTCCATCACCAGGTGGAGGTGCTCGGTCAGGCGGCGGGCTTTGTCTTCGAGGCTCATGGCGATTACTTCGACTTTCGAAGTATAACCGATGCCGCGCCGGCTGTCAAGCCCGCCCTATTTCTTCTTCTTGGGCGCCAGGAGTTCCGCCGCGCTCGCGTGTCCGCCCTCCTGAGCGAGGGTCAACGCCGTCTTCCCGGACGGCGTCTTCAGCGACGCGTCGGCCTTCGCGTTCAGCAGCGCCTTCACGAGCTTCGCGTCGCCGATGATGGCGGCCAGCATGAGCGGGGTCCAGCCGTCCTTGTCCGTCACGTTGACCTTGGGCTTGGCGGCCAGGAGGACGAGCGCCGTTTCGCGCTTGGCGCGGGCCGCCGCCTCGAGGTCTTTCCCCGTGGCGGGGTAGCAGGCCTTGTGCAGGGGCGTGCTCCCCAAGCCGTCGGGAAGATTCACGTCGGCGCCGGCCGCGAGCAGAGCCTTGGCCGAATCCGCCCGGCCGAGGGCCGCGGCCACGGTGAGCGGAGTCATGCCGTTGTCGGACGCGGCCAGACGCCCGTTCACGGGCGCGCCGGCGGCGATCAGCCGCCGGATGCCGGCCACGTCGCCCGCGCCGGCGGCCTCGACGAGTTCGCGCGCGGACGGCGGCGCGGGCGCGGCGAACAGCGGCGCGGCGAACAAAACGAGGGTCAGGCTCGAAGCGATCATCGGCGTGTCTCCTTGGCCCGCGCGGGCGGACGACGAAGCGTAGCCCTTCGACGCCGAAAAATCAATGGCCCGGCCCGCCGCCCCGCGACAGCCAGACGGCCTGCCCGTATTCGGCGCGCCGGAATCCGCGGGCCAGCCGCAGGCTCGTCTCGAGGATCGCCGCGACGTCCGCCGTCTCGAGACGGGAACCCTCCCGCAAGCCGGCGTGAGCCCGGGCCCGCGCGACGACCTCGGCGGGAAGGGCATCGAAATCCGCCCTCATCCCCTCCGCGTCCCCGAGCGCGCGCCGGCACAGGGCGCGATTGACGAGCACCCAGACCCGGTGCTCGGGCAAGACGCCGTCGAGTTCCTCGAGCGCCGCCCGGTGACGCCCCAGCGTCCGGTTCGTCTCGGCCCGCCAGAGACGCGCCTCGGCGTCGTTGGGGTAGAGACGCAGGGCGACGTCCAACTGCTTGAGCGCGAGCGCGGGCTTGCCCAGCAGCAGCAAGGCCGCGCCTTTCCAGCCGTGGGCGAAGGGCGCCCCCATCGCGCAGGCGCGCGTGGTCAGCGCCAAAGCCCGGTCATAATCGCCGAGCCACAGCTCGAGCTCGCCGTTCCAGGCGAAGACCTGCCCCTTCTCTTCCTCGGGAGCGGCGGCGGCCGCCCGCTTCATCTCGCGGCGCGCGTCGTCCGGCCGGTCGAGGCATAGATAGGCCTCCGCCAGATAGCCGTGGGCGCGCCAGTCCACGAGCGGCTCGCGCAGCGCGACCTCGAACCAGCGGACCGCCCGCGGAAAGCTCTCGCGAAAGAGCGCCTCCATCGCGGCGTTGTAGTGCATCCAGCGATACCGCGCGGCGGAGGGAAGGGCGTCGAAATGCTCGAGCGGCCCCCCGAGGCTGCCCAGGTAGAACGCGCGCCACGGCCCCGGAACCCCGCGCAGGGAGGCGTCGAGCGCGGCGACGTCGGTCTGGGGCGCGGTCCGGTCCGGACGGTTGTCCTTCTCCCACGGATCGATGAAGGCGCGGAAGTCGGCGAGGGTCATGCCCGCGTCGAGCGCCTCCTCCGCGAGGCGAACCGCCTCGGCGCAGCGGCCCAGGCGCATCAGGGCCATGAAGCGCTCGGGCCGGGTCAGGGAGCGTCCCGGCGCGACGGCGTCGCCCAAGTAGGCGCGCTCCTCCTCCGCGGTTCCGATCCAACGCGCCGCCAGGCTCAACGCGACGCGGGCGGACCCGTCCTCGGGATCCGCGCGGACGACCTCCTCCCAGATCCGCCGGGCGCGCTCGCGGCGCAGAGGGGCGTTGGGCACGTCGTGCGCGATCGCGCGCGCGCGCAGCACGGCCGCCAGGCGCTTGCGGGCCGCCGCGCTCTCGGGATCCCCGTCCGGAACGCGCCTCAGGAGCTTCTCCGCCCGGACGTCCTGCCCCCCCGCGAGACGGGCTTCGGCGCAGAGCAGGAGCAGCTCGCCGGAGGGAGCGGCGCCTCGAGGGACGAGCGCCGCGGCCCGGCGCAGGGCGGCCTCCGCGGCCGCCGCGCGGCCGCGCGTCATCGAGGCCAGACCCCGCCGGGCTTCGATCAAGGCGAGGCGTCCGCGCAGCTCGGCGTCCGACGGCGAACGCGCGA
>CAZURZ010000099.1:0-6494 GCA_964623465.1 uncultured Elusimicrobia bacterium
CGACGACGAAGACCACGTCGGGGAGCGTGTTCAGGCCGCGCAGGCCGGAGAGGTTGCGCTTGAGCTTGGAGAGCTCCTTGTTCAGGCGGGAGACTTCCTTCTTCGGGAGAACCGCGAAGATGCCGTCGTTCTGCCACTTCTCGATCTCCTCGAGGCGCTTGACGGACTTGCGCAGGGTGGCGAAGTTGGTCAGCGTGCCGCCGAGCCACTTCTCGGAGACGTAGCAGGCGCCGCAGCGCTCGGCCTCGGCCTTCAGGATGTCCTGGGCCTGCTTCTTGGTGCCGACGAAGAGGAACTTCTTGCCGGCCGCGGCGGAGTCGGAGACCCACTGGGCGACCTTCTTGATCTCCTTGGCCGTCTTCTGAAGATCGATGATGTGGATGGCGTTGCGCTCGCCGAAAATGAAGCGGCCCATCTTGGGGTTCCAGCGGCGGGTCTGGTGGCCGAAGTGCACGCCGGCCTCCAGCATGGCTTTCATCGAAACGTTGATCATGAGCGGATGTCTATCCTCCAGGAATATGCGACGGGGAATTCTATCAAATATCGGCCGGTTTGGCTACGGCTTGACCTTCGCCGCCGGGTCGGGGAGAGTCCGCGCGTAGGCGCGCCAGGACGGCTCCATGGCGAGCATCGACGCCAGCCCCGCGCCGACGCCCACGGGCGGGATGCCGGGAAGCAGGCGTTGAACTTTTCCCGTCATGAGGGAGCTTTGCTTCGGACGGGCGGCCGGCGCCTTGAACTGCGAGGACGGAACGCGGTCGATGAGCGCGGCGTCCAGGCCGAAGGCCCGCGCGGCGCGCGCCGCGAAGTCGGCTCGCTCGATCTCCTCGGCTCCGACGACGTGGAATATCCCGCTCGCGCCCTTCTCCACCAGGCCGACGGTGATCTCCGCCAGGTTCTCGACGTAGGTGGGGTTGTAGCGCACCCCCTGGGCCACGCGCAGGCGCCGCCCGCAGGAGAGGCTTTCGCGCACCTGCAGGACGAAATTCTTGGGTTCCCACTGCCAGCCGTACGCGCCGGAGGTGCGTATGACGAGATTGCGCGAGTCGGCGGCCAGGACGCCGGCCTCCGTTTCCGCCTTCTGCCGGCCGTACTCGTTGATCGGGCTGGGAGCGTCTTCCTCTGTATAGACGCCTTTGGCGCCGTCGAAAACGTAATCCGAGGAGTAGAACACCATGCGCGCGCCCAGGTCGCGGCACGCCCTCGCCACGTTCAGCGTGCCCGTCACGTTCACGGCTCGAGTCTCCTCCGGGTGCAGCTCGCAGTAATCGACGAACGGGTTGGCGGCGGGCACGGCGACGACGGCGGGGCGGTGCCGAGAGAGCAGCGCCCTGACGTCGGCCTCGCGGCGCATGTCCAATTGGAGGAAGCTCCCGGAGGGATGGCAGTGGTAGGTGGCGGCGGACACCGGAGCCCCCCGGCTCTCCCATGCGCGCACGAGGGCATTGCCCACCAGTCCCGTGCCGCCGATGACCAGAACGCGTTCCATGTGGCCGAATTGTACCAAAAAGACGCCTATAATGCGTCTTTTCGGCGATTGCCGCCCCTTGGGGGGCCTAAGGACCCAGGCGGCCGGGTGGGGGCGCCTTTATACTGGAGTCATGGAACACCGCACGGTCCGCACCGCCGCGATCTTCCTGCTGCTCCTGGCCCTTCCGGCCGCCTCTCAGGACCCCCGCACCCGCCACGCCCCGGCGCTGAGCGCGGCCCGAACCACGGTGGCCTACGCGGGCCCCGCCGGACTCAACGCGATGTTCGACGCGGCGAAGAACCGCCCGGAACTCGCCATCCCCGCTCCGAAGGCGGGGGGAGCGCCCGAGGAGGTGGGCTCTCCGAACAAGCGCCTGGAGACCCTCTACCGCCGCCCGAAGGTCGACGCCCTGCACCAGCAGCTGGTCGTTCCCGTGCCCAACGAGACCCCGGCTTACCGCCGCACGTTCAAAGCCATGCTCGCCAACCCGGACAAGACCGACGCCTTCGACGAGATGATCCTGACCTACGCCCGCATCTATCGCCTCGACAGCCGGCTTCTCAAGTCGATCATGGCGGCCGAATCCGAGTTCGACCCCAAGGCCGTCTCGCCGGCCGGCGCGCGCGGCCTCATGCAGGTCATGCCCGCCACGGCCTCGGGAGTAGGCGTCCATCCCGCCCGCCTCAACGAGCCCCGCGCGGGCGTGAAGGCGGGAGCCGCGTACCTGCAGGTCCTCTTCGAGACCGCCTGGCGCAAGTTCAAGCTGAAGGGCGTGCGCTACACCGACGCCCCGATGTGGGTGGTCCAGCGCGTGATCGCGGCCTATCACGCGGGCCCCAGGTTCCTCACGCGGCTGCACCTCTTTCCGACGACGCGCGCCTACGTCAAGAAGGTCGTCCTGTTCTACCACTCGAAGGTCAGCGACCTCCGCCGCCCGGCGAAGATCGCGCTCAAGCTCCCGACCTACGCGGAGAGCGTGACCCCGAGCGGGACGATGTATTAAGATAGACGTGATGCGCGCCGCGTCCCTCGCCGTCCTCGCCTTGCTCGCCGCCTGCGCCGGCCCCAAGCCGTGCACGCGCACGCTGTGCGTCGCCCGTCTCGACGGGACTCTGCGCGTCGAGGGCTGGGAGCGCGCGGTCGTCGCCTCGGCCGCCTCGCCCCAGCCTCCGCTCGTCAACAACGCGCGCGCGGCCGTCGAAGGCGGCCCCGCCGCCTTCGTCACCGGCCGCACGCTCGTGCGCGCGCAGGCCGGCAGCGCCTTCGTCTTCACGGTCTCGACGGCCGCGATCCCCTCCATCGCCGTCGAGTCCGGCCTGGTCACCGTCTCTCCTTTCCACGGGGCGGAAGTGCCTGTCGCCCCGGGCGCGACCTACGCGCTTCCGAAGCCCTAGACGTTATGCTTGAATAGCGCCATGAAAAAGGCGCTGATCACGGGCATCACGGGCCAGGACGGCTCGTACCTGGCCGAGTTCCTCCTGAAAAAGGGGTACGAGGTCCACGGCATCAAGCGCCGCGCCTCGCTGTTCAACACCGACCGCATCGACCACCTCTTCCAGGACCCTCACGAGAAGAAGCTGCGCTTCATCCTCCACTACGGCGACATGACGGACTCCTCGAGCCTGCAGCGCGTGCTCAAGCTCGTGAAGCCCGACGAGGTGTACAACCTGGCCGCGCAGAGCCACGTCGCCGTCTCCTTCATGGAGCCCGAGTACACGGCCAACGTCGACGCGCTCGGGACCTTGCGCCTGCTCGAGGCCATCCGCACCCTCGGCTGGGAGAAGAAGACCAGGTTCTACCAGGCCTCCACCTCCGAGCTGTTCGGCAAGGTGCAGGAGACTCCCCAGCGCGAGAGCACTCCCTTCTATCCGCGCTCGCCCTACGGCGCCGCCAAGCTCTACGCCTACTGGATCACGATCAACTACCGCGAGGCGTACGGCATGTACGCCTGCAACGGCATCCTGTTCAACCACGAGTCGCCGCGCCGCGGCGAGACCTTCGTGACGCGCAAGATCACGCGCGGCCTGGCGCGCATCAAGCTCGGCCTCGACGAAAAGCTCTGGCTCGGCAACCTCGACGCCAAGCGCGACTGGGGCCACGCCCGCGACTTCGTCGAGATGATGTGGCTGATGCTGCAGAGGCCCGCGCCGCGCGACTACGTCGCCGCGACCGGACGGCAGAACTCGGTGCGCGAATTCGTCGAGGCCGCCTCGAAGGAGCTCGGCTTCGACCTCGTCTGGAAGGGCCGGGGCGCAGGGGAGACCGGCGTCGACCGGCTCACGGGCAAGACCCTCGTCGCGCTCGATCCGCGCTACCTTCGCCCCACCGAGGTGGACACCCTGCTCGGCGACGCGGCCAAGGCCCGCCGCGAGCTCGGCTGGAAGCCCCGCGTGAGCTTCGCGGAGCTGGTGCGCGAGATGACGCGCGAAGATCTCGCGATCGCGGAGCGGGAGGCGCTCGTCAAGAAGGCCGGCTACCAGCTGCCCGGACGCCGCGCCGCCGACTGACGCCCCGCGGCGTCAGCCCGCGTAGAGCAGGTAGCCCGCGACGCCGACGGCCACCGCGGCGGCCCCCGTCGCGGCGTAGAGCAGAAGCCGGATTTCCTCGTCGTAACGGAACGCGGACGCGGGCGCCGCGGGCGTCGTCTCCGCGCGCGCCGCGGCCGGCGCGGGCGCGTCCGAAGGCTTCGCCGCGGGCACGGCCGGTCGGGGCGGCTCCGTGGGCGTCTTCTGCGGCGCGGGCTTGGGCGCCGGCGTCAGATAGCCCTCGACCTCGCGCGTGATCTCGCGGCGGCGGGCCTCGCCGATCTCTCGGCCGCGCGCGACGACGTCGTCCTCGAGCGCGGGCGCCTGCGCGGCGCGGCGCGCCCGCGCCTCGCGCTCGGCCTCGACGTCGGCGTCGAGGCGCGCGCGCTCCTCGTCGAGCGCGTGACGCATCTCCGCCACCTCGCGGTCGCAGCGCGCGCGCAGCTCCGCCTGGAGCTTGTCCGCCTTCGCCCGGAGCGCCTCCTTCTCCTGCGCCAACGTCTTCATTCCGGCGGCGAGCTCCCGCTGCACCCGCTCGGTCTCGACGTCGACGCGGATCTGAGCCTCGCGAGACTTCTCGAAGGCCTCGACGCCCTCTCGGCGCACCTGCTCGGCCGCTTCCAGGGCCTGGGCGGCCCGCGCCTCGTCGGCGCGCCGGCGCTCGTCGTAGGTCTTCTCGAGCCCCTCGATCACCGCCTGCAGGCGGCGGGTTTCGTCCTCCGCGCGCCGCGTCAGCAGGCGGCCCTGCTCCAGATTGGACTGCGCGGAGGAGAGGCTGCGCGAGAGGTCCTCGATCTTGGCGCGGGCGGCCAGCAGTTCGCCGTCCGTCTTCTGGACCCGGGCGCACAGACCCTCGAAATCGGCGCGCGCCTCGGCCGTCTCGGCCAGGATCTTGTCGCGCTCGCCGCGCGCCGCCGAGAGTTCGATCTCCAGAGCGTCGACGCGCGCCTTCGCTTCGGCGCGCAGGCGCTCCGACTCGGCGGCCGCGGCTTCCGCCATCGCCGCGCGCGCTTCCTCCATCTCCCGGGCCAGCGCCTCCGCGCGCTCGCGGACTCGCGCCGACTCGGCCTCGCCGCGCTCGGCGCGGAGCTGGGCGGCCTGCAGCTCGGCGCGGACGTCGAGGAGGGACTGGGCCGCGTCCTCGCGGGACGCGCGGGCCTGGTCGAGTTCGACGCGCAGCGACTCGATGTGAGCCTCGTGCCCCGCGGTCTTCTGGCGCAGCTGCGACAATCCGCGCCGGGCCGCCGCGAGCTCCTCGTCCCGGCGGCGCGCCTCCGCGGCCTGGGCCTGAGCGCTCTCGCTCAAGCGCCGCTCTTCCTCGCGCACGCGGGCCAATTCGGCGTCCGCGCGCGCCGCGCCTTCCTCGGCGGCGAGGGCGCGGGCGGCGGCGCCGTCGCGCTCGGCGACGAGGCGCTCCTGCGCGGCCTGCAGCGCCTCGACGCGCGCGCCGAGGTCGGCCTGGACGCCGCCCAAGACGCTCTCGACCTCGCCGCGGCGGGCCCGTTCGGCCTCCAGCGCCGCGCCGAGCTGGGCGCGCGCCTCGGCGGCGACCCGCAGGGTCTCGTCGAGCTCCCGCGCCAGCGACGTCGCCGACGCAGCCTCGCGGTGCAGCGCCGAAACGGTCTGCTGCAGCTCGTCCGCCCGGGAGGTCAGTTCGCGGACGCGCTCGCGCAGGCGCTCCTTCGCCTTGAGCTCCGTCTCCAGTTCCATCGTCCGGGCGCGCAGGCGCCGCTCCAGCTCCTCGACGCGCACCTCGAGCCGCACGGCGTCGAGGACGTCGCTCTCGACGGGAGCGGGGGGGAGGGCCTGGGGCGCGTCGACGGGCTTAAGATCCTTTTCTTCCACGTTCCATGTCCTTGCGCAGGCGCTCCAGCTCCTGCGACTGCTCGTTCCACCGCTCGCGCAGATCGCGGCGTTCGCGCTCGAACTCGTCCTCCAGCTTGCCGCGCGAATCCTCGAACTCGGCGCGCAGGCGGGCGCGCTCCTCCTCGAGCGCGGCGTCGCGCCGCGCGACCTCGGCGGACAGGCGGGCCAGCGCCAGCGCCTCGGCGCGCCGCGCCGCGGCGACCGCCGCGGAGGCGCGGTCGCGTTCGTCCCGGAGGGCCGCGGACAGGCGCGCGGACTCCTCGCGCATTCGGTCGCGGTAATCGGCGAGCGCGGCTTGGGCCGCTTTCGCCCGCTCTGCGGCCGCGGCCTCGGAGCGGCGAGCCGCCTCGAGCGCGCGCTCGGCGTGCTCCGCGTGGGCGCGCGCCGAGGCGAGGCCTTGGGCGTAAGCGGCCTGCCCCTGCTCGCGGGCCTCGCGCAGGGCCGCGGCGCGGGCCTCGCCGAGCTCCACTTCGATCGCGGCCGCCTTCTCCGCGGCGGCCCGGCGCGCCTCGCGCGCCAAGTTCAGTTCGCGGTCGGCCGTCTCCCGCACCGCGGCGAGCCGCGCGCGCTCCACGCGCAGCGCGCTCTCGAGCCGCAAGGGAAGCTCCGCCTCGAGCCGGCGCGCCGGATCG
>CAZURZ010000100.1:0-6469 GCA_964623465.1 uncultured Elusimicrobia bacterium
GCTCGCACGGGTCGCACGGGTCGCACGGCTCGCACGGCTCGCACGGCTCGCACGGCTCGCACGGGTCGCACGGCTCGCACGGCTCCCACGGGTCCCACGGCTCGCACGGCTCCCACGGGTCCCACGGCTCGCACGGGTCCCACGGCTCGCACGGGTCCCACTGCCGCGGCGGCTGGTGCAACCCGCGCTGCTGAGGCGGGAGCTCGGGGTATGACGTCATGGGGCATCTGGATCATCTGGCCGTCTACTTATCGGATAGCTGCAACTTGGCCTGCAGCTACTGCTACGTCGCGGTCAACCAGACCCCGGGTTCGCGTCTAAGCCTCGAGCAGGTAAAGAAAGCGGTCGACGAATTCTGCGACAAGGTCCCGCCCCCGGACCGGAAGGTGACGTTCCTCGGGGGCGAGCCGTTGCTGGACTGGAAGCTGTTCTCCGAGAGCGCGCGCTACGCGCGCGAACGCGGGGGCCCCGACATCGTGCTCCAGACGTTCACGAACGGGACTTTGCTGACGCCGGAGAAGGTCCGCTTCCTCGACGAGACGGGCGTGCACTGCACGATCAGCCTGGACGGCGGCAAGGCCGACAACGACCTGCACCGCGTCTTCCACAAGACGAAGGACCGCTCGGTCTACGACGACGCGATGGAGCGGGTGAGGCCGCTCGACAAACGCAACCTCGGCGTCAGCCTCGTCTTCACCCAGGCCACGGTCGACCGGCTGCTCTCCAACGTCCACGCCTTCCACGCCATGGGTTTCGGACGCATCACCTTCAACCCCGAACTGTACGAGGAGTGGAGCGAGGAGAAGCTCGCGGTGATGCGCAAGGCGCTGTCGGGCCTGGCGCGCTGGTATAAAAAGCTTCTCGATTCCGGGACTCGACCGCCCCAGATCCAGATCCTGTTCGCGGTGATGGAGAACCTCGAGGCCAACAGGCTCGGCGAGCGCTGGTGGCACGAGTGCCACAACATGGTGCTCGGCCCCGACGGCCGCTACTACTCCTGCGACAAGGCTCTCTCCTACCCCGTCGGGAGCGCGAAAGCCCTCCAGACCGGCGGAGTCGAGGGTTCGCTCGACTGGCCGGGCCGCGGCCGCCAGCTCGCCGCCTACGCGGAGTACATCGAGAAGCTCGGCGGCGGCGACAAGGAGGTGTTCTGCCCGATCGGCGTCGTGGCCCACGCCGAACAGGGGGGCAAGGACCCCGAGCGCGCGCTGGCCGCGTTCCGCCGCGCCGCGGACTGCTTCGCCGACGGCCTGACCGAGCTCGTCGACCTCTGCGGCGAGCACCCCGTCTTCGAGGAGATCTATGCGCGCGTCCGCGTCGTCTGACGCCGCCGAGTACGGGCCCAAGGAGCTCGAGCGCTTGCGCGCCCTGGGCCTGGCCTCGAACAAGGAGATCAGGCGCTTCAAGGTGGCGATCAACACGGCCTGCCCGCTGCGCTGCGAGTACTGCTTCATCGACAAGGACTCGGGCGAGACCATCTCCTGGGAGCACGTCCAGTCCCTCGTGCGCTTCCAGCTGTCCTCGCCCGGCGAGGTGAAGAAGCTCCTGCTCTACGGCGGCGAGCCCTTCGTCAACTTCGACATCGCCCGCGAGATCGCGTTGTACGCGCGCGCGGAGGCCAAGAAGGCCGGCAAGGACCTCGACCTGTCGATCTGCACCAGCGCCGGCCTGCCGCTCAAGCGCGAGTGGCTCGAGTTCCTGGCCGAGATGCGCTTCTTCCTCAGCGTCTCGATGGACGGCGACGCGAAGACGCACGACGCGCACCGCACGATGAAGGGCGGGGCCGGTTCGCACGAGAAGATGCTGCCGAACCTGCCCCTCATCTTCGACACGATCGGCAAGCGCCGCTCGATGGCGATCCAGTGCGTGCACCCCGACAACGTCGAGCGCATGCTCGACAACTACAAGACCCTCGTCGGCTACGGCTTCGAGAACATCGAGATCGAGGTCATCCACGGCTTCGGCTGGAAGGACACGAAGCACCTGTTCCGTCCGATGCTCGCGAAGGTCTTCGACTGGATCTGGGAGGAGGCGCGCGCCGGACGCTTCCGCTTCGTGGTCTGCTCGCTCGTGCCGCTGATGCTGCGCGACGGGATCGTGCGCGAGGACTGGTGCCCGTTCCACTCCTCGATGGAGACCTACCCGGACGGCAATTTCTCGTTCTATCCCTTCGCCTTCGTCGACTGGGAGGGGAGGAAGAGGTCGAAGGTCGGGACCGCGGCGGAGGGCGTGCCCGAGCGCTACCGCGACTGCACCTTCGACTTGAACACGGACCTCTGCAAGAACTGCACCTCGAACTACTACAGCAATCCGATGGTCAACGAGGGCAACGATCCCTACCGCTGGCGCACCGAGATGGCGCGCGCCTTCATGGACCGCGTCGCGCTCGCGGCCCGCACGGATCCCGTGATGAAGGAGTACCTCAAAGAGGCCCTGATCCGGTGCCGGATCAGCTGAGGCTGCGGCGGCGCGTGCGCCGCCTGCTCTCCGCCGCCGAGCGCGCCGTCGAGACGCGCCGGCCTAAGGCCGCCCTGGGGCCCTTGGGCGCGGCGTTGGACGCGGACGCGGCCTGCGCCTACGCGCTGTTCCTGCGGGCAGGCGTGCGCCTGGCCTTGGGCGACGAGGAGGGCGCGGAGGCCGACCTGCGCGCGATGGAGGCGATGCCGGCGTCCTCGTACGCGGCGTACCGCGAGTTCGAGGTCCCGTCTCCCCGCCTGTACCCGGGCCTGGAGCGGCGCCTGGAACGCCTGCTCGCCCGGAGGCGTCTCCCGTTCGCGCTGGCCTTGAAATCCTTCGTGCTGCGAGCCCTGGGGCGTTTCGAGGAGGCCGTCCGTACGATGGAGAAGGCCGCGGACGCCGCGCCGCGCAACGCCGGCCTGCGCGCGGTCCTGGCGCGCGTGCGCTTCGTCAACAAATTCCCCGAGGAGGGCCTGCGCGACATGAGCCGGGCCGCGCGCCTCGACCCGTCCTGCGGCTGGATCGCGGCCTGGGAGGCGGAGGCCCTGCGCCAGCGCGGCCGTTTCGCGCTGGCGGCGCGGGCGGCCGACCGGGCGATCGCCCTCGATCCGACCTACTTCCGCGCCTACGGCTGGCGCGGCGGGGCGCGGCGCCGGCTCGGCCGCGCGAAAGAGGCCGTGCGCGACCTGGACCGCGCCGTCGCGCTCGACCGCGAGCAGAGCCGGGGCTGGGAGTGGACCGGCGCCGGCCGCGACGCCGACCGCAACATGTCCTGGGTGTACAACGAGCGCATGCTCGCCAAGCGCGCCCTCGGCGACGCGGCCGGCGCGATCGAGGACCTGAACCTCGCCCACGGCCGCAACAACCGCTACGTCTGGAGCCTCGCGCGCGGCGCGGGGGCGGACGCCGCGCTCGCGGAGCTCGACGCGCTCCTGCGGCGGCGGCCGCGGCACGCGTGGGCGTGGGCCTGGCGCGGCCTCACCGAGCTCGACCGCGGCGAGCCCGCGCGGGCTCTCGCCGATCTCGCCCGCGCCCCGCGCAACGCCTGGACGCTGACCTGGAGCGGCCGCGCGAAGTCCGCGCTCGGCGACGCCGCGGGAGCGCTGGCCGACCTCGACCGAGCCGTCAGGCTCGACCCGTCCTACGCCCCGGCCGCGGCCTGGCGCGGCGGCCTGCTGCGCGGCGCGGGGAGGACGCGCGAGGCCCTGCGCGAGCTCGACCGCGCCCTCGCCCTCGACCCGGTGTGCGCCTGGGGTCTGGCCTGGCGCGCGGAGTTGCAGCTGACGCGCGGCCGCGCGAAGGAGGCGCTGGCCGACCTCGACGCGGCGCTCGGCCTCGATCCGGAGAACGCCGACGCCTACGTCTGGCGCGCCGAGGCGCGCATGCGGCTCGGCGACGGCGCCCTCGCCGCGCGCGACGTCGCCGCCGCTCTCAAACGCCGCTCCGGACACTGGCGCGCATGGGCCCTGAAGGCGGCCTTGAGCGCGGGCGCCGGCGACTCCGCCGGCCAGCGACGGGCGCTGAGCCGCGCGCTGGCGTGCGCGCCCCCCGAGGTGCGCGCCCGGGCCGAGGCCGCGAGCCCGGGCTGAGCCCGCGAGCCTGGGCTGAGCCCGCGAGCCTGGGCTGAGCCCGCGAGCCCGGGCTGTGCCCGCGAGCCCGGGCTGAGCCCGGACCCTCGCGCGCTCTCCGCGTGCGTCACTGCGTCCGGACGCAGTGACGCACGGCTGACGCGCTAAGCCAGTCTCGCGCGTTCCGTACGGGCTTGCTCGAAACGGCCGTCCAGGGCGAGAGCGGCGTCGAAATCACGGAGGGCGGCGGGTTTGCGGCCGAGCGCGGCGTTCGCGCGGCCGCGCAGGTACAGCGCCCAGGCCCAGTCGGGCTCCAAGTTCAGCGCGCGTTCGCTGGCCGCCAAGGCGGGACGCGGACGGCCCAGATCGAGACGGGCGCGCGCCAGAGCGGCCCAGGCGCGCGCGTAGCGGGGGGACCCGGCCGCGGCGCTGGAGAGGGTGCGCTCGGCGCCCGCCGCGTCTCCGAGCGCCAAGCGGGCTTCTCCGTACCAGGTCCTGCCGAAGGGATGAGCTCGCGCGAGGGTCAATGCGACGTTCAGCAGCTCCCGGGCTCGTTCGGCGTCGCCGCGCGAGAGGGCCTCCTCTGCGCACCAGGCGAGAACTCGGCCGCGCAGGGTTCCGGGTTTCAATCCATCGAGAAACGACTGGGGCGGCGGGGCCGGAGAGGCCTTGCCCTCGCCGAGGTTCACCCAGCCGAGGCGGCTCGAGCGGCGCGCGGCGCGCTCGAGCCAATTCAGGACGCCGACGGCGTCGCCCAGCGCGAGGCAGGCGCGGGCCGCCTCCAGCGGGGCGATCTCGTAGGACGGGGCGAGACGGGCGGCGCGGCGCGCCGCCGTCAGCGCGTCGGCCGGACGCCCGCTCAGGCGCTCGACGGCGGCGAGCGTCGTCCAGGCGACGGCGTGGCGCGGGTCCAGGGCGAGCGCGCGGCGGGCGTCGGCACGCGCGCCCTTCAGGTCGCCGAGGCGGCGGCGGGCCTCGCCGCGCCAGGCGAACAGGTACGGGCGCTTGGGAGCCTTCTTCGCCGCCCAATCGAGATGCGCGAGGCCTTCCTCGCGGCGGCCCGCCATGATCTCGAGCTTGCCGTGGAATGCCCGCACCGCGTAGCAGGATGGGTCGCAGCGGAAGGCCCGGTTGGCGGCGTGGAGGCGGCGCCCTTCGGGCGGAACGGTGCCGCCGAGGCCGAAGATCCAGCCGCAGTCCGGGTCGAGGTCGAAGGCGCGCGTGACGTCCGCCTCGGCGAGGGCGTGGCGCCTCAGAGCGTGCTTGGCGCGGGCGCGCAGCAGCAGTGCCCACCCCGCGCCCTCGGCGGCGCAGGAGGCGAGCAGGGGCAGGGCGGCCGCGGGCCGGCCGCCGGCGATCAGCGCGGAGGCCTTCTCGCCGCGCTCCCAGACCGTGCTCATCGCGCTTTCACCGGGCGCAGGTCCGCGTCGCCGTAGCGCTCGACGTACCCCGTTTCATAGCCGAGGCAGCGCGCGTCGAGCGCGCACTCCGCGCACTTCGCGTTCTTGTAGCGGTCGCGGCGCTCGTTCTGGAAGCGCCCGTCGTCGACGCCCTTCGGATCGATGAGCAGGCTGGTGCTCTCGTTTTCCCAGTTGCGCAGGCGCTCGCGCGGCAAGCCGGGGAGGGAGCAGGGCGGCATGTTGTAGACGTAGACCTTGTCCGCCGCGCCGAGCGCGCGGGCGCGGGCGAAGGCCGCCTCGAGCGAGGGCACCACGTCGCGGACGGGCAGCTTGAGCGCGTCCGCGTGGACGGTCATCAGGCCCTCGTAGTGCGGGAAGTAGAGCTGGAGCTCGACGACGCCGGGCAGGCCCGCGAAGCGCTCGACGAAGGCGGGCATCTCCGCGACGTTCCGGCGCGTGATGACGAAGTTGAGGACCGAGGGAATCCCGAGCTTCTCCAGATTCTCGAGGGCGCGCGAGGCCTTCGCGAAGGAGCCCGGGACCGCGAGCAGCTCGTCGTGGAGCGCGGGCCCCCCGGCGTGGATCGAGACGCAGGCGAAGCTCACCCCGCAGTCCGCGAGCTCGCGCGCGTAGGCCTCGTCGGCCAGCCGTATGCCGTTGGAGATCACGCCGATCTGCTCGTAGCCGGCCTTGCGCGCCAGGCGCAGCATCGTGGGCAGCTCGGCGAGCAAGGTGACCTCGCCGCCGGAGAAGGTCACGCCGCGGTAGCCCTTCTTGCGGCCCTCGAGAAGTTCGCGCGCCAGCCGCTCGACGGGCAGCTTCCAGGCGTTCAGCTCGGGAGTCAGGGGCGGGTTGTAGCAGAACGGGCACTTGGCCTGGCAGGCGTAATTGAGGAAGACGTCGAGCATCATGACGTCCTCGAGCGCCGGGCGGATCACGGGCGCGCTCCCAGGCGGCGGCGGCACTCGGCGAGCCCGAGGCGCGCCTCGCGCGACTTCACGTCGAGGGCGAAGGCCGCGGCGTAGTCCTCGCGCGCTTCCTTCC
>CAZURZ010000101.1:0-6281 GCA_964623465.1 uncultured Elusimicrobia bacterium
ACGACCTGATCTTCTCGATGAAGTCCTCGAACCCGAAGGTCATGATCGAGGCCTACCGGCTGCTCGTCCAGCGCATGGACGAGATCGGGATGGACTACCCGCTCCACCTCGGCGTCACCGAGGCCGGCGACGGCGAGGACGGCCGCATCAAGAGCGCGATCGGCATCGGTTCCCTTCTGGAAGACGGCATCGGCGACACCATCCGCGTGTCCCTCACCGAGGACCCGGAGTTCGAAGTCCCGGTCTGCCAGGTGCTGGCGAAGCCCTACCACAAGAAGCCCGACGACGCGCCGCGGCCCGAGTCGAAGCAGCCGAAGTACCACTGCGCCGACTTCTACAGCTACAAGCGCCGCAAGTCCGACTATTTCCCCGTGGGCCCCTTCGTCACCGGCGGCCTCGACCTGGTGCGCACGGTCTTCAAGGTCCCCGCGGACGCGACGGCCGACTCCCTGCTCGACCTGCACGAGGTCCTGCTCGGCAAGGCCTCGGGCGCCGACCTCGAGGTGCTGGAATTCCCCGTCACGGACGCGAAGTCGCTCGAGCGCATGCGCGACATCCGCGCCAAGCTCTCCACCGAAACCTCGCGCCTGGCCTACCTCGCGCGGGTCGAAGGCCCGCTGCCCTTGGCGCTGGACGCGATCAAGATCGCCGACATGACGTGCTGGGCGAACGCGAACGAGAAGGACTACGCCGGCTTCCTGAACGCCCTCGGTTCGAACGGCATGGTCAACCTCATCGAGTGCGACAACGCCGAGCTCGCGCGCAAGCTCGAAGCCGCTTCGCTGTACAAGAACGTCCCGACCATGCTGTCCCTGCGCGGCTCCGACATCTCGGGGCTGATCCACGAGTACCGCGTGCTGGCCGCCTTCGCCAAGACCTCCCCGATCCTCCTGCGCGCCCCGCGCGAGAAGACGGCCGAGGAGCAGGTCCTGCGTTCCGCCACGATGATCGGCGGCCTGCTGTGCGACGGCATCGGCGACGCGGTGAGCATCGACGCCGACCTCCCGCTCGACCGGAACGTCTCGCTCGTCTACAACACCCTTCAGGGCGCGGGCGTGCGCATCACGAAGACCGAGTTCGTCTCCTGCCCGTCCTGCGGCCGCACCCTGTTCGACCTGCAGACAACCACGGAGCGCATCAAGAAGCGCACCGGCCATCTCAAGGGCGTGAAGATCGCCATCATGGGCTGCATCGTCAACGGCCCCGGCGAGATGGCCGACGCCGACTTCGGCTACGTCGGCGGAGCGCCCGACCAGATCAACCTGTACGTCGGCAAGGAAGTCGTGCAGAAGGGCATCCCCTTCGCCAAGGCCGACGACGCGCTCGTCGAGCTGATCAAGAAGCACGGCAAGTGGGTCGATCCGTAAGGGTCGTCCCGCTCCTCGTCCTCCTCGCCGCGGCCTGCTCCCCCCTTTACGCCTACCGTTCCGCCGCGGGCCACATGCGGCTCCTGTGGAACAAGCGGAGCGTGGCCGCCACGATCGCCGATCCCGCCACGTCCCCCGGGCGCCGCGAGCGTCTGAAGCTCGTCCTCGACGTGCGCCGCTACGCCGTCGAGACGCTGGCCCTCTCTGCGTCCCGCGATTTCGCCTCCTGGACGCCGGTGGACGGCGCGGTGACCTGGCTCGTGTACGCCTGCTCCACGGCCAGCCTCAAGCCGGTGACCTTCATGGGCTATCCGTACAAAGGCCACTTCAAGCGGGAGCAGGCCGAAGCCGAAGCGGCGCGTTGGACGAAGAAGGGCTACGACGCCTACGTCTCTCCGGCCTCGGCGTACAACACGCCTCTGCCCATGGCGGATCCTCTGCCTTCCTCGGTCCTGGACTACGGCTGGGGCGATCTCGCGGAACTGCTGATCCATGAGTTCGCGCACGGGACCTTGGGAAGCGAGGAATCGGCGGCGCAATGGATCGGCAAGAAGGGCGCCGGCCGCTACATGGCGGAGCGCTTCGGCGAGAGCTCTCCCGAGTACGCCGAGTGGAAGATCGACCAGCAGCGCGCGGAGACCGCCGCCGTCCTCTACGACGAGCTGGCGAAGCTCCTGGAGGCCGCCTACGCCGAGGGCCGCGACCGCGAGCCGCTGTTCGCCTGGGCGCGCGCCCAGGCGAAGAAGAGCGGCGTGCGCCTGCCGGAGACGCTCAACAACGCGGCCGTGGCCGCCCACCGGGTCTATCGCGGCGACCCCGCGGCCTACGACGACCTGTTCGAGGACAACGGCCGCTCTTGGCCTCGATTCGTGGCGGCGCTGAAGAAGCGCTAGAATCAGGTCATGAGAACGCTCCTCGCCTCCGTCTTCGTATCGTGCGCCTGCGCCGCCGCCGCCGCGCCCGCATGGACGGTTTCGCGCGATTCGTCCCGGGAGCGGGCGACGGCCACCGCCGGGGCGCGGGGCGCGACGATGAACGCCTTGGCGGCCGCCGTCGGGCTCGACGCGCGCGTCTGGGAGCGCTGGGTCACCGTGCCGGAGACCGTCCGGCTGGCCGACGGGACGCAGGCGCCCTCGAAGGGCCTCGGCCCGGCCGCGATCCTGGCGCCGGGACAGACGGTGCAGGTGCCCAACACGGTCATCGCCGCCTGGATCGGAGACTTCGGCGATCTGGCGCGAGCGGCCGTGGGCTGGAACGCGGACATCGACTACCTGCGCGAGCGCGGCTTCGCCGTCGTCGTGCTGGACAAGCCGGAGGCCGACGACCATCTCTGCACGGGGCCTCGCTGCGGCGTCCTGGCCGCGTTCGGGCGTCGCTTGGTGGCCGCGCTTCAGGGGGCGGCGCAGGCGCGGGACCTGCACGGCTTCTTCGCCACGAGCCACGGGAACTGCCGCGGCATCGGAGACAAGAAGACGACGCTCGTGCGCGTCGAGGATTTCCGGAACATCTACCCGCTGGCCCTGCTCATCGTCAACGCCTGCGAGGCCGACACCTGGTCGGAGCAGGCCGCGCCGGGCGGCAAGTTCCACGGACCGGGCGGCCTGATGATCCCGCCCTTCGAGACGGGGCACCCCGACGAGCTGCTCAAGCCGGGAGAGCAGGGCACGCGGACGCCGCCGCGCCGGAGGCCGGCGCGGCGGACGTCCTAGCGCGGCCTAATACTTGACCGAGCAGCCGTAGGGGCGCGAAGACGCCGTCGCGACCTTCTTGCCCGCGAGGGTCTCGTCGAGCGCGGCGGCCACGTAGTTCTTCGACTTGGGGATGTCGGCGGCGTCGGCCGAGGGCGTGTCGTCGATGCCGCCCATGTAGAGCAGTTCGCCCTTCTTGCCGATCACGAACATGTGAGGGGTCGTCTTGGCCTGGTAGAGGCGGCCCACGTCGCCCTTGGGGTCGAGCAGGATGGCCTTCGAGCCCATGCCCTTGAGCTCGGACGCGGCCTCCTCGGGAGTCAGGTGGCCCTGCTTGCCTTCCTTCGACGAGATGATGGAGTACCAGACCACGCCCTTCTTGCCGTACTTCTTCTGCAGATCCTGCATGTTGTTGGAGCCGTAGTGCTTCTTCACGAAGGGGCAGTCCTTGTTGAACCACTCCAGGACGACGATCTTGCCCTTCGCGTCGGAGAGCTTGACGGGCTTGCCGCTCTGGTCGTTGAGCGTGAAGTCGGGGGCGGGCTTGCCGATCTCGGGGGCGGCGTGGGCGGCGGCGGCGAGGAAGACGACGGCGAGCAGGGCTTTCATTTGTTTTCTCCTAAGGCGTCCAGCACGAGTCCCGGGGTCAGGATTTCGGGGAGCACGACGGCCTCCCCGCCTTTCGGGTACACGATATAAAGAGGCACGCCCGCGCGTCCATGGGCGGCCAGCTCCTTCTCGATGGCGGCGTTCTTGTCCGTCCAGTCGGCCTTGAAGGCGGCGCCCTTCTCGAGCGCGGCGCGGATCTCGGGACGGGCGAGGACGACGCGCTCGTTGACCTGGCAGGACAGGCACCAGGCCGCGGTGAAATCGATAAAAGTCGTTTGGCCATGAGCACGTGCTTGCGAGACGGCCTCCGGGGTCCAGGTCTTCCAGAGAGCGTCGTTCGCCGTCGGTGCCGCCAAGAGGCGCCATAGAACCCAGAGAAGCCACGACGCCGTCAGGAACATCGGCATGGCCAAAATTCTCTTGAATGTCTCCATCCACGCGCCCGGCTTCGGCAGCCGCTTGATCAGCGCCGGCCACGAGGAGAGGATCGCGAAGGGAGCGGCCGTGCCGAGGCCGAGCGAGGCGAACACCGCGAGCGCCAGCGGCGCGGGCTGGGTCAGCGCCCAGCCGAGCGCGGCGCCCATGAACGGCGCGGTGCACGGAGCGGCCACCACGACGGCGAACACGCCCGACAGAAAGGAACTCTTGTCCCCCGCTTTCGCCGCGGCGCCCATCAGCGAGGTACCGACCTCGAAGAGGCCGAGCAGGTTCAGTCCGATGCCGATGAAGAGGAGCGCCAGCGCGCCGACGACCCAGGGCGACTGCAGTTGGAAGCCCCAGCCGATCGAGGCGCCGGCGGCGCGCGCGGCGAGGAGGCCGCCGGCGAGCGCGAGGAAGCTGGCGACGACGCCGGCGGTGTAGGCCAAGGCGTGGCCGCGGCCGGGCTTTTGGATGAGGCCTGCGACCTTGAAGGCCAGCACCGGGAACACGCACGGCATGAGGTTGAGGAGCAGTCCGCCGAGGAAGGCCAGCGCCAGCGCGCGCGAGGCCGCGCCGCCGGAGGAGACGGGAACGGACACCTCGACCGGCGGCAGGCCGGGGCGGACGAGGACGCCCTCCAGGCGCGCGACGTCCCCGGCTCCGGGAGCCTTGGCCAGGACGAGTTCGGTGCGCGACGGCGCGACGTGGACGGCGCCCCGCGCGCCTTCGAAGGCGCCCGAGGCGGCCGGGAAGAACTCGGCGCGCGGGTGCGCTCCGGCGATCTCGAGGACGACGCTCTCCCCCCGCCTGGACGCGCCGAGCGCGGATGCCGCGTCCTGCTTCGGCAGCCGCGCGAAGGCCTCGGCGATCGCCTCGTGGCGCTCGGCCTTGGCCGTCAGGTCGGCCTTGCCGGGGATGCACACCTCGGCGCACTCGAGCCAGGAGGCCGTGAGCTTCTTCGGCGCGTCCGCGAGCGGCAGCCAGGTCTCGCCGGAGTAGCCGAAGCTCGTGAGCGGGCCGGCGACGATGCGCTCGGGCGCGGGCCAGAGGATCCTGCCCGCCGAGACCGTGGTGGCCAGGCCCGAGTCGCCGGGGTTGAGCCAGTAGGTGTGCCAATGGGGCTTGTGGAGCAGGCGCAGGGCGGAGCGCGACCCGTCGGCATAGAGCTCGGCCCGGACGTTGCCCGCGTTCTTGGCGGACGCGGAAAGGGCGAGAAGCAGAACGAGCAGGAAGGGCACGATCGTTAGACGCGCGCCGGGAGCGATTCGTGTCATCAGAACCAGTATTGGGCGATGAGCACGAGCGCGTTCGGCAGGCGCCCGTACTCGCCCAGCTTGTCGCCGCCGAAGCGCCGCCACGCCGCGGTCAGCCACAGGTCGGGCCAGGCGTTCCAGGCGATGGACGGGAACGCCAACGTGCTCCCGTCGTCGGCGTTGACGATGGTCGCGCACTCGACCTTCAGCAAAGTGTGCAGGTCCTTGGAGGCGGTGGCGCCGAAGTAGCTGCGCGCCACGCCCTGCTCGCGGCCGGCGCGCAAGGCGGCGAAGTCGTAGCGGCGCGGGTCGAGCCGGCCGTTGCCGGCGTGGTAGAGCTCGAAGACGAAGGCGGCGTCGCGCAGCCACTTGAGCTTTGAGTCGGAGGCGAAGTTGTAGTCGTAGCCGAGGCCGGCCTTCCAGTACCCGGTCCGGTATTCCGGATTGAAGTAGGCGACCTCGCCGTGCGCGGTCCCTTCCAAAACCTCGCCCGCGAAGTCGCCGCCGAGCACGAAGGAGCCCGTGGAGCCGGCGACCTTGCCTCCCATGACGGAGGCGTCCCAGCCCTCCCAGTTCGCGCGCCCGCGCGCGAGCACGGCGTGATCGACCCAGACGTCGTGCGGCGCCCAGACGAGCTCGACCTGGCCGAGCGTGCCCACGCCGGCGCGGCCGTACAGGGCGTCGACGCCGCGGCGCTCGGTGGGCTCGATGGTCGCCGGATCGTAGGGGTTCAGCACGTCGGTCGGGTTCCACAGCTTGCCCGTGCCCCAGGCGATCCGCTGGCGGCCGGCGCGCAGGACGCCGGCTTCGTTCTCCACGCCGACCCAGGCGCGGTAGGCGCCGATGCCGTAGCCGTTCGTCGTGCCGGTCGAGACCGTGTGCTCCATGTCGAGCCAGGGCTTCGGCGGCGCGTAGCCGAAGAGCTGGAACTCCCGCGTGCGGAA
>CAZURZ010000102.1:0-6198 GCA_964623465.1 uncultured Elusimicrobia bacterium
TTAAGTAAGCCCATCACCATCATGCACCCCGGTCCCATCAACCGCGGCGTCGAGCTCGCTTCCGAGGTCGCCGACGGGCCGCGCTCGGTGATCCTCGAGCAGGTCGCCAACGGCGTGCTGGCCCGCATGGCCGTGCTCGCGCTCAGCGACGAGGGGAGGTCCCTTGCCTGAACAAGTGATCGTGACGGGCGGCCTCCTCATAGATCCCGCCGCCGGCGTGGAAGCGGTGCGCGACGTGCTCGTCGAGGACGGCCGCGTCGCCGCCGTCGGCGCCGGCCTCGCGCGCAAGCCCGCCTTCAAAGGCGCCCCGACGATCGACGCGAAGGGCAAATGGGTCGTCCCCGGCCTCGTGGACATGCACGTGCACCTGCGCGAGCCCGGCCGCGAAGGCGACGAGACGATCGCCACCGGCACCAAGGCGGCGGCGCGCGGCGGCGTGACCACCGTGCTCGCGATGGCCAACACCGAGCCCGTCTGCGACACCGCCGCCCAGGTGTCCTTCCTGCGCGCCAAGGCCAAGGCCGAGGCGTCCGTGGACGTGCTCTTCGCGGGCGCCGTCACGATGGGGCAGAAGGGCGAACGCCTCACCGAATTCGCCAAGCTCCGGGACGCCGGGGCCGGCGCCCTTTCCGACGACGGCCGCCCGCTGATGAACGCGGGCCTCCTGCGCCGCGCGCTCGAGCACGCGGCCGACCTCGGCCTGCTGCTCATCGACCACTGCGAGGACCTCACGCTGTCCAACGGCGGCTGCGTCCATGAGGGCCCGGCGGCCCTGCGCAAGGGGCTCAAAGGCGCGCCCTGGGCCGCGGAAACGGTGCAGGTCGCGCGCGACATCCAGCTCGCGCGCCTGACCGGCGCTCGCGTGCACATCGCGCACGTCTCCGCCGCCTCCTCGGTCGAGGCGATCCGCGCCGCCAAGAAAGCGGGCGTACGCGTCTCCGCCGAGGCCGCCCCGCATCACTTCGCCCTCGCCGACGCCGACATCCCGGGCTATGACGCGAACTGGAAGATGAATCCGCCCCTGCGCGCCGAGTCCGACCGCGAGGCCCTGCTCGCGGGCCTCGCCGACGGCACGATCGACGCGATCGCGACCGACCACGCCCCGCACGGCTGCGGCGCGAAGGCGCTCGGCATGAACGACGCGCCGTTTGGCATCACCGGCCTGGAGACCTCGCTCGCCGTCGCGCTCACGGAGCTCTATCACGGCAAGATCCTCACGCGCCGCAAGCTCGTCGAGCGCGTGAGCGCCGGACCCGCCGCCCTGCTCGGCCTCAAGGGCAAGGGCACCCTCAAGCCCGGCTCCGCCGCCGATCTCGTCGTCGTCGATCCGGCCGCCCCCTGGACGCCGGAGCCTCCGTACGCGTCGAAGAGCCGCAACACGCCGTTCACCGGCCGCCGCCTGAAGGGGCGCGCGCTCGTCACCCTCTGCGCCGGACGCGTGGTCCATGCTCTATGACGCGCTCAAGCCCCTCCTGTTCTCGCTCGACGCCGAGCGCGTCCACGAGGAGGCCGCGGGGCTGATGGCGCTCGCGGCCCCGCTCCCCGGGGCCGCGGCCGTCCTGTCGGCGCTGACCGGCCCCGGCGGAACCGGCCTCGAGAAGACCGTCTTCGGCCTGCGCTTCCCCAACCCAGTCGGCCTCGCCGCCGGCTTCGACAAGGACGGCCGGCTCGTGCCCGTCCTCCCCGGGCTCGGCCTCGGCTTCCTCGAGATCGGCTCGGTCACGCTCGAGCCTCAGCCCGGCAACCCGAAGCCCCGCCTTTTCCGTTCCCCCGGCGAGCGCGCGATCGTCAACCGCATGGGCTTCAATTCGGAAGGGGCGCGCGCGGTGCGAAACAGATTGTCGTCCATGCCGAGGCCGTCCGTTCCTCTCGGGATCAACCTCGGCCTGAACAAAGGGGTTCCGGCGAAGGATGCTCCGCTCGCTTACCGGCGAACTTTCGGGCTTCTCCGGCCGTTCGGCGACTATTTCGTCATCAACGTGTCCTCCCCCAACACCCCCGGCCTTCGGGATCTTCAGAAGTCGTCCGATCTGGCCGCGATCCTCGACGCGGTCCAGTCGGTCAACTCCTCATCCAAGCCCGTGCTCGTGAAGCTTTCCCCGGACCTCGCCGACGAGGACCTCGCGGCCTGCGTCTCCGGCTCGGAGAAGGCCGGCGCCGCCGGCTTCGTGGTCTCGAACACGACGATCGACCACGCTCACGCCGAGACCGGAGGCCTCTCCGGCGCGCCTCTGAAGACGAAGGCCCTCGAACTGCTCCGCCGAACGCGCGCGCTGACCAGGCTCGCGCTGATCGGCGTCGGCGGCATCGAGACGGCGCACGACGCGAAGGAGCGCCTGGCCGCCGGCGCCGACCTCGTCCAGCTCTACACCGGCCTGATCTACGGCGGCCCCTCGACGGTCAAGCGCATCACCCGGGGACTCTCCGCATGACCCAGGTCATCGTCGCCCTCGACGTCGACTCGGTCAAGAAGCAGGAGGAGCTGCTCAAGGCGCTCCACGGAACGATCGTCTGGTACAAGGTCGGCCTCCAGCTCTTCACCGCCCACGGCAAGCGCGCCGTCGACCTCGTGCGGCGCCAGGGCGGCAAAGTCTTCCTCGATCTCAAGCTGCACGACATCCCGCAGACCGTCGCGCACGCGGTGCGCGAGGCCCAGCGCCTCGGCGTCGACGCCGTCTCCCTGCATCTGTCCGGCGGCTCCGACATGCTGCGCGCCGCCTCCGAGGTCTCGCCCCGGCCGAAGCTGTGGGGCGTGACCGTGCTGACCTCGATGGCGCCCAAAGACGTGAAGATCTACTCGCCTTCGGCCAAGATCCCCTCGCTGGTGAAGGGCTTCGCCAAGCTCGGCTGGGTCGGCGGAGCGGACGCGACGATCTGCTCGCCTCAAGAGGTCGCGATGCTGCGCAAGGCCTTCCCGCACCTCGACATGAAGTTCGTGACGCCCGGCATCCGCCCCAAGGGCTCCGCGATGAACGACCAGTCGCGCGTGATGACGCCCGGCGAGGCGGCCGCGCTCGGCATCGATTTCGTCGTCATCGGCCGCCCGATCACGCACGCGCCCGACCCGCGCAAGGCCGCGCTCGACATCCTGGCCGAGATGAAAGCCGCCAACTCGAAGGCATTGGACCGCGAATGAACGTCGAACAGCTCTTTTTGGACAACGGCGCCCTGCTCAAAGGCCATTTCCTCCTTTCCTCCGGGCTGCACAGCGACCGCTACCTGCAATGCGCGCTCGTGCTCGCCCAGCCCGGCGCGGCGGAGAAGCTCGGCCGCGCCCTCGCCGAGAAGTCCGGCCTGAAGCCCGAGCTCGTCCTCTCGCCCGCGATGGGCGGCCTCATGATCGGCCACGAGGCCGCGCGCGCCTTCGGCGTCCGCCATTTCTTCACGGAGCGCGTTGATGGTACGATGGTCCTGCGCCGCGGCTTCTCGCTGAAGAAGGGCGAGAAGGTCGTCGTCGTCGAGGACGTGGTCACGACCGGCAAGTCCACAAAGGAAGTGTTCGAGGTGATCAGGGCCGCCGGCGCCTCCGTGATCGGCGCCGTCTCGGTGGTGGACCGCTCGGAAGGAAAGTCGAATTTAGGCGTGCCGTACACCGCGCTGTGGGCCGTCTCGGTCCCCGCGTGGAAGCCGGAGGAGTGCCCGCGCTGCAGGGCGGGCGAGCCCGTCGTGAAGCCGGGCAGCCGCACGGAGAAGAAATAATGCCCTCTCTCACCTATCGCAAGGCCGGGGTCAACATCGATCTCGCCGACAAGCTCGTCGACCACATCCAGGCCAAGGCTCCGGCCATCGGCGGCTTCGCGGGCCTGTTCCCCCTCGACCTGCCCGGCGCCGAGCCCTACGAGCTCGTCGCCTGCACCGACGGCGTCGGCACCAAGCTCAAGCTCGCCTTCGCCCTCGACAAGCACGACACCATCGGCATCGACCTCGTGGCGATGTCGGTGAACGACCTCGTCTGCTGCGGCGCCAAGCCGCTGATCTTCCTCGACTACTACGCGACGGGCAAGCTCAAGCTGGCGACCTCGAAGAAGATCATCGCGGGCATCATGGAGGGCTGCCGCCAGGGCCGCTGCGTCCTCCTCGGCGGCGAGACCGCGGAGATGCCGGGCATGTACCCCAACGACGAGTACGACCTCGCCGGTTTCGCGGTCGGCATCGTGAAGCGCTCCGAAGTCATCGACGGCAGCAAGATCTATCCCGGCGACCTCATCCTCGGCCTGCCGTCCTCCGGCCTCCACAGCAACGGCTACTCCCTGGCGCGCCAGGTCTTCAAGGGCAAGGAGCTCAAGAAGTGGGGCAAACAGCTGCTCGCGCCCACCCGCATCTACGTCGACGAAGTGATGACGCTCAAGGCCGCCCTCGCCAAGGACGAGCAGATCATCCTCGGCCTCTCGCACATCACCGGCGGCGGCCTCGTCGAGAACGTTCCGCGTATCCTGCCGCGCGGCCGCAAGGCGATCTTCCGAAAGGACGCCTGGCGCCAGCTTCCGATCTTCGGCGAGATCCAGAAGCGCGGCAAGGTGCCCGAGCGCGAGATGTGGCGGACGTTCAACATGGGCCTGGGACTCGTGATCGTCATCCGGCCCGACAGCCTCGAAGCCGCGAAGAAGGCGCTCCCCGAGGCCCGCGTCGTCGGCGAGATCGTCGCCGGCAAGCACGAGGTCGAGATCATTTGAAGATCGCGGTCTTCGCCTCCGGGGAAGGGACGAACCTCCAGGCCCTGCTCGACGCCTGCGCCGACGGACGCGTGCGCGGCGAGATCGCCCTCGTCGTATCGAACAAGGCCGACGCGGGCGCGGTGCGCCGCGCCCAGCGAGTCGGCGTCGAGACGATCGTGTGCCCTCAGAACGAGCATCCCTCGCCCGACGAGTACAACGCCTTTCTCGCCCAGGAGTGCAAGAAGCGCGGCATCGACCTGATCTGCCTGGCCGGGTTCATGCTCAAGCTCCGGCCGCCGCTGATCCAGGCCTATCAGGGCCGCATCCTCAACGTCCACCCCTCCCTCCTGCCCGCGTTCGGCGGTCAGGGCATGTACGGCCGCAAGGTGCACGAGGCGACGATCGCCGCCGGCGTCAAGGTGAGCGGCGCGACGATCCACGTCGTCGACGAGGAGTACGACCACGGCCCCGTCGTCCTGCAGGCGACCGTCCCCGTGCTCGCCACCGACACCGCCGGCACCTTGGCCGCCCGCGTGCTCGCGCAAGAGCATTGGATCTATCCGCGCGCCGTCGCGCTCTTCGCCGAGGGCCGGGCCAAGGTGGAGGACGGCAAGGTCGTCGTCCGTCCGTCCCCGCACGAGGTCTCCCCGCGCCTCAAGCGCGCGCTGATCTCCGTCTCCGACAAAGCCGGCGTCGTCGAGTTCGCCAAGGGCCTGCATGAGCTCGGCGTCGAGCTCGTCTCGACCTCGGGCACCTACAAGGCCCTTGTTCAGGCAGGACTGCCCGTTCGCCCCTTGGAGACCATGACCGGCTTCCCCGAGATCCTCGACGGGCGCGTGAAGACGCTCCACCCGCACGTCCACGGCGCGATCCTCCTGAGGCGCAAGGACCCCAAGCAGGTCCGCGAAGCCGAGCTGTTCGGCCTGGAGCCGATCGACCTGGTCGCGGTGAACCTCTACCCGTTCCAGAAGACCGCCGCCGAGGCCGCCGACCCGTGGGAGCAGGCGGTCATCGAGCAGATCGACATCGGCGGCGTGGCCCTCATCCGCGCCGCCGCCAAGAACTTCGAAGACGTCGCCGTGCTCACCTCCCCCTCCGACTATCAAGGGGTGCTGGCCGAGCTCGCCGCCAAGCAGGGGCGCCTCGAGCTCGAGACGCGCCGCCGCCTGGCGCTGACCGCCTTCCGCCATACCGCCGACTACGACGCGATGATCGCCGGGGCCTGGTGCGGCGAGAAGCCGGGCGCCGCGGCCGAGGCCTTCCCGGCCAAGCTCTCCAGCCGCCTGGCGAAGGTCCAGGACCTGCGCTACGGCGAGAACCCGCATCAGAAGGCCGCCTTGTACGCGAACGAGGAAGGCATGTCCTTCTCCAAGCTGCACGGCAAGGAGCTCTCATACAACAATCTCCTCGACGCCTCGGGCACGTGGGACGCGGTCAGCGACTTCGAGGTTCCCGCCGCCGTGGTCTTCAAGCACGTCACGCCCGCCGGCTCGCCGAACAACCTGGCGTCGCCGACGATGATCGTGCTGGCCTTCGACGGGTC
>CAZURZ010000103.1:0-6143 GCA_964623465.1 uncultured Elusimicrobia bacterium
GGCGACGACGCGCGTGACGCCGATGCCGTAGCAGCCCATGACCATGACCTGGGGCTTCTGCGCCTTGTCGAGGTACTCAGCCTTCATCGACTTGGAATACTTCGTGCCGAGCTTGAAGGTGTGCCCGACCTCGATGCCTTTGAAGAACTCGGTCTTGCCGCCGCACGCGGGGCAGGCGTCCTCGAGCGTCGCCGAGCGCAGATCGAAGAAGCCTTTGATGTCCGGCAGCTCGCGCGCGATGTTGAAGTTGTCGGTGTGCAGGCCGTCCTTGTTGGCGCCCGACACGCCGTTGAGTACCGCCTTCGTCGCGAAGTCGCAGTAGATCGCGACGCCGGGGTGGCCCTGGGGGCCGCCGAAGCCGACCTTGCAGCCCATGACGGTCTCGTACTGGGCGGGGGAGGCCCGGAACAGGTTCGGCGCGCCGACGGCCGCGGCGAGCTTGGCCTCGTGCAGCTCGTGGTCGCCGCGCATCAGCGCGATGACGGGAGTCTTCCCGTCGATCATGTATAGCTGGGTTTTGAGGAACTCGGTGACCGGGCGCTTGACCAGCGCGGCCACGTCGGCGACCGTGGTCTTGCCCAGCGTGTCGAACTCGGTCAGCGGCTTGAACTTCGCCGCGTCGGGCGCCGTGAAGGCGTCCTTGATCTCGGAACGTTCGATGTTGGCGCCGTACTCGCACGACTTGCAGGAGACGATGGTCTCCTCGCCGGTCTCGGCCAGCACCATGAACTCGTGGGAGAAGGAGCCGCCGATCGCGCCCGCCTGGGCCAATACGGGCTTGAACTTCAGGCCGCAGCGGATGAACACGCGCCGGTAGGCCTCGTAGATCGTCTTGTAGTACGACGACGCGTCCGCCTCGTCGGCGTGGAAGGAGTAGGCGTCCTTCATGACGAACTCGCGGCCGCGCATGACGCCGAAGCGGGGGCGGACCTCGTCGCGGAACTTGCGGCCGATCTGGTAGAGCATCACCGGCAGTTGGCGCCAGGAGCGCACGTCCCGGCGCACGAGGTCGGTGACGACCTCCTCGGCGGTCGGCGCGAAGCAGAACTCGGCGTCCTTGCGGTCCTTGAGACGCAGCAGCTCCTTGCCGTAGACGGGCCAGCGGCCGGTCTCCTCCCACAGGCTCTTCGGCTGGATGACCGGGAGATCGACCTCCATGCCGCCGATCCCGTCCATCTCGGAGCGGATGATGCGCTCCACCTTGCGCAGGACGCGCAGGCCGAAGGGCATCCAATCGTAGATGCCGGAGGCGACCTTGCGGATCATGCCCGCGCGCTGCATGAGCTGGGCGGAGACGTTGTCCGCGTCGGAAGGCGATTCGCGCAGCGTGGGGAGGAGATATTTAGAGAGTTTCATCGTTTAGCTGGGGTCAGACACGAGGATTCCGGGGATACTCCGACAACGGCGAATCCTCGGAATCCTCGTGTCTGACCCTCATTTCTTGGTCTCGGCCGCGGGCTTGTCGGCTCGGGCGGCCCGGTCGGATTTGATGCGCAGGATGTCGTTGTACGTCGCGAACACGAGGAGGGAGAGGAGGAAGGCGATGCCCATGGTGTTGGCCTTCTCCATGGCCTCGACGCTGGCGCGCCGTCCGCGCAAGCCCTCCCACCAGTAGAAGGCGGCGTGCCCGCCGTCCAGCAGGGGGAGCGGGAGCAGGTTGAAGAAGCCGATCGCCACCGAGATGAAGCCGATCAGGAAGATGAATTCCTCCCAGCCCGCCCGCGAGGCGCGTGAGACCATCTGGAAGATGCCGACGGGGCCCGCGAGATCGGGGCGCTCGCGCTTCCAGAGTTTGCCCGCGATCGTGGTCACGGTCTGCTTGCTCTGCGTCCAGCACAGCCGTGCGGCTTCGGCCGCCGCGCCGAACGGCCCCACGGCTTTGTACTCGGCCTTGGGCATGATGCCGATCACGCGCTTCTGTCCCGCCTCGTCCTTCTTGGGGACGACCTTGATCTGCAGGGGCTTCTCGGCGCGCACCACGGAGAGCGTGATCTCCTTCTCGGCGGAGCGGTGGATCGACGAGGCGAGATCCTCCCAGCCGGTCAGCGGACGGCCGTCGAAGGCCGTGATGCGGTCGCCGATCTGGACGCCGGCCTTGTCGGCGGGGAAGCCGATCATCATGTTGCCGATCACCGGCTCCTTGGACGCCTCGGGCATGCCCTTGTACCAGATCAGGCCGCCGTACAGCGCGAAGGCCAGGAGATAGTTCATCGCGGGACCGGCATAGACGATGAGCAGGCGGCGGTTCCACGCCTGGCCGAAGTACTCGTCCTTCTTGGGCTCGACCCCGGGATTGAGGGTGGGATCCTCGCCGGCCGGCTTCACGAAGCCGCCGAAGGGGATCGCGCACAAGGAGAAGCGGGTGCCGCGCTTGTCGGTGAAGCCGAGGAGTTCCGTCCCGAAGCCGAAGGCGAACTTCTCGACGCGCACGCCCAGTCGGCGGCAGGCGAAGAAGTGGCCGGCCTCGTGCAGGACGATGACCAGGCCGAGCGCGAACGCGTTGGCCAGAACGGTGTGCAGGATGGAGATGACGTTGCTCATGATTTGCAGGCCTCCTGGGCCTTGGCGCGCGCCCACGCGTCGATCTCGACGACCTCTTGAAAGCCGGGCAGGCCGCCGCTGGGCGCGTAGGCGGCCATCGTGCGCTCGACGACGCGGGCGATGTCGGTAAACTTGATCCGTTTCATTAAGAAGGACTCGACGGCGATCTCGTCGGCCGCGTTGAGGACCGCGGGCATGCCGCCTCCGGTCTTGGCCGCCTCGCGGGCGAGCGCGAGGCAGGGGAAGCGGGAGAAGTCGGGGGCGCGGAACTCGAGCGTGCCCGCCTTCACCAGGTCGAGAGGCTCGATGACGCGGCCGGCGCGTTCCGGGAAGGTCATGCCGTACTGGATGGGGAGCTTCATGTCGGGCACGCCCATCTGGGCCAGGACGGAGCCGTCGGAGAACTCGACGCCGGAATGGAAGATGGACTGGGGGTGGATGACGATTTCGACCTGCTCGCGCTTCAAGCTGAACAGGTTCATGATCTCGATGAGCTCGAAGCCCTTGTTCATGAGGGTGGCGCAGTCGATCGTGATCTTCTTGCCCATCTTCCACGTCGGGTGCTTGAGCGCCATCTCGGGCGTGACGGTCGCGAGATCGCCGGTGAACTTGGCGAAGGCGCCCCCGGAAGCGGTGAGGATCACGCGCTTGATCGTCTTGAGCGGGGCGGCCGCGCGCGGATCGGGGTTGAGGCCCTGCACGCACTGGAAGATGGCGGAGGGCTCGGAATCCACGGGCACGATCTTGGCGCCCCAGCGCTCCGCCTCCTTCATGAACTGCGCGCCGGCCATCACCATCGGTTCCTTGTTGGCGAGCGCGACGATCTTGCCGGCGCGGATCGCGGCCAGCAGGGGGGCGAAGCCGACGCCGCCGACGACGGAGGTCAGCACCACGTCGACCTCGGGATGGGCGGCGAGTTCGCACAGGCCCTCGACGCCGGGCGCGAAGTGCTTCGCCGCGCCGTTGAGGCGGGTCTTGAGATCGGCGGCGGCCTTCGGCTCGAACATCGTGACGGCCTTGGCGCCGAACTCCTTGGCCTGGGACGCGACGAGCTCGGCGTTGGAGTGGGCGGAGAGGCCGAAGACGGAGAGGGTCTCCGGCATCTCGCGGATGACGTTGAGCGCGTTGACGCCGATGGAGCCGGTGGAGCCGAGGATCGCGACCTTCTTCATTTGAGCGTGAGGGCCCAGTACACGGCGGGCGCGCAGAGGATGTAGGAGTCGAAACGGTCGAATACGCCGCCGTGACCGGGAAGCAGGGCGCCGGAGTCCTTCGCGCCGGCGTCGCGCTTGATCATCGATTCGGCCACGTCGGACATCTGGCCGGCGACGCCGATCAGGGCGCCGATCAAGGCGGCCTGGAGCGGCGAGAGCGCGTCACGCAAGGACGTCTTCTGAAAAATCAGCGCCACGATCACCGCCGCCGCGAAGCCGGCCGCCGCTCCCTCCCAGGTCTTTTTGGGCGAGAGAACGGGCGCCAGGGCGTTGCGGCCGAGGCCTCGCCCGGCGAAATAGGCCGCGGAATCCATCGTCCAGACGGCCGCGAAGGTCAGGAAGGCGAAGGCCTCGCCATGTGGACGCAGGTCCCGGATGAGGGCGAGGTGGGCGGGCATCCAGCCCGCGAACACGGCGCCGAAGAGGGTGAGCGCGACGCGGTCGAGCGAGTGCGTCTTGGCGGCCATCTCGACGAGGACGGACAAGGCCGCGCCGCCGGCCAGAGCCGGCGCCAAGGGGCCCCCGAGCGCGGCGCAGGCGGCCAGAGCGGCGCCGATGACGATCGTCGGCACGAGCTGGACCGGGCGGCCGCCCAGGCGCAGCATCAACGCGTACTCGTAGCAGCACAGGGTCGCGATCCCGGTGACGAACAGGCCGTAGGCCAGGCCGCCGGCGTGGACGAGCCAGAGCATGAGCGGAATGCCGACGAGCGCGGTCAGCACGCGCGGGAGGAGCATGGGGGGATTCTACAAAATAGCCTAGCGGCCCGGGACCAGCTCGGCGCCGCGACGCGGCAAGAGATAATACACGGCCCAGAACAGCGGAATCGTCAGGGCCAGGGCCCAGAACAACCAGGACTTCGCCCGGCCGCCCTTCACTTGGCGGAGAGCCCGCCGAAGCGGCGGTCGCGCTTCTGGTAGTCCTCGAGCGCGGCGAGCAGGTGCTCCTTGCGGAAGTCCGGCCAGAGCACGTCGGTGATGTGCAGCTCCGCGTACGCCGCCTGCCAGAGCAGGAAGTTTGAGATGCGCATTTCGCCCGACGTGCGGATCATGAGGTCGAGCTCGGGCATGTCCGCGGTATAGAGGTTCTGAGCGATCGCCTTCTCGTCGAGCGTCTTCGCCCCGTCGGCGAGCGCCCGGTTGGCCGCGTCGAGGATTTCCTGGCGGCCGCCGTAATTGAGCGCGAGGACCAGGTTCAGCCCCGTGTTCTCGGAGAGCTCCTCGATCGCGCCGTCGAGCTCCGAGCGCACCGCGGCGGGGAGCGCGTCGAGACGGCCGATGGCGGAGAGCCTCACGTTGTTCTTGTCGAGCTCGAGCGTCTCCTTGTCCAGCGCCCAGGAGAGCAGCTTCATCAGCGCGTCGACCTCTTCGGCGGGACGCAGCCAGTTCTCCGTCGAGAAGGAGTAGAGGGTGAGCGTCTTGATGCCGAGCTCGCCGGCCGCGCGGACGACGGCGCGGACCGAGTCGACGCCCGCCTTGTGGCCCGCGACGCGGGGAAGCCCGCGCTTGGCGGCCCAGCGGCCGTTGCCGTCCATGATGACGGCGACGTGGCGGGGGAGCTTCGCGGGATCCAGCGCCATAGGGCGTCTAGATGGTGGTGATTTCCTTCTCTTTGGCGACGATCGAGTCGTCGATCTGCTTGGTGAAGGAGTCCGTGAGCTTCTGCACGCGAGCCTCGAGCAGGCGCAGCGCGTCCTCGGTGATCTCCTTCGCCTGGAAGGACTTCTTGAGCTTGTTCAGGCCGTCCTGGCGGTCGTTGCGCACGCCGACCTTGAACTCCTCGCCCATCTTCTTGATCATCTTCACGAGGTCTTTGCGGCGCTCCTCGGTCATCATCGGGAGCGAGAGGCGGATGAGCTTGCCGTCGTTCTGCGGCATGGCGCCGAGATCGGCCTTCTGGAGAGCCTTTTCGATGTCCTGGAGAGTGGAGGGATCCCAGGGCCGGATCTCGAGGGTGCGGGCCTCGGGGACCGAGACCGCGCCGACCTGCTTGAGGGGAACGAGGGAGCCGTAGGCCTCGACCTTGATCGACTCGAGCATCATCGGGTTCGCGCGGCCGGTGCGCACGACAGAGAGGTCCTTGGCGAGGCGCGCCATGCGCTCCTTCATCGCGCCTTCCATCTGGGTGACGACGGCGTCGCTGGACATGGTCTTACTCCGTGGCGATCAGGGTTCCGACCTTCTGGCCGGCGACCGCGCGGGCGATGTTGCCCTTCACCGCGAGGTCGAAAACGACGACGGGCATGCGGTTCTCCATGCACAGCGTCAGGGCCGTGGTGTCCATGACCTTGAGGCGCTGCTTGATGGAGTCCATGAAGGTGAGCTTGTCGAACTTCTTCGCGCCCTTGACCTTCTTCGGGTCGGCGTCGTACACGCCGTCCACCTTCGT
>CAZURZ010000104.1:0-6092 GCA_964623465.1 uncultured Elusimicrobia bacterium
GCTCGGCGCACCGCCCGCCGCGCCGGCCGCCGCGTCCATCTCGGCGCCGGCCGCGCAGGTGGCCGCGCCGTCCGCTCACGCTCCGCTGCGCGCCGCGCCCGCCGGCGAGGCCGCGCGCGCCCTCGCCGTACCGTCCGCGCTGGCGCCCGCGCGCGCCGCCGCGGTCTCCAACGACGATCCCGCCGAACGGCCCGAGGCCGCCGCGGCGCCGGCCCGCGCCGGGCCGAAGACCGGCCTCTCGGGCTTCGTCTCGCGCGCCGCCGAGCGCGCGGCGTCCGTGGGCGCCGGGGTGCGCGCCGCCTTCACGGGCAAGTCCGCGCAGACCCTCCCGGCCGCGCCCGCCGCCCTCGTCGCCGGCAAGACCTCGGCCGCTCACGCCTCCGAGCTCGAGCCTTCCTCCACCGACGCCTCGCGCCCTCAGTCCGGCGCGCCCAACGAGCCGCCCACGCCGCCCGGCGACCCCAAGGGCCCCTCCGGCAAGAAAGGCTGGTTCGGCCTCGGCGCGGTCGTCATGGGCCTCATCGGCGGCATGCTCGTCATGCAGCTCGGCCTCGAGGCGCAGGGCGCCGCGATGGCCCAGCTCACCGAGGACGCCTTCGGCGACTTCTCGATCCTGGCCCAGGTCGCGATCTTCGCGAGCATCGGCAGCATGGTCGGCCAGCAGCTCGCGCAGTTCTTCAGCTCCAAGTTCGGCCTGACGAAGACCTTCTACGCGGCTCATACCCTGCGCGCCGTCTCCCTGGCGACGATGGTCTTCCTGCTCGGCACCGGACACATGGCTCTGCCGATGATGTTCGCGTTCTATCTGCTCAACGGCGCCGTCACCGGCGTCGCCGCGACGGCCGAGGGCACCTTGCGCAAGTTCCTGCTCCAGCAGCAGGGCGTCTCCCAGCAGAAGTTCCGCACGTGGTGGCAGCTGCTGGCCGAGATCGTCGCCGTGCCGGCCCCGATGCTGCTCGGCGCGCTGGTCGTCTCCCTCGGCGCGAGCTGGATCACGGCCCTGTACCCGGCCACGATCCTGCTCGGCCTCATGATGTTCCTGATGCTCAAGATCATCCCGTGGTCGGCCGCCAAGCGCATCGAGAACGCGGTCGCCTCCGCGGACCGGGCCGCGACGCCCCAGGCGGACCCCGCGGCCCCCGAGACTCCGAAAGCGGGCATGTGGCAGCGCGTCAAGGACGCCTTCAAGCAGATCTTCAACAACATGGAGGAGGGCAAGGAGTTCGTCTTCAAGAACCCCGTCCTCAAGTACTCGCTCGGCGGCGCGGTCATCTTCGACCTGATGAACGTGCTGATCTACCGCCTCATCACGCCCGGCTACGGCAAGCTCGTCGCGGGCTCCGCCGGCATGGCGGCCGTGCAGGGCAACCTCGTCGGCATGTTCAGCCTCGGCGGCCTGATCCTCGCCGCGACCTTCCTGATCCTCGAGCGCCGCGACAAGAAGAAGAACGCCGGCAAGAGCCCCGCGGAGCTCGCCGCCGCGGAGCGCGCGTCGATGCTGCGCTGGACCTTGCTCGGCATCCCCGCGCTCGGCCTGCTCGGCGTGATGGCCTTCAACCTCGTCCTGCCCTTCGCGCCGGTGATGTTCATGGACGTCAACTGGGTGCCGAGCACGGTGCTCGCCGCCGCGCTGATCCCGTTCGGCTTCATGCAGGTCGCGGCCTCGATCAAGCTGAACTCCTACTTCCAGGACCGCCTGCCCTCCGACGCCGGCAAGGTCCAGAAGGCGATCGCGTTCTCCGGCTCGGCGATGACGGCGCTGTCGATCGTGCTGATGCTCGCGCTCAAGCCGCTGTTCGGCGACATCGCGTCGTTCAACCCGTTCCCGTACATCGCGGCGGCCCTGATCCCGCTCGGCGCGGCGGTGTTCTTCATCCAGCGCAAGCTGGCGAACGCGACCAAGCCCGAGAACCTCAAGCTCGTCGCCGACGTCCCGGGCGCCCAGGCGGCCGGAGGCTTCGTCGGCGTCCTGGTCGGCGTGATCGCGGCGGCGCTTCTGCTGAGCACGCTGACGATGATCCCGGCCGTCGGCGCCTTCATGGCCTCGCTGGGCATCCTCGGCAAGTTCATCCTGCACCTGGCGGTGGCCCTGAGCCTGCCGACGGCGGGCTACTTCGTCGACCGCAAGCTGCGCGCCCGCGCGGCGAAGAAATAACGCATAGGCCTTAGGGCCCATCATCGGCTGGGCCCTCGGGCCCTCGCCGGGGTAGGCCCTTCGCGGCATACTCTCCGGGTCGTTAGGACCGAACCCCTAAAGTCCCGCCGGAGGTGTCGATGTATCGCCGAGCATCCCTCGTCCTTGCCGCCGCCCTGTCTCTGTCCGTTCCCGCCGCCGCGCAGTTCTCCCTGAAGGAAATCAAGGCCGCCCAGAAGGACCCCGGGGCGTTCACGATCGACGAGAGTTCGATCGAGATCGTCAAGCTCGGGCCGGCCGTGTCCCCGGCCGAGGTCGAGCCGCTCGAGGGCGGCGGCGGGGAGGATCCGACCGTCATCCTCGACTCCATCATCAACCTCGGGCAGAAGATATGGAAGATCATCGACGACAACAAGCCCGTCGTCGACGTGCGCACGCAGTACGCCACCGCGCTTCCGGAGGGCGTGAAGGGCTGGTCGTCGATGGCGGGCTGGCAGAGGCCGAAGGGCACGATCTACCAGCTCACGGCCAAGAACGCCTACGGCGGCCAGGTGATCAACCTGCGCTACCAGGTGCTGCGCACGGCCGGCGGCTCCTACCAGGGGAAAGGCAAGTACCTGACCGCGGTCACCGTGGAGCCGCTGCTCGTCGAGGTCGCGTGGGGCTACCACTTCACGATGAGCGCCTCGGTGCCCGACACGAGCATCGTCAACGTCGGCACGGCCGAGGATCCGGTCGCCGCGATGACGGCCCAGCTCGCCTGGCGCATCCAGACGGCGATCAAGGACTCGCAGGGCAAGGGCCTGTACTACCTGCAGGGCGACGGCGCCTATCAGGAGGTCGGCGGCCCGTTCAAACGCGAGGGCCTCGAGAAGGCCAAGGCCGGCGTTGCGAAGCTCAAGGGGGAAACGCTACTATTGGGCCTGTGAAGGTCCACAAGATCAAGCAGTACAGCGTTTTCATGCCGAACAAGCCGGGGGCGCTCACGCGCCTCGCGGCTTTGTTCTCGGAGAAGGGCGTCAACATCCTCGGCATCGCCTCGGAGGTGCGCGACGACTCCGGTCTCGTGCGCATCGCGCTGGAGAACGACTCCGGCGTCTCGTCCATCCTCTCGCAAGCCGGCTTCTCCAGCGTGGAGACCCACATACTCTCGGTCGAAGTGGACGACAAGCCCGGCGAGCTCATGCGGATCGCCGCCGCGCTGGCCGAGGGCAAGATCAACATCACGACGGTATACGGCACCTCCGTCGCGGGCGCCAAGACGTCCCGCATCCTCATCGCCGCCCAGAATACCGACAAGGCCCTGGCGATACTCGAGGATCTCTCCAAAGGCGCCGGCTCAGCCGGCTGAAAGTCCTCAAAAAGACGTAGAATTCCGCCATGTGCCGCCTATTCGCGCAGGTCGCTCCGGCGCCCTCGTCCGCCCGCGATTTCCTCGTGGACTCGGAGTACTCTCTTCTGCGCCAGGCCGACCTCGACCCCGCCAATCCGCAGGCCGACGGCTGGGGACTGGCCTGGTTTGACGGCGCCGGCAAGGCTCGGGTGGTCAAGAGCGGCGCGCCCGCCCCGCGGGAAGCCCGCCGCTTCACGGAGGCCGCCGGATCCGCCGAATCGGGCGTCGTGCTCGGCCACATCCGCGCGGCCTCGAAGGGCATCGGCGTCGACGACGCGCGCGCGCATCCCTTCGAGGACGAGGGGTGGGTTTTCGCGCACAACGGCACCCTGTTCATCCACCGCGAAGTGGCGGCCGAGCTCGGCCCGCGCCGCGCCCGGCTCAAGACCGACAGCGACAGCGAAGTCTACTTTCAACAGTTCCTGAAGCACCTCGACGCCGCCGGCGATCCGGGCGCCGCCTTCGAGGCCTGCGTGCGCGAGAACTGGCGCCTGTGGGAGAACGGCGCGCGCGCCGCCCACCCGGAACTCCAGGCTCCCTACTCGAGTCTCAACGCCATCGCCTCGAACGGAGCGGGAATCCACGCCGTGTGCCACGCGGCCTCGAAGGGGCTCGCGACCCACGGCGTCTGCCACCCCGATCAGCCCTGGTCGGTGATGAGCTACGCCACGCGGGAGGGCCGCTTCATCCTCGCCAGCGAGGGCGTCGACGGGGGGGAATGGGTCCGGCTGACCCCGCCCGAGACGATTTCCGCCGCGCCCGGGCCTGCCGGCATCGAGATCCGCCGCCGCCCGCTCCAGCTGTCGAACTCCCAAGGCCCCGTGCCGGAGGTGTCCCGATCATGAAATACATCGCGCTCGTCGTCCTCATCGCCGCCGCCGGCTTCATGGCGTACAAGGAGTTCAAGCCCGTGCCTCCGCCGCCCCCGCCGCCCCCGCCGCCCGCGATCCTGTCCGAGCCCGCGCCCGTCATCAACGAGGCCGAGCAGGCCAAGATCCTGAAATCGGCCGAGGACCAGGACCCGAGCGTGCGCTGGGAAGCCGTGCTCCTGCTCGACAAGATGAAGTCGCCTCAGGCCATGCCGGTCCTCTTCCACATGCTGCGCAAGGACCTGGACCCCGCGATCCGCATCAAGGCGGCCGAGCTCCTGTCGACGCGCCGCGGCGAGGACGTGCTCGACAACCTGGTCTGGGCGATGAAGGATCAGGAGGCCGAGGTGCGCCTGGCCGCGCTGAAGGCGCTCGAGAAGATCGGCGATTACTCCGTCGCGGGGGACATCGCCGCGGGCCCGATCAAGGACCAGGAGGAAGCGGTCCGGCTTCAAGCCTTGAAGACGCTCAACACCCTGCAGGACAAGAAGCAGGCCGAGATCGAGGCGGCGCGCCAACGCTACGAGCAGGAAAAGGCGGCCGCGGCCGAGGCGGCGCGGAAGAAGTAGCATGAACCGCCTCCTGATGCTGGTCGTGTTCTTCGGCGCGGCCGCGTTTCTCGTCTGGGACCACCGGCGTCCCGAGCGGACGCCCATGGCCCCGCCGCCGCCGCCCGCGCTCATGCAGCAGCCCGGGCCGGTCTTCTCCGAAGACGAGATCAAGAAGGTGCGCCTCTCCCTGCAGGACGCGGACTCCTCCGTGCGCTGGGCGGCGATCCAGCTGCTCTTCAACATCCGCGATCCCCAGCTCGGCCCCATCCTCGAGAAGATGCTCTCGGAAGACCCGGACCCCGAAGTCCGGATGAAGGTCGTCGGACTGTTCAAAGGCCGCGAGGACCTGTCGCGGCTCGGCGCGCTGGTGCGCGGCCTCAACGACACGGATCCGCAGGTGCGCATGGCCTCCCTCAAGGCGCTCGGCGACATCGGCGATCCGTCGGTGGTGGTGTGGGTGACGGCCCTGCTCAAGGACGCCGAGCCCGACGTCCGCATCGAGGCGCTCAAGACCCTGGGCCGCTTCCAGGACAAGCGCAAGGCCGACTTCAAGGCGCTCGCCGACAAGCTCAAGTCCGACTACGAAGAAGCCGTGCGCCGAGCGGCCGCCCGACGCTAGGAGAATCCCTATGGAACTGACCGGTATCAAGGAACTCAACAAGAAGGTCGCCGAGGAGAGCCTGTTCGTGCAGGACCTCAAGCGCGAGATCGGCAAGGTCATCGTCGGCCAGGAGGAAGTCCTCGACCGCGTGCTCGCCGCCCTCGTGGCCGGCGGCCACGTCCTGCTCGAGGGCGTGCCGGGCCTCGCCAAGACCCTGACGATCAAGACGCTCGCCCGCTGCGTCGCGGCGTCGTTCGCGCGCATCCAGTTCACGCCCGACCTGCTCCCCGCGGACCTCACCGGAACCTTGATCCTCGATCCGAAGTCGGGGGAATTCAAGCCGCGCCTGGGCCCCGTGTTCGCGAACCTCGTCCTCGCCGACGAGATCAACCGCGCGCCGGCGAAGGTGCAGAGCGCCCTGCTCGAAGCGATGCAGGAGCGCCAGGTCACGGTCGGCCCGACGACGCACGCGCTGCCCGACCCGTTCCTGGTGCTGGCCACGCAGAACCCGATCGAGCAGGAGGGAACCTACCCGCTGCCCGAG
>CAZURZ010000105.1:0-5860 GCA_964623465.1 uncultured Elusimicrobia bacterium
CCAAGGCCATCCAGGCCCGCATCGAGCAGATCCGCCAGGAGATCGAGATCACCACCTCCGACTACGACCGCGAGAAGCTCCAGGAGCGGCTCGCCAAGCTCTCCGGCGGCGTGGCCCAGATCAAGGTCGGCGCCGCCAGCGAGGCTGAGCTCAAGGAGAAGAAGGCCCGCGTCGAGGACGCCCTCCATGCCACCCGCGCTGCGGTCGCCGAGGGCGTGGTCCCCGGCGGCGGCATCTCCTTCGTCCGCGCCCGCAAGGCCATCGAGAGCCTCCCGGAGTGGCGCGTCGTCTACAGCAAGAAGGCCACCACCGACGGCGATGTGACCGCCGAGGACGTCGGCCAGTTCAAGTACGACATCGCCGCGGGCATGGACACCGTCTATTGCGCCCTGACGGTGCCTCTGGCCACCATCGCCGACAACGCCGGTGACAAGGGGACGGTCGTCGTCGCCAAGGTCATCGAGGGCGGCGACGGCAAGGCCGGGGCGTCCTTTGGCTACAACGCCCTGACCGGCGAGTACGGCGACCTGCTCAAGCAGGGCGTCCTCACCCCCGCCAAGGTCGACCGCACCGCGCTTGTGAACGCCGCGAGCGTCGCGACCATCCTTCTCACCAGCGACTGCACCATCACCGACGTGGCGCAGGACAAGGACGACCACGACCACTCGCACGGCCATGGCCACGGCGGCGGGATGCCGGGCATGGGTGGCATGGGCGGAATGGGTGGCATGGGCGGCATGGGCGGCATGGGGTTCTGAGCCCGCAACAAACAACGCTCTCGATCAGGAGTCCACACATGGCCACACCCAGAGACCTCTTCAAGAACCTCAGCGGCTCCGGCTCGGGCTTCACCAAGCCCGCCGCCAAGCCCCTCATCGCGCCAGCCGATGCCGACAAGACCGACGCCAAGTCCGGCGGTCCCGGCAAGCACTTCGATCCCTCCCAAAAGGGTCACAACCTCCGGAAGGGCGCCGGTGGCGGCGGAGCATCGCTCCCCACCAGCGTCCGCCCGAAGGTCTGATCCCCTCACCGGCTCGTCCCAGCGAGACTCACGTTACGACCGGAGTCTCGCGTCTTCCCCTCCCCGTCTGATTTGGCCATTGGCCATCTGGCATCTGGAGATCTGAACCATGTCCATCAAGCCCCTCGAAGACCGCGTCCTTGTCAAGCCCATCGAAGCCGAGACCAAGACCGCCTCGGGCATCTTCCTCCCCGAGTCGGCCAAGGAGAAGCCCGTCCGCGGCAAGGTCGTCGCCGCCGGCCCCGGCAAGCGCCTCGAAAACGGCAAGCGCGCCGAAATGTCCGTCAAGGTCGGCGCCACCGTCGTCTACGGCAAGTACGCCGGCTCCGAGGTCGAACTCAAGGGCGAAAAGCACCTGATCATCAAGGAGTCCGAACTCCTCGGCGTGATCGAAGGCTGATCAGGAAAGCGACGGAGCGACGAAGCCACGAAGCGACGAAGGGTCGCGCGTCGCGGATGCTCCGGCCGCCCGGTCTGTCCTCACCTCCGTCGCTCCGTCGCTCCGTCGCTTTCCCGTCTTGCCGCTGAGTCTCAAAGGAATCCCCATGTCTGCCAAACAACTCATGTTCGACGACGCCGCCCTCCTTGAGATGAAGAAGGGTGTCGTCCAGCTCGCCCGCGCCGTCAAGGTCACCATGGGCCCCTCCGCCCGTCACGTGGCCATCCAGAAGTCCTACGGCGGACCTTCGATCTCCAACGACGGTGTCTCCGTCTCCAAGGAGATCACGCTCCCCGAGCCCTTCGAGTCGATGGGCGCCAAGATGGTTACCGAGGTCGCCAAGAAGACCAATGACGAGGCCGGCGACGGCACCACCGCCGCCACCGTCCTCGCCGAGGCGATCTACCTCGAGGGCCTGCGCCACGTCACCGCCGGGGCCAATTCCGTCGCCATCCAGCGCGGCATCAACGCCGCCGCCCAGGTCGCTGCGGAGGCCATCGAGAAGATGGCCGTCAAGTGCCGGGGCAAGGCCGACTACGTGAAGGTCGCCACCGTCTCCGCGTCGCACGACGCCCAGATCGGCCAGCTCATCGCCGAGGCGATCGAGAAGGTCGGCGCCGAGGGCGTGGTCGAGGTCGAGGAGGGCAAGGCCGCCGAGACCAGCCTCGAATACGTCGAGGGCATGGCCTTCGACAAGGGCTACATCTCCCCCTACTTCATGACCGATCCCAAGACCGCCGAGTGCGTGCTGGAGGATTGCTACGTCCTCCTCTACGAGAAGAAGATCGCCAACCTCGCCGACTTCCTCCCCTTCCTCAACAAGGTCGCCACCACCGGCAAGCCCCTCCTGGTCGTCGCCGAAGAGGTCGAGAGCGAGGCCCTCGCGGCCCTGGTCGTCAACCGCCTCCGCGGCGTCCTCAAGGTCTGCGCCGTCAAGGCCCCGGGCTTCGGCGACCGCCGCAAGGCCATCATGGGCGATATCGCCGTCCTCACCGGCGGCACGTTCTTCAGCGAGGATCTGGGCCGCTCCCTCGAATCGATCGAGCTGAGCGAACTCGGGCGCGCCAAGAAGATCGTCGTGAACAAGGACGAGACCACCGTGATCGAGGGCGCCGGCAAGAAGGCCGACATCAACGCCCGCGCCGCCCAGATCAAGAGCCAGCACGACAAGTCCACCAGCGATTACGACCGCGAGAAGTTCATGGAGCGGCTCGCCAAGCTCACCGGCGGCGTCGCCATCATCAACGTCGGCGGCGCCACCGAGGTCGCCATGAAGGAGAAGAAGGACGCCGTGGACGACGCCCTCAACTCCACCCGTCATGCCGCCAAGTCCGGCTACGTCCCCGGCGGCGGGGTCGCGCTGATCCGCACGCAGGAGGCCATCCTCGCCGCGGCGAAGAAGGCCCGGAATGACGATGAGAGGATCGGGTACCAGATCGTCGCCGTGGCCGTCGAGTCCTGCCTCAAGCAGATCGCCATCAACTCCGGGCACGACGGCGACATCGTCGTCGAGAAGGTCAAGGAGGGCACCGGCGGCTTCGGCTTCAACGCCCAGACGCACGAGTACACCGACCTGGTCAAGGCCGGCATCATCGACGCGGCGACGGTCCCCAGGACCGCCCTCCTCAACGCCGCGAGCGTCGCAGGCCTCATGCTCACCACCAAGGTCATGGTCTGCGAACTCAAGGAAGACACCCAGCCCGCCGCCGGCGCAGTGGCGTGATGAACCTCACCACCGAGGCACCGAGGCACTGAGGTGACACCGAGGTGATACTCCGAGCCGCCGGGTTGAACTCCCGGCGGCTCGATTCGAGAATGGCTGGATCAGGAATGCATACAAACGTCGATGGCCATGACGCGCTGACCGAATCGATCATCGGCGCGGCGATCGAAGTCCATAAGGCCCTGGGCCCAGGCTTGCTCGAATCCGCCTACGAAGAATGCCTCACCATCGCGCTCCGATCTCGCGGGCACGAGGTCCAGCGGCAGATCGAATTGCCCATCGAGTTCATGGGGCACACCATCAGGCCGGCCTATCGAATCGACATGATCGTCAACAATCAGGTCGTCCTCGAGATCAAGGCCATCGAAGCGATTCTCCCCATTCACGAAGCCCAACTCCTCACCTACCTCAAACTCTCCGGCAAGCGCGTCGGGCTGCTCATCAACTTCTGCGTCCCGGTCCTCAAGGACGGCATTCGCCGTCGCGTCCTCTAGCTCTCCATTCACTCGAAGTTCCCTCCCCGTCCCCGCTCCCGTTCGAACCCTCCTGTCCTCTCGGTGCCCCCTCAGTGCCTCTGTGTCTCGGTGGTGAGTCCCCGTCCCCGTTCGAACCCTCTCTCTTCTCGGTGTCCCCTCAGTGCCTCAGTGTCTCGGTGGTGAGTCCCCATGCCTTCCACCCGCGACTACTACGAGATCCTCGGCGTCGACAAGAAGTCCGACGCGGAGGAGATCAAGCGCGCCTATCGCCGCGCGGCGATGAAGCACCACCCCGACCGCAACCCCGGTGATGCCGAGGCCGAGAAGGCCTTCAAGGAGGCCGCCGAGGCCTACGAAGTCCTCTCCGACGCCCAGAAGCGCAAGATCTATGACCAGTACGGGCGCGAGGGCCTGCGCGGCGCGGGCGGCCCCGCAGGCCACGACTTCTCCCGCATGAATGCCGAGGACATCTTCTCGATGTTCAACGACATTTTCGCCGGGGGCGGCCCCTTCGGCGGCGGGGGCGGGCGGCGCGCCCGGGGACCTGCCCGCGGCTACGACCTCGAGACCGAGGTCTCCATCACCCTCGAGGACGTCCTGGCCGGCTGCGAGCGCGAGGTCGACTTCACGCGCCTGGATATCTGCGACAAGTGCACCGGCTCGGGCGCCAAGCCCGGGTCCAAGCCCGTCTCCTGCCCGCACTGCGGCGGGCACGGCAAGGTCCAGAGGACCGGCCTGGGCGGCATGTTCCGCATGGTGGAGGCCTGCCCCGCCTGCAGCGGCCGCGGCCAGGTCATCAAGGAGTTCTGCCCCACCTGCCGCGGCAAAGGCCGCGTCCCCAAGGCCCGCACCATCTCCGTCCGGATCCCCGCCGGCGTCAGCGACGGCCAGGCCGTCCGTGTCAAGGGTGAGGGCGAGCCCCCATCCCCCGATGAGTCGCCCGGCGGTGCGGGCATTCACGGCGACCTGCACGTGGTCATCCGCGTCCGCGAGCACGATCTCTTCCAGCGCCACAACTCCGACCTGCTCCTGGAACTCCCCGTCGCCTTCGCCCTCGCGGCCCTCGGCGGCGATGTCAAGATCCCCACCCTTGACGGCGAGCGCGAGACCCTCCACATCCCCCGCGGCACCCAGCACGGCACGCTCCTGCGGATCGCCAAGCAGGGCCTGCCCGACCTCCGCGGCGGCTCGCGCGGCGACCTGGTCGTCGGCGTCAAGATCGATATCCCCAAGCGGCTCACCAAGGAACAGGAGAAGCTCCTGCGCGACTACGCCGCGACCGACAACCAGTCCGTCTCACCCGAAAGCGAGGGGATCTGGAAGAAGGTCAAGGACGCCCTCGGCGGGTGACCCCGCACGCCTGGCACCGCGATTGCACCTTGAATCCCACGGACCGCCAACCATCCGGCACGCTCCATCATGATGCCCTTCCGCTCCAAGAACAATCCTGACGACCCCCAGCGAGCCCCGGGTCCCGCGGGCGAGCCCTCCGGCACCCCCCCTCCGCCGGATGTGGACGAAACGCAGGCCCTCATCGAGCAGCTCGATCAGCAGATTGCCCGCCTGTCGGCGGAGCGTGACGAGGCCCTTGATGCCCACAAGCGGGCCCTGGCCGACTTCCAGAACTACCAGCGGCGGGCCTCCACCAACGAGCAGCAGGCCCGCGAGCAGGCCGTTCGCGGCGTGCTCGGCAGCGTCATGTCCGTCGTCGATCACTTCGACATGGCCCTGGGCCAGGACCCCGACAAGACCACCGCGGCCGCGATCATCTCCGGCGTCACCATGATCAAGGAGGAACTGCTCAACGCCCTCACGCTCCACGGCGTGGGGCTCATCAAGCCCGCGCCGGGCGAGCCCTTCGACCCCACGCGCCACGAGGCCGTCACCCATCAGCCCGCCGACGGGGTCCCCGCCGGGCATGTGTCCGCGCTCCTGCGGCTGGGCTACACCGTCAACGACCGCGTCGTCCGCCCCGCCCAGGTCGCCGTCGCCTCCGCCGCGCCGGGCTCCTGAGCCCCCTGGCCTTTCCCCATGCCCACCTACGAGTACAAGTGCAAGGCCTGCAAGCACGCCTTCGAGCTCTTCCAGTCCATGACGGCCGCCCCCGTCAAGGCCTGTCCCAAGTGCGGGAAGAAGCGGGTCGAGCGCCTCATCGGCACCGGCGCGGCACTGCTCTTCAAGGGCTCGGGCTTCTACATCAC
>CAZURZ010000106.1:0-5844 GCA_964623465.1 uncultured Elusimicrobia bacterium
GCCCTGGCCGAGGTTGGAGAGGACCTTGATCTCGGTCTTGGTCAGCGCCACGAGCGAGGCCTCGGAGCTGGCGGAGCCCATCGTGCGCAGCCCGTCGATCAGCTTGCTCATCACCGGCTGCGGGATCATGACGCCCTGATTGGCGAAAGTCTTGAGCGCGTTGACGAGCTCGGCGGCCGGCAGCATTTTGGAGAGATAGCCGTTCGCCCCGGCCTGGATGGCCTCCATCACGTGGGCCTCGTCCTCATAGGACGACAGGATCAGGACGTTGGTGCTGGGGCAGTCCTTGTGGATCTGCCGGGTGGCCTCGATGCCGTCCATGTGGGGGAGCTTGATGTCGAGAAGAATGACGTTGGGCTTGAGCTTCTTGACCAGGCGCAGCGCCTCGCGTCCGTCGGCCGCCTCGGCGATGACGGTGATGTTCTTCTCGTTCTCGAGGAGATCCTTGATGCCCTCGCGGAACAATGTCTGGTCGTCCGCGATGACGACGGTGATCTTCTTCGCCGGGGAGCTCTTCTTGGCCATGTCCAGATACTACACAATTTGAATGGCGTCAGACCTCCCGCTTCCCACTTTCTGCACGATTGTCGCTTAGTAAAAAGCGGTAAGTGGGTGGTCTGACGCCGAATGTGCTACAATGTCCGCCTTCCGGCGCCGTAGCTCAGTGGTAGAGCGGGCGTTTCATAAGCGCCATGTCGGAAGTTCGATCCTTCCCGGCGCCAAGTTCTGTAAGACGGCCGGACATTGATCCAGATCAATGTCCGGCCGTCGCATTTCTGTTTAAATCCGCTTGCTTCGCGGGCACGCCAAGCCGCGAGCGGAGGAACACCGACATGGCCGAAGCTCTCGTGGTCGCCAGCAAGGTCAAGAAGCTCGTGAAGGACGCCGGTCTGCGCACCGGCGGCGATTTCCTGGACGCCCTCTCGGGCAAGGTCGAGGCCGCCGTGAAGGCCGCCGTCGCCAAGGTCCAGGCCGAAAACAAGAAGAAGACCCTCGGCGCCGAAGACCTCGCCTAAGGACCGGCGATGCGCCCGTTCAGGGACTTCATGGAGTCCGCGCTATACGACCCTGAACGGGGCTTTTATTCCGTCCGCGAAAAAACCGCGGATTTCTACACGGCTCCCGAGCTGCACGGCGCCTTCGGCTCAGTGCTCTCGGACCGGTTGGCCCTCCTTCTCGAGCGCGTCGCGAAGCTCCAGAAGGAGGGCCCTCTCTTTCTCGTCGAGGCCGGGTGCGGCGACGGGACCTTGGCCTGCCAGGTCGCGCGCCGCCTGCGCGAGAAGCACCCCGCGCTCGCGGCCCGCGTCTCCATCGTCCTCGTCGAGCGCAACCGCAAGGACCTGACCAGCGCGGTCCGCCGCGTCACCGCCTTCGGGCTCCCGGTCGCCGCCTACACCTCGATCGACCATTTGAACGCATTCTCCGGCGTCCTCTACTCCAACGAGCTGCTGGACGCCTTGCCCGTGCACCTGCTCGAATCGCGCGACGGCAAGTTCCACGAGGTCTTCGTGGACGCGGACGGGAAAGAAATCCTCCAGGCGCCCTCCAAGCCCGAGCTCGCCGCCCGAGCGGCCGCGCTCGAGACGAAGCCGCTCGAAGGCCAGCGCCACGCCGTCTCGCTCGAAGCCGAGGCTTGGATCGCCGCCGCGGCCGCGAAGCTGAAGGACGGCTTCATCCTCACGATCGACTACGGCAAGCGCTTTTCGCCCGACGCCCCGAATCCGCCCCGCGCCTTCCGCCGTCACGCGGTGGAAACCGAACTGACCCGCGAGCCCGGGGCCTTCGACCTGACCGCGTCGGTCGACTTCGAAGGCGTGATCTCGGCCGGCTACCGCTCCAAGCTCGCCCTCGAGTCGTACGAATCCCTCTCGAAGTTCCTGATCGACGGCGGGCTGATGTCCTGGATGGAGGCCGCCGCCGGCACCGACGCCGCGGCCTACCGGGAGCGCGCCAAACTCAAGACCCTCGTCCACCCCGACGGGATGGGGGAAGTCTTCAAGGTCCTTATACAGAGGAAAGCCCAATGATGAGCGCCTACGCCGTCGTCTATGCCTTCGTCCTCGTCGCGGTCGGCTTCGCCGCCGTCACGCTCGGCGCCGCCAAGGCCCTGCGGGCCAGCGTCCCCTACGCCCGCAAGGAGAGCACCTACGAGTGCGGCATCCCCGCGGTCGGCTCCACCGAGGTCAAGCTCAACATCCGCTTCCATACTTTCGCCCTGCTGTTCGTGCTCTTCGACGTCGAAGTGCTGTACGTGTACCCGTGGGCGGTGACGGCGCGCGAGCTCGGCACGATCGCGCTCGTCGAGATGGGCGTGTTCGTCGCGATCCTGCTGCTGGGCCTGGCGTTCGCCTGGCGCAAGGGCGCGCTGACCTGGGAGTAGCGACATGTCGATGATCCTCGAGAAGCTGCCGGGAATCACCAAGGGCCTGCCGGGAGGGGAACTCCTCCTGACGACGTCCGACTATTTCATCGACCTGGGCCGCCGCCAGTCGATGTGGCCGATGACCTTCGGCCTCGCCTGCTGCGCCATCGAGATGATGGCCTCCTACGCCTCCCGCCTCGACTTCGACCGCATGGGCGTGATCCCGCGCGCCAGCCCGCGCCAGGCCGACGTGATGATCGTCGCCGGCACGGTCTGCAAGAAGATGGCCGAGCCGATCCTCGAGATCTATCACCAGATGCCCGAGCCGCGCTTCGTCATCTCGATGGGCTCGTGCGCGAACTGCGGCGGCCCCTACTACGACTCCTACTCCGTCGTGAAGGGCGTGGACCGCATCGTGCCGGTCGACGTGTACATCGCCGGCTGCCCGCCGCGCCCCGAGGCGCTGCAGTACGCCGTCGTGAAGCTCCAGGAGAAGATCGCCAAGATGTCGCTCGCGAAGGGCCTGGCGACGCCTCAGCAGGAGAAGGGAAGTCGCGACATTAACGGTTAATTGACCATGACCAGCGAAGAACTGTTCTCCAAGATCCAGTCGAAGTTCCCCAAGGCCGAAAAAGCCGCCGTTCCGGTCAAGGATTACCTCACCATTCGTCTCTCGGCGAAGAATGATCTCCTGCCTCTCGCGGCCTGGCTCAAGTCCGAGGGCTACGACATGCTCGACATGCTGACCGCGACCGACCTGCTCGGCCCCGTCGACATGAAGGGCTTCATCCGTCAGCAGAACTTCAACCCGTTCCTCCCGGACGGCGCGACGCCCGAGATCGAGTCCGCGGCGACGCCCGGCTACCCTTATAAGCCCGTCATGGACCTGCTCTGGTCGTTCCTGTCCGTCAAGGACAAGCAGCGCGTGATCGTGCGCCTGGAGCAGCCGCGCGAGGGGACCTCGGTGCCCTCGCTCGTGCCGCTGTTCAAGAGCGCGGACTGGCAGGAGCGCGAGACCTTCGACCTCCTCGGCATCAAGTTCGAGGGGCACCCGAACCTGACCAAGATCCTGACCCCCGATTTCACCGTCGGACATCCCCTGCGCAAAGACTACGTGCACGTCAAGGACCGCTTCGATGAGTAACACGATGATGACCGCCGGCGACGCCTCCTCCGTCCCCGGCCTCAAGTCCGACCAGCTCTTCATCAACCTCGGGCCCCAGCACCCGTCCACGCACGGCGTGCTGCGCATCGGCCTCACCATCGAGGGCGAGGTCATCGTCAAGGCGACCCCCGACGTGGGCTACCTGCACCGCGGCACCGAGAAGCTCGCCGAGGTCCGCAACTACCACCACTGCGTCGTGCTCACCGACCGTTGGGACTACGTCTCGGCGATGCCCAACAACCTCGTGTTCTGCCTGGCGGCCGAGAAGCTCGCCGGCGTGAAGGCTCCGCCGCGCGCCGAGGCCTTGCGCGTGATCATGTGCGAGATGAACCGCATCGCCTCGCACCTGCTGTTCTTCGGCACGTACGGCATCGACCTGGGCGCGTTCACGCCCTTCCTGTACGCGTTCCGCGAGCGCGAGATGGTCCTCGACCTCTTCGAGATGCTGTGCGGCGCGCGCCTGACGTACAACTACATCCGCCTGGGCGGCGTCATGGTCGACGCGACCCCCGACTGGCAGAAGCGTACGAAAGAGTTCCTCGAATACTTTAAGCCGCGCCTCGACGAGTACGACACCCTGCTCACCTACAATCCGATCTTCATGGCCCGCACCAAGGGCGTGGGCATCGTGACGGCCGAGGAGGCGCGCAACTGGGCGCTCTCCGGCCCGAACCTGCGCGGCTCCGGCGTCGACTACGACGTCCGCAAGTTCGCGCCGTACTCCGGGTACGAGAACTATGAGTTCGAAGTTCCGCTCGGCAAGGAAGGCTCCTGCTGGGACCGCTACTTCTGCCGCGTCTCGGAGATGCGCCAGTCGGTGCGCATCATCGAGCAGGCGCTGGCGAAGCTGCCCGAGGGCCCGATCCAGGCCGCGGGTTTCGCCAAGATCCCCAAGCCCGCCGCAGGCGAGGCGTACGCGAACGTCGAGGCGTCCCGCGGCGACCTCGGCATCTACCTGGCGGCCGACGGCGGCATCTCGCCGTTCCGCATGCACGTGCACGCGCCGTCCTTCATCAATCTCGCGATGCTCCAGGAGAAGCTGGTCGGCATGAAGGTCTCCGACGTCATCGCGCTGCTGGGCTCGATCGACATCGTGCTCGGCGAGGTGGATCGCTAACATGAGCGACAAGCCCGAAGACAAGAAGAAAGCGGCCGACAAGCCGACTGAAGCGCCCAAGGCCGAGGCGCCCAAGCCCGCTCCCGCTCCCGCGCCGGCCGCCGTCCCCGCCGGGGCCCCCGCGGCCGCCGCTCCCGCCGCTCCGAAGCCGGCGCCCCCGCCCAAGTTCGTCGCGCCCGAGCCCGTGCTCAACCGCAAGAACGGCCGCCTGCTCGAGGACCGCTTCGCCACGTGGCCGACGACGATCTTCGTCAACCGCTGGTCGCGCCGCGGCTACCAGCTCGGCGCGGTCATGCTCGCCGGCATCCTTCTCGGCCTCGCCGCCACCGGAATCGTGGTGGGCGAGCTCGCGAAGTGGGGGGACCAGGTGTACGCCATCCTCGGCGGCGCGCCCTTCAAGCAGTTCTTCCTGTTCGGGCCCATGAAGACCTTCCCGATCCCGCTCAGCCCCGTCATGGTCGACGTGGTCTGGACCGCGATCAAGGTCCTCATCGTCCTCCACGTGATCCTCATCAACGGCCTCTGGGCCATCTGGTGGGAGCGCAAGATCTCCGCGCACATCCAGTCCCGCGTCGGCCCGACCTACGCCGGCTCGCCCAAGGGCTGGAACTTCCACGGCTGGGCGCAGACCGCGATCGACGGCATCAAGCTCCTTCTTAAGGAGGACGTGACGCCCGCCGCCGCCGACAAGTGGGTGCACGCCCTGGCCCCGGCCATCGTCGTGGCGCCCTGCATCATCGCCTTCGCGCCGGTCCTCTTCGGCGACAACCTGGCCGCCGCGAGCCTCGACATCGGCACGCTCTACATCTTCGCCTTCGCCGGCATCTCGGTGATCGGCGTGGTCATGGCGGGCTGGGCGTCGGGCAACAAGTACTCCCTGCTCGGCGGCCTGCGCGCCGCCGCGCAGATCGTCAGCTACGAGCTGCCCCGCGGCTTCTCCGTGGTGCCCGTGCTGATGTTCGCCGGCTCGCTCGACCTGCAGGTCATCTCGAACGCGCAGGCCGGCTATTGGTTCGGCTTCCTGCCGAAGTGGTACGTGTTCTACCCGGTCGTCGGCCAGCTCGCGTTCATCATCTTCCTGATCGCGTCCGTCGCCGAGACCAACCGCACGCCCTTCGACATCCCCGAGGCCGAGTCCGAGCTCGTCTCGGGCTTCCACACCGAGTACTCGGGCATGAAGTGGTCCATCTTCTTCCTGGC
>CAZURZ010000107.1:0-5601 GCA_964623465.1 uncultured Elusimicrobia bacterium
CGGAGCGGGCGCGCCCGGCGCCGACGCGCGCGCCGCGGGCGAGGCGGCGAAGGCCTTCAACGGCTCGGCGGCGGCCCCTCTCGCGGCCAAGGCGGGCGCGTCTGCGGGATTCGCCGGCGGCGCGGCCGGGGCGCTGTCGGGCGACGCGAAGCAGGCCGGAGGGCCTCCCGGCGGGGCCGACGCCAAGGCGCCCGAACTCCCCGGCGGAGTCGAGGCTCCCCGTCCCGGGCGCGGAGGAGGGGGCGGGGGAGGCGGAGGAGGAGGAGGAGGCTCCGGCGGCGGCGGCTCGGGATCGTCGGGCGCTCCACCGGACGCCAAGGCGTCCGCGGACAAGGCGAAGGACGGCGCGTCTTCTTCGGCCGCGGGTCCGGGCGCGTCGAGCGACGCGGGGACGGCCTCCTCCGGCGGGGAGATCAGCGCGCCCTCCGCGGTCGCCGGGACGCCGCAGGTCGGCACGACGACGATTCCCGGCGGGATGTTCCGGCTGCGCCCGAACGGGCCCGCCGAAGTTCCGACCTTCACGCGCGTGATGCCCAACGGCGCGCGGCTCGTCGACTTCACCGCCAAGCTCGCGATCGACGCGGACGGCGCGGGAGGAGCCTGGCGCGGCGACCGCACGGGACAGCCCCGGACCTCCCTGCTCTACAAGGACGGCGGCAGTCTCAATCCGCGGCAGCTCCCGTTCGTGGTCGTGCCCACGGACTTCGACAAGACGCACCCGACCGTCGGCCTCGGCGACTACGCCGCGGTCACTTACGGCGGCAAGACCGCCTACGCCATCGTGGGAGACCGCGGCCCGGCCGGGGTGCTCGGCGAGGGCTCGATGTCTCTCGCTTCGAGCCTCAACATCAATCCCGATCCCAACCGGGGGGGCGTGAGCCGCGCCGACGTGCGCTATCTCATCCTGGCCGGCTCGCGCGACGCGGAGCCGCCGCGAGACGCGCGCGTGGTCCAGGAGCGCGGACGGCGGCTCTTCGAGGCCGCAGGCGTCACGCTGCGCTGAGCGATCCGCTATACTCTCGTCTCCCGTGTCCATTCTCCTCAGCTGCCAGGGCCTGTCCAAGAGCTTCACGGCGCGTCCGCTGTTCGAAGGACTGTCGTTCGGCCTCTTCGAGGGCGAGCGCGCCGGGATGATCGGTCCCAACGGCGCGGGCAAGTCGACCTTGCTCAAGATCCTGGCCGGACGCGAGGCCGCCGACGAGGGCAAGATCGTCTCGCGGCGCGGCCTGCGCGTCGGCTACCTCGCCCAGCAGGACCGCTTCGAGGAGGTCGGCGCCGGCTGGACCGTGCGCGACGAGCTGACGCGCGCGCTCGAGGGCCTCGAGCTCCAGGATTGGGAGATCGACATGCGCGTCGAGGCGGGGGCCGAGCGCGCCGGCTTCTCGAGCCCCGGCCAGCCCGTCGGCGTCCTGTCCGGCGGCTGGCGCAAGCGCCTCAGCATCCTGTCCCAGGACGTGCCCGAGCCGGATCTGCTGCTTCTGGACGAGCCGACCAACCACTTGGACCTCGCCGGCGTGCTGTGGCTCGAGGACTTCCTGGTCGAGCAGAGCTTCGCCTTCCTGATGATCACGCACGACCGGGCGTTCCTGCAGCGCGTGTGCAACCGCGTCATCGAGCTCAACAAGCGCTACGAGAACGGGCACTTCTCGAGCCAGGGCGACTACGGGGACTTCCTGGAGAAGCGCGAGGAGCTTTTCGAGCAGCAGCAGACGCGCCAGCAGACCCTGGCCAACACCGTGCGCGGCGAGATCGCCTGGCTGCGCAAAGGCCCGAAGGCCCGCACGACCAAGCAGCAGGCGCGCATCGACCGCGCCGGCGACATGATCGCGGAGCTGGCCGAGCTCAAGTACCGCAACGCCCAGACGCGGGCCACGGAGATCGATTTCGACGCGACCGAGCGCCGCTCCAAGAGCCTCGTGCGCCTCAAGGGCGTCTCGAAGGCGCTCGGCGGCCGGCGTCTGTTCGGGCCGCTCGACCTGCTCCTCTCGCCCGGGGACAAGCTCGGCCTGCTCGGGGGCAACGGCTCGGGCAAGAGCACCCTGCTCAAGCTCGTGGCGGGGACGCTGGAGCCGGACGCCGGCGAGGCGCGCCGGCTCGACGGCCTCAAGATCGTGACGTTCGACCAGCACCGCGAGCGCCTGAACCAGAGCCAGACGCTCAAGCGCGCCCTCTGCGAGGCGGGGGAGCACGTCGAGTACAAGGGTTCGCGCATCCACGTGTACGGCTGGGCGGAGCGCTTCCTCTTCCGCAAAGAGCAGATGGAGTTCCCGGTCTCGCGGCTCTCGGGCGGCGAGCAGGCGCGGGTGCTCATCGCCAAGCTCATGCTCGAGCCCGCGGACGTCCTCCTGCTCGACGAGCCGACCAACGACCTCGATCTGCAGTCTCTCGAGGTGCTCGAGAACAGCCTCAAGGAGTTCCCGGGCGCGCTCGTGCTGGTCACGCACGACCGCTACCTCCTCGAGCGCGTGTGTCCGGAGCTTCTCGGCCTCGACGGCCGAGGCGGGGCCGGCTACTACGCCGATCTGTCGCAATGGGAAGCCGCCTTGGCCCGCGACGCGGCGCCGGACGGCGCGAGGGCCGCGTCCGCCGCCGGGCCCAAGCCCGGGCTCAGTCCGAAAGAAGAGAAGGAGCTCGCCCGCATGGAGGGCTCGATCAAGTCCGCCGAAGACGAGGTCGCCGCGGCCCGCGCCGCGCTCGCCGACCCCGCGGTGGCGACCGACGTGCCCGAGCTGATCAAGCGTCAGGCGCGCGTGGACGAGGCGCGGGGCAAGGTCGAGGCCTTGTTCGCGCGCTGGAGCGAGCTCGAGTCGCGCCGCGCCGCCTAGCCGGGGCTCCGTCGGGGCGTGTCGCGGTTGTTGCGCGCCGGATAAAGATCGGTAACGAATAAGATCGATAAAAGCGGTAAATAATCGGCAAAGCCCCCTTGCGGACGGCGGCTTCGGGGTCTATACTGCACGCATGACCGCCAAAGTGAAATCGGTGCTCGTCGTCGTCTCCGAAGCCGTCGAGACCGCCGCGGGCTACGCCCTCGTCGCGGTCGGGCTGTACGCGGTGATCTTCGTCGACATGACCGGCGGCGGCTCGCTTTGGAACAACCTGCGCAACGTGAAAGACGAGGGGCGCGAGTCGCCCACGGCCACGCGCGTCATCAAGGTTCCCACCCAAGTTCGAGAGGAGAAGGCGCACGAGGACCGGATCCTCGCCGTGTTCGACGATCCGACGCCCAAGACCGAGGTCGCCGCGGTGCACCGGGCCCCCGACGCGGTGGAGCAGCGTTCCTCGGTCGAGCTGACCGACTCGCCGGCCGAGCCGGGCGCGGCCCAGTCCTGGAAGAGGAGCATCAAAGGCGAGATGCGCTCGTTCACCGTCTACGGCCGGGGCGAGCAGACCACGTCCGCGTCGGCGACCGCGAGCAAGTACGTCGCCGCCGAGAGCGCGGCGACGCTCGCCGCGCCCGGCGCGCCGGCGGCGGCTTCCGCCTCGGCCCCGGCGGCGTCGCGGCCGGGGATGGGTTCCCGGCTCACGCGCGGCGGGGTGTCGTCCTCGGACGCGACGCGCAACGTGCGCTGAGGACTACTTCGCGGGCGGGACGAACGGCGCGGCGAAGTCCTTGCCGGTCAGCGCGATCGACTTGATCTCCGCCGCCGCGAAGCGCAGGCGGTCTTCCTTGTCCTTGGGGATGAACTCCACGTAGGCCTCGCCCTTGAACGGGGCGAGCTCCCGGTTGAACAGGTAGCCCTCGAGGACCTTCCCGTCCTTGAGCGTCATCGTCACGTGCCCGCGGTGGTCGAAGGCCGCGTCGATCTGCGCCGCCACGTCGTTGGAAACCGTGCTCATGTCGTTCACCCCTTGATCGCGGCGGTCAGGCTCGCCACGACGTCGTTCCAGTCCTTGTCCGCCGCGCCGCCCTGCGCGAAGTCGGCGCGCCCGCCGGCCGAGCCCGCGTTCTTGGCGGCGAAATCCTTCGCGATCTTGGCCGCGTCCACGCCCTTGCCGGCGAGGTCCGGCGTCGCCGCGAGCACGAACGAGAGCTTGCCGCCGCCCGGCGCCGCGAGAAAGACGAGGCCGGAGCCGAGCTCTCCCTTCACCTTGTCGGAGAGGCCGCGCAGGCTCTTCGGGTCCGCGCCGTCCAGGCGCTGGACGCAGACCTTCAGGCCCGCGATGTCGACGATCTGCTTGCCGGCGTCCGCCTGGGCGGCGAGCTTCTGCGACTTGAGCTGGCCGAGCTTGTTCTCGAGGGCCTTGGCGCCCTCGGCGACGTCGGCCTTGCCGCCGAGCGCGACGATCTGCGCGACGAGCGCCGCCGCCTTCGCGCCGGCGGCCTTCTCGGCCTCGGCCTTCGCCGCGGCGAGCGCCGCCGCGTGCTCCTCGACGGCCTTGCCGGCCAGCGCCTCGATGCGGCGCACGCCGGAGGACGCGGAGGACTCCTTCACGATCTTGAAGGCCAGGATCTCGGAGGTGTTGTCGACGTGGGTGCCGCCGCACAGCTCGAGGCTGAAACGGTCCTTGGGCGCGTCCCAGCCCTTGCCGATGAGCAGGAAGCGCGGCTCGGCGCCGTAGTCCTCGCCGAGAAGCGTGGTCGCACCGAACTCGGCCACCTTGGAGACGGGGTGGCACTTCGGGCTGACGGGATGGGCGGCCTTGATCTCGGCGTTCACGATGGACTCGATCTTCGCGAGCTGGTCGGGCGTGAGCGCCTGGCCGTGGGTGAAGTCGAAGCGCAGCTTGTCGGGGCCGACGTAGGAGCCGGCCTGGCGGATCGTCCCGCCCAGGACGCGCTTCAGGGCCTCGTTCATGAGATGGGTCGCGGTGTGGTGCGGCTTGATGCGGGCGCGGCGCTGCGAATCGATCATCAAGCGGACATCGAGTCCGGTCGGCAACGTCGTGTTCTCCTCCAGAATATGGACGAACACGTCGTTCTGTTTCTGGGTATCGATCACCCGCGCGAGGATCTTGCTCCCGTCCGCGGACACGACGCTGCCCGTGTCGCCGACCTGCCCGCCGCCTTCGGCGTAGAAAGGGGTTCTGCCGAACACCGCCATGCCGGCCGCCGACGCGACCACCTTCGAGGTCGTTTCTTCATTGTCGTAGCCGACGAATTCCGTTTTCGGCGCGTTGGTGACGAGCGCGGCGAGGTTCTTCTCGCCGGAGCCCTTCCACGATGAGCGCGCCACGTCGGCCGCCTTCTCCTTCGCCGCCGCGAAGCCCGCCTCGTCGCCTGCGACGCCGGACGCGCCGCTGATCTCGTTGGTCGGCGCGAGCGGGAGGGCGAAGGTCTCGTACAGGTGGAAGGCGGTCTTGCCGTCGAGGTTCTTGCCGGACTTCTCGAGGGCCTTCTTGAGCTCGGCCTCGCCGGAGACGAGGGTCTCGCGGAACTTGGTCTCCTCGGTCTTCATGACGGCCTGGACCTGGGCGGTCGCGGCGCGCAGCTCGGGGTAGCCGGGCGCGAAGATCTCGACCGTCGCCGGCCCGAGCTCGTGCAGGAAGGGGGCGTCGTGGCCCATCATCTGGCCGTAGCGCGCCGCGCGGCGCACGAGGCGGCGCAGGACGTAGCCGCGCTCGACGTTGGAGGGGATGATGCCCTCGGCCATGAGCATGGCG
>CAZURZ010000108.1:0-5548 GCA_964623465.1 uncultured Elusimicrobia bacterium
CCGGCCGCGCGGCCCGGGCCGCGGCGAGCTCGCGGCGCGCGCCTTCCGCGTCGCCGAGCAGGCGCAGCAAGAGGCCCCGCACCGCTCCCGCCGCGGCCGCCTGGTCTCCGCTCAGGCTCGCGAGCGCGGCCGAAAGCTCGTCTCTGTGCAGGGCGGAAAAAATCCGCAGGCGGCGCGCCGCGTAACCGCGCTTGAAGTGCCAGACCGTCTCGGCGCGCTCGCCCGGGCGCGGGCTCCCGAAGGTATCCGGGATGTCCAGCACCTCGTGATGGCCCAGGCGCTCGAGAAGCCTTTCGGCGGCGCGCACGCCGGCCGCGCGCCTAGGGGCGCGCCGCGAGAACCGGCGTGTAGCCCTTGCCCTCGCGCAGCATCACGCGCCCCGCCATCACGCCCTCGAACGTCTCGGTCAGGCCCGAGGGCCAGCGGACCTCCAGCTGGTCCACCGAGTCGGCCGAGCCGAGGCCGAAGAAGGCGACCGGCTCGCTCTGCGAGGCGCCCGTCGGACCGCTGACTTCGCGCACGATCTTGCGGCCGCCGACCCAGACGGTGACGCGGGCTCCGATCCCGTCCCGGTTGCTCTTATCGCCCTCGACGAAGGCCGTCAAGGAGCGATGGCCTTTGCGCGGGGTCTTGTTGAGCAGGAGGGACACCGAGCCGAACGAGCGGCCGGGCGCGGGATCGCCGTTGCGCAGGATCATGTCCTGGTTGCCGTCTCCGTCGACGTCGGCCAAGGAGACCACGTAGCCGTCCTCGACGCGGTCGGCCCCGAGGAGGTAGCCCACCTCGGTGAAGGTTCCGTCCTGATTGTTGCGGAACATCGCGTTGCGCTGCTCCCCGCCCATCGACATGGAGGGCAAGGGGCCCTCCGCCTTCGCGGGCTCGGCCACGCTGCCGCGGACGGTGCGCAGCACTTCGAGCATCGGCGAATTCGTGGAGGGCTCGTTCGTCAGCATGGGGCTCGTCAGCGCGTTGTCGAGCACGCGGTCCGCGTAGGCGGCCGTGCGGTTGGCGTGCAGGCGCACGAAGAGGCTCGAGAGGTCGTGGCGCCCGCCGGACCACAGGCCGTTCATGACGTAGAGATCCTGGCGCCCGGAGTTGGAGTAGTCCAGCCAGGCCGCGCCCGCGGTGGCGTCGCCCGCCCAGCGGACGCCCGCCTTGTCCGTCGTCTCCTCGAAGGTCCCGTCTCCCCGGTTGCGGTAGAGGCGGTTGCCCACCGCGTTGTTGCGCAGGCGGCCGAGCAGCAGCTCCTCGGCCTTGGTCGAGCGGCCTTCGCGGCTGGCCAGGATGCGGTGGGCCGCCGTGAAGTCGATGTTGGTCAGGGCCAGGTCCGGGAAGCCGTCGCCGTCGTAGTCGCCGGCGATCGCCGACATGGCCCAGCTCTGGTTCTCCACGCCGCTCTTCTTGGAGACCTCCGAGAACAGGCCGCCGCCGTCGTTGCGGTAGATCGGGCTCAAGCCGGCGCGATCGTTCATGACGACCAGGTCGGGAAGGCCGTCGCCGTTGAGATCGGTCGCGATCGCGCTGTGCGGATAGAGCCCGTCGTCCTTCCAGATGCCGGATTTACGCGGCGCCTCCAGGAAGCCCCACTTGCCGTCGTTGAGCCAGACGCCCTGCGTGGCGAGCGGCTTGGGGTCGGGCGACATGTACGTGAAGTCCTTGTTGCCCGGGAAGCCCAGATAGAGGTCCAGCGTGCCGTTGCGGTCGAAGTCGGCGACGGTGATCGGCATGGCGCGGTCGTAACGGCGCGTCTGCGTGAGGACGTCGGCCTTGCGCTCGAACTTGCCCTCGCCGACGTTGCGGTAGACGACCATGTCGCCGTTCTCGTCCTTGCGGCCCTCGACGAAGCGGAGCATGACCAGGTCCCGGCGCCCGTCGTTGTCCAGGTCGACGATGGCCGCCGACTTGACCAAGGTGTCGGGCCGCAGGCCGGCCGCCTCCGTGGCGTCCTCGAAGCGCGAGCCGGTGTTGCGGTAGAGCTTCACGGGCCCCCAGCCGCCGACGAGCAGGTCCGGGCGGCCGTCGCCGTCGTAGTCGGCCGTCGCGACGGCGTAGCCGCCGCGGCGGATGGCCTCGCGGCGGTCGGTCACCGGCACCCCGTCGAGCCCCCACGCCGCGGTGGCCTCCACGAACACGGGGCGGTCGGACTCCAGGCTTTCGGTCTTGAGCGGGGCGATGGAGGCCAGGCGCCAGGCGGCGCCCTCGCGGACGAGACCCAGGCGCAGCTCGCCGCGGTCGTGGCGGCGGCCGCCCTTGGCCGTGACGCCGCGGACGTCGAAGCGCACGTCGAGCGTCGCGCCGGACGGCCCGGGGACGAGCTTCAGCGCGTCGAGGCGGACGTCGTCGAGCCGCTCGAAACGGGCGAGATACTTCTTCGCCTCGCCGCGCTTGGTCTCCTTGAGGGCCCAGCGGTACTCGCGGATCCCGTCCTTGTCGCGCCGCAGGGAGCGAGAGGCGCTCGCCCACGACAGGCGCGCGGGGCCGAGAGCTTCGAAGGCGGCCGCGTCTCCGGCCTTCCAGGCGCTCGCCCACGGCTCGAGCACCGCGCGGCGCAGCTCTTCCACGAGCGCTTCATCCTTGTTGATCTCGGCGAGGGCGGGATCCGCTTCGACGTGGGAGACGATCTCGGACAGCTGTTGGGCGCCGGACTGCTTGGCGGAAGCCGGCGGCACGGGGAAGGCGAGCACAACGGCCAACAGCGCGGCACTTCGGCGGTAAAATTCCATTAATTCCCCCCCACGGCTGCAACCCGGCGCCTTCGCCAGGATAACACTCGAACGCGGGCTTGTCAATGGAACGCCGGCCCGCGGGCCGGCCGTCAGCGGCTCTCGACCGCCGCCCGCACGGCCGAGAGGGCCTGGGCATGGACGGCCCGGGCCCGCTTGAGGCGGGTCGCCCGCGGGCCCGCCTCATCCTGGCCGGCGGCCTTCAACGCCGCCGCGGCCCGGGCGAGGAGCACCTCGACCTCGCCGTTGCGCTTGTCGAACGCGGAGAGCGCGACGATGCGGGGATTGCCGGAACCGGCCGCCGCGGCCTTGGAGTTCTTCGTGGGATCCCCCGCGACGCGGGCCGGGCCTTTGTCCAGGTCCGCCAGGATGTCGGCCTTGCGCGCCTCGCCCAGCTTGCGGCAGTAGCTGTCGGCGAGCGCCGCGCCGCTCGCCTCGCAGCGGGGATCGCCGGCCAGGACGAACGCGAAGCGGCACGCCGCCGCGGCCTCGGGAGACAGCGTCTTGTCGGCGCACGCGCGGTCCGACGCGGCCCCCTTCAAGCCCTGCCGGGCCCGGCACTCCGCCAGGTCCTGGGCGGTCCCGTCCCCGCCCGCGGCCGCGTTCTCCTGCGCGCAGACCTGCGCGGGCGTGCCGGGGGCGAAGGTCACCCGGCACGTCGCGTCGCGGCGCTGCGGCGCGGTGTCGTCGAAGCCCGCGGCCGCGAAGGCGCACACGTCCGCGCCGCCTCCCCGGATGAGGGCGTTCATGACCGCGGTCTGCCCCGCGAGGCGGCGGCACTTGGTCTGGGGGAAGCAGAGCTCGGCCACCGTGCAGCGCTCGCGGTTGCTCTGCGGCTTGTACCCGAGAGCCTTGTCGACGGGCGCCAACGCGGCGCAGGGGCCCATCGACCGCGTCGCGACGGCGCGGCAGGCCTGATGGCGGATGGCGAGCTCTTGATGAAAGGGGAATTCCTTATCGTCGAGAACCGCCTCGATTCGGAAGCTCCGGGCGCAGTCCGCCACGAACCGGCGGACCTGGTCGGCCGCCATGGAGTCCCGCGAGGTCTCGTACGTGTTGTTGACCTTGGCCGGAACCCGCTGCGCGTTCGGGGGCAGCAGAGGGCTCTCGAACGCCCGCGCGACGGCCGCGGCCAAGCCGGTCAGTTCTCCCGCCGCGGCCTCGGCTTCGGCCAGACGGGCGTCCACCCCGGGGGCGCCGGCCTCGCCCGCGTGCGCGCCGGATGCGGCCATAATAAGGAGACACGGGAGGATGAGGGCTCTCATGCGCCTAGTATACATCCCCGGCGTCCGGGGCGCAATGCGCGTGAATTGACTCGCGACGCGGCATAAAGTCTAATCATGCCGATGTCCCCGACCCCTGACGCGGATATCCCGCCGGGCCGCCGCGCGCTCGCCGACTCCTATCGCCTCGCGAGCGCGGCGCGGCCGACCCGGGCCCGCCCGCGCCGCCTTCCCGCCGCCGCCCGAAAGTCCCTGCGCGCGAACGGCTACGCGATCGCGCGCGGCCTCGTCGCGCCCCGCCTGCGCGACGCCGCCCTGCGCGAGATCAATCACCGCTTCGGCCTCGCGCGCGACGAAAGGCCCGGCAGCGGCGGCGTCGAGGAAGTCATGGAGTCCCCCGCCGTCATGGACCTGCTCTACGCGTCTCCGGTCTGGAGCGTCGCCGAGGGTCTGCTCGGAGCGGGCCGGATCGCGCCGCCGCCGGAAGCGCAGGCCGTCCTGCGCTTCCCCCGCCTGCGCCGCACGACCTGGGAGCCCGAACTGCACCTGGACGAATACGTGCCGCCCTACCCCGGCGACGCCGTGAGCGCCTCGCCGAGCTTCACCCTGCTCGTCTGCGTCCTGCTCAGCGACCTGCCCAAGCCCGACTCGGGAAACTTCGCCTTCTCTCCGGGCTCGCACCTCGCCGTCGCCGAGCGCCTGCGCGCGCGCGGCACCGCCGAGCTGGCCCCCGGCCTGCCGTCGCGCCTGACGCTCGCGCCGCTCGTGCCCTTCACCGGCAAGGCCGGGGACGTGGCCTTCTGCCACTATCTGCTCGCGCACGACCGGCAGGAGAATTTCTCCCCGCACATCCGCTACGCGGTCTTCTTCCGCCTCATGCGCGACGACCATCGCGCGCGCCGCGCCGCCGCGCTCCTCGATCCCTGGCTCGAGTGGCCGGGGCTCGGGTAGGAGACGCGGTGGCGCCCGCCCCGGGCACCCCGGAGCGCCTGCTCGAGACCGGAGAGCTCCTCCGCGCGCGGGGACGCCTGCGCGAGGCCGAGGCGGCCTACGCGCGCGCGTGCGCCCGGCGCCCGGCGGACCTCGCCGCGCGCTTGCCCTGGGCCGAAGTCCTCATGCGCCTGGGCCGGCTCGACCGCATGCGCGAGGTCCTGCGCGAGGGGCTCGCGCTCGCGCCCCTGGCGTCCGACTCCGGCGTGGAGGAGCGGCTGCTGCGCTACCGCGCCGCGGCCGTCTGCGGCGACTTCGCGCTGGCCGAGGCCCTGGGCGAGTCCGTCCTCGACCGCACGCGCGACCTCCCCGCTCTCGAGGGCCTGTGCTGGCCCGTGCTGATGGAGAACTACAGCCGCTTCCCCGCGCCGCGCGCGCACGTGCGGCGCATGGACGCCGCGCTCGACCGGTACGTGCGCGCCCGCCCGCGCTCGCCTTGGGGACGATACCTGCGCCTCTACCTCACCGAGCGAATGATCGAGCGCCGTCCCTCCGTGGCCGAGGACATCGCCTTCCTGCGCCGCCTCGACCCGCAGCGCTACGGCTGGATGCGCTACGAGGCCGGCAGCTACGGCCTGCACACCGGCGACCCCGAGGGCGCGGCCGGGGATT
>CAZURZ010000109.1:0-5527 GCA_964623465.1 uncultured Elusimicrobia bacterium
AGCAGGTCCACGGCCTTGGCCCAGGCCTGTTCCTTGGTCTTCCCCTGGTGGAGCATCACGGCCTCGGCGATCTGCTCGCCGACCTTGAGCACGGGGTTCAAGGACGTCATCGGCTCCTGGAAGATCATCGCGATGCGGTTGCCTCGCACGGCGCGCAGCTCCTCGGGCTTCATCTTCAGCAGGTCCTTGCCGTTGAAGAGGATTTCCCCGCCGACGATCTTGGCCGGGGGCATCGGCAGGAGGCCGAGGATGGAGAGGGCGTGGACGCTCTTGCCCGAGCCGGATTCTCCGACCACGGCGAGCGTCTTGCCGGGCTGGAGGTCGTAGGTGACGCCGTCCACGGCCTTGACCGTGCGTTCCGGCGTGACGAAGTGGGTCCGCAGCCCGCGGACCGAGAGGACGGGTTGGCTCACTAGATGGAGGTCGTGACGAGGCTCTCGGTGGAGAGCACTCCGGGGGTGGCGCGGATGTCGCGCACGACGACGTTGGAGAGGGTGCCGACGTCCTCGGTCTCGATGTCGAGCACGAGGTCCCAGCGGCCGAACACGGCGGTGACGTGCGACACGCCCTTGATCTCCTTGATACGGGCGAGCGCGACCTTCTCTTTGCCCGCCATCAAGCGCACCAGCACCAGTCCGGTCACCATGTGTTCTCTCTCTTTATGGAACGGAGGATCGACGTCGACGCGAGTATATCAAAAAAGTCCGGAAACGTATTCCTTTTGCAGGGCCAGAAGCTTGCGGCGCGCCGTGCGGTACGGCCGCGGGTCCGCCAGTCCGGCGTCCTTGAGCGCCGCGTCGCCGTCCCCGATCCAGGCGTGGGCCTCGTCCAGCCATACCGAGCGGTGGTAGCCGAGCTCTCGAAGCATCGTGTAAACGGGGCGCAGGTCGAGTTCCTTCAGGATGGCGCGCGCGCGGCGGCGGTAGTCGGGACGCGTGTACCACAGGCCGTGCGCGACCTCGTGCCGCAGGACCGCCTTGTCGACGTCGGTGCCGGCTGTGCCGATCACGTAGAAGCGGCCTTTGCGAGCCGCGACCTTGGCCAGCAGGGCGCGTTCCTTGGCGCTGAGCGGATCGAAGTCCCCCTTCATGAATCGGCGGAGAACCCTCGAGGGGATGTTGAAGCCGTCCCAGTCCGCGTAATACGAGAATCGTCCGTGATCTTTCGTCGTTCGATACCAATCCTTGAACTCGGCCAACGAGAAAACCGTGTTCCGGTACTTCGGCGACTCGTAGTGTTCTTGGAATCTCACGAACGTCGACGCCAGCAGCGTCTGGGTCGGAAACCGCAGATGGATCACTCCGGGGACGACTTCCTCGGCGCTCACGCGCTTGAGCGGGTCGCGCGCGCCCTGGAGCAGCGCCGTCAGGCGTTCGCCGGCCGCAGCGGACGCTTCGACCGGCGCCTTGGAGTCGACGGCGGCGGCGAGCAGGGGCGCGGCCTGAAGAGCGAGCGGGGCGGCCGCGACGGGAACCGGCGCCGGGAGCGCCGGAGGCGGCAGGGCGGCCGCCGCGGGAGATGCGCAGAGCGAGGACGCGGGGGCCGTCGCGGCGGGCGCCGGGCTCAGGACGACGGGCGCGCGAGGCGCGACGACGACGGCGCCTCGCGCGGCGCAGGCCAGGAGCAGCAGCCGGATCATGGCGGGATACTAGCAAGCTCTCGCGCGGGAGCACGTGGGCCCTTCGGGCGTTTTATCGACGGCTAATCGGCCTACCGCGGTTTCCGGCGGCCGAGCGTCCGGCCCTTCCCGGAAAGAGGGATTATCAGTAGTATCTCCCCCCATGCCCGTGTCCGGCGGCGTGCGCCGCGGCCTCGCGTTGTTCCTGTCCGTCGCGGCGCTCTACGCCGCGGTGTTCGCGTTTTGGCGCGCCCGCCCGCGCGTCGACGGAGTGACGCTGTCGGCCGCCAAAACCGAGCACCTTCATTACGACATCGTCGAGCTGACCTTGAGTTCCGGGGACCGGGAGTTCGACGCGGCGTACGCGTCCTCGGCTCCCCGCTTCGTCGTGCTGCGCGGCACCGAGACGGTGACGACGATCGCGGGCATCCGCGAGATGCGAGGCGTCCCGGCCGGTCCCGGCCGCTGGACCGCGCGCTGGCCGGTGCCGTGGAACGCGCCGCCCGGGACGTACCGGCCCGCGCTGGAAGGGCGTCCCGAGCTGATCGGCCGGCCCGAGTTGATCGCGCGCGTGCGCGCGGTCCCCTTCCGGATCGCGCGGCGCGCGCCCAAGCCGATGCCCAAGGGGCTGGTCGTGGCCACGCTCGAGAGCGTGGCGCCTTTGGCCTCGATGAAGCTCAAGGGGCCCGACGGGAAGGAGACCGACTGGCGCGGCCTGCTCGACTGGACTCAGGCGATCGGCGGCGACGCGTTCTGGCTGCTCGGCGGACAGTCTCCCGGGCTCGGCCCGGACGAGGTCTGGATGCGCGCGAACCTCGACATGGTCCCCAAGGTCGCGGCGGAGGCGCGCAGGCGCGGCCTCAAGTTCGGCGTGTACGCGATGTTCTCGCTGACGATGTCGAACAAGCCCCTGCCCGGCTACGAGTACGGTCTCGAGATAAAGGACGGCAAGCCCGTCCCCACCCGCGCGATCTCCATCCGGGACCGCAAGCGCGTCGACGACACGGTCGCCCTGCTCAAGCCTTGGGCCGACGACCCGAACGTGGACTGGATCGGACTCGACTACATCCGCAACGCGCTCGGCGGCTACGAACTGGTCGACGATTTCGTCGCCGAGATGCCCGGCGTCTCCGTCCCCCCCGAATGGCGCAAGCTGTCGCGCGACGAGCGCATGACCTGGCTGGCGCGCAAGAAGATCATGCGCCGCGACGAGGCCTTCGTCGACGCCTGGCAGTGGTGGCGCGCGCGCCGCGTCGCTCTGATCGTGAAGGAGATCAAGGCGCGCCTGGGCGACAAGCCGCTGTGGGCGTTCACGCTGACCTGGGACAAGGGCTGGCACCACGGCCAGGATCCGGTGATGATGAACGACGCGGGCGTGGACATCGACGCGCTCATGTTCTACGAGGCCGACAAGCCGCAGTACGCGGCCATGCTCAAGTCGTGGCGCGACTACGTCCGCCGCGGCGACGTTCAGGTCCTGCCCGGGAACATCTTCGATTGGGGCCTTCATCAGAAGGACGCGGCCGGACCGAAGGAGTTCGCCCGGCGCATGCGCGGCGCCGTGGACGAAGTCTACGGCGACGGACCGGCCCCCGGAATTTTCTACCATGACCTGGCGCGTCTGCTCTGGGGGCGCCTCGGGCCTTGGGGCACCAAGCCCTGGGCCGCCGAGGCGGCCGCGCTGTCGCGCTACGTCAAGGAACGCAACATGGTGAAAGAATGAGAACGCTGCTCCTCTCCCTCGTGCTCGCCGTTCCCGCCGCCGCCGCCCCGGCGGCGAAGTGCGTCCCGCAGAAGATCCCGGCCTCCAAAAAGCTGCTTCTGACCTTGCCCGACGGCGAGAAGATCAAAGCGGATCTCGTCGACACTCCGGCGAGCCGCGAGATCGGCCTCATGTGCGTGAGGAAGATGCCCAGGGACTACGGGATGCTCTTCGCCTTCCCGCAGGAGCTGTACCTGAACTTCTGGATGAAGAACACGCTCGTCCCGCTCGACATTCTCTGGATCGGGGCGGACAAGCGGATCACGGTGATCCATGAGAAGCTTCCCGCCTCGACCGTGAGCACGCCCGACGAGAAGGTCGCGACCGCGGGCGGCAGGGGCCAGTACGTCCTCGAGCTCGCCGCCGGCGAGGCGCACCGCCGCGCCCTCAAGCCCGGCGACCAGCTCACCTTCGACGCCCCTATTCCCGCCAAGTAGGTGTCAGGTTTTGCGTTTGCGTTCCTGCGTCCGCTCCGATTGCGGGAACGCAAACGCAAAACCTGACACCGATCAGCGCTTCGGCGGAAGGCGGAGCAGTTCGATGTCGGCGTGCTTCTCGGCGAAGTACTGGAGGGACCACGGCGTCGGGAACAGGATCATCTCGTTCCCGTCCTCGTCCGTGACGCGCGCCGACTGCATGGGCAGGGTCGCCGCGTCGACGGCGCCGGGCTTGGTCGCGGGGCCGATCCAGCGCGCGAGCGTCCAGTTCATCGGCTCCAGGCGCGAGTCGACCCCGTACTCCGACTGCAGGCGGAACTGCGCGACCTCGAACTGGAGCGGTCCGACGGCGGCGAGCAAGGTCGTCTTCGCGTCGCCGCGCTCGCGCGGGATGAGCGCGCGGACCACGCCTTCCCTCAGCAGCTGCTCGAGGCCCTTCTCGAAGGGTTTGTACTTGGCCGGGTTCGGGTTCGAGATGCGCGCGAAGCACTCGGGCGCGAAGCGCGGGATCTCGTCATAGACGACTTTCGGATTCTGCCCGAGCGTGTCGCCGATGCCGAACTCGGAGTAGCCGACGAGTCCGATCACGTCGCCGGCGTAGGCTTCCTCGATGATCTCCCGGTCGCGGCCGAAGATCTTGTGGGCGTTCGCCAGCCGGAAGGAGTCTCCCGTCCGCGAGTGCGTCACCTGCTGGTCGCGCGTGAACTTGCCGGAGCAGACGCGCACGAAGGCGACGCGGTCCCGGTGCTTGGGGTCCATGTTGCCCTGGATCTTGAAGACGAAGCCCGAGAAGGCCGGGTCGGTGGGCTGGATCACGCCGGCCGCCGATGTGCGGGCCGTCGGCGCGGGCGCGTGCTTGATCAGGGCGTCGAGCAGGAGCTGGACGCCGAAATTGTTGACCGCGGAGCCGAAGTACACCGGCGTCGTGCCGCCCTTGAGCGCGTCGGCGGCGTCGAAGCCGGCGCCGGCGGCGTCGAGCAGCTCGATCTGCTCGACGAAATGCCGGTAGCTGTCCTCGTCGAGCGCGTCCTTGACCGCCGGGTCGTCGATGCCGCCGACGGAGACGGGGGCCATGTAGGCGCCGCGCGTCGTGCGCTCGTACATGTGCGCCTGCTTGGTCACCCGGTCGTAGACGCCTTTGAAGCGCTGTCCGACGCCCATCGGCCAGTTCACCGGGTACGGGTGCAGCTGGAGCTGATTTTCGAGTTCGTCCAGGAGTTCCAATAGATCCTTGGTCTCGCGGTCGAGCTTGTTCATGAACGTGATGATGGGAATGCCGCGCAGGCGGCACACCTCGAAGAGCTTGAGCGTCTGAGGCTCGATGCCCTTGCCGGCGTCGATGACCATGACCGCGGCGTCGACCGCGGTCAGCACGCGGTAGGTGTCTTCGGAGAAGTCCTTGTGGCCGGGCGTGTCGAGGAGGTTGATGCGGTGCCCCTCGTAGTCGAACATGAGGACGGTGGAGCTGACCGAGATGCCGCGCTTGCGCTCGAGCTCCATCCAGTCGGAGGCCGAGGAGGCCTGGTTCTTTCTGGCGGTCACCGAGCCGGCGAGCTGGATGGCGCCGCCGTACAGGAGCAGCTTCTCGGTGAGGGTCGTCTTGCCCGCGTCGGGATGCGAGATGATCGCGAACGTGCGGCGGCGGGCGACTTCGGAGGCGATGTCGGCCACGGCGGCGCCCTCAGGCGTCGAAGCGGTAGCCGAAGCCGC
>CAZURZ010000110.1:0-5500 GCA_964623465.1 uncultured Elusimicrobia bacterium
TCGGCGCGAAGCCCCTCGACGCGGCGGTGCACGTCGGTGCTCAACGCCGCCGGGAAAGATCCCACCGCCGTCGTCGGCGGCAAGGTCAACGTCATCGGCTCCAACGCGCGCCTCGGCAAGAGCGAGTTCATCGTCGTCGAGGCCGACGAGAGCGACGGCTCGTTCCTGTTCCTGACCCCGCTGGTCGCGGTCGTCACCAATGTCGACAACGACCACATGGACCACTACAAGACCATGGCGGCCCTCAAGGAGTCGTTCGTCCAGCATCTCCAGCGCCTCCCGTTCTACGGCGCGGCCGTGCTGTGCGCGGACGACGCGAACCTGATGGAGGTCCGCAAGCGCGTCACGCGCCACGTGATCACGTTCGGCTTCGCCAAGGGCGCCGATTGGCGCGCGGCCAACCCGCGACTGGGCAAGGACGGCTCCGCCTTCGACGTGCTCCACAAGGGGAAGAAGGTCCTCACGCTCAAGATGTCGGTGTCGGGCCGTCACAACGTCTCGAACGCGCTCGGCGCGCTCGCGGCGGGGGCCTTTCTCGGCTTCGACTTGAGGAAGCTCGCCAAGGGCCTCGCCGACTTCCGCGGCGTCGGCCGCCGCCTCGACCGCCTCGGCTCCTCCCACGGGGTCGATTTCGTCGACGATTACGGCCATCACCCCACCGAGATCCGCGCGACCCTCGCCGCCGTGCGCCTGTGGAAGCCGCGCCGCCTCGTGGCGATCTTCCAGCCGCACCGCTACTCGCGGACCAAGCTGCTCGCCAAGGAGTTCGGCCCGTCGCTCAAGGGCGGCGATCTCGTGTACGTCCAGGACGTCTACGCGGCCGGGGAGAAGCCGCTGAAGGGCGTGTCCTCCAAATTGATCATCGACTCGGCGCGCAAGGCCGGCGTCGACGCGCGAGCGTTCCCCGGCGCGCTCGAGGCCTCGCGCGAACTGCGCCCCGGCGACGTGGTGCTGTGCCTCGGCGCGGGCGACGTCTGGAAGACCGGCGTCGAGCTCCTGCGCCGCCGCGCCTCCGGAGTCTGATGGGCGCGCGTCTCGGGCAGCACTTCCTGCGCGACGAGGGCGTCCGCGACGCGATCGCGTCGCTCTCCGGCGCCGGGCCCGGGACGCGCGTGCTCGAGATCGGGCCCGGCCGCGGCGCGATCACCGGGCGCCTTCTCGCGACGGGCGCCGAGCTCGTCGCGGTCGAGCTCGACGAGAACCTCGCCGCCAAGCTGCCCGCCAACGTCGGCGGCGACGTCTCGCGCCTGACGATCGTCAACGACGACTTCCTCCGCCTCGACCTGAGGGAGCTGGGGCCGGGGCCGTTGCGCATCGTCGCGAATCTGCCCTACGCGGTGGGCACGCCGATCCTGCAGCGCATCCTCGAGTGGGATAACTGGGACCGGGCGGTGCTGATGTTCCAGAAGGAGGTCGCCGACCGGATCACCGCCGCTCCCGGCGGCGCCGACTACGGCCTGCTCGCGCTGTCCGTGCTCGCGCGCGCCGACGCGCGCGCCGCCTTCGACGTGGCGCGCGAAGCCTTCATGCCGCCGCCCGACGTGGAGAGCGCGGTCGTCGCGCTGACGCGCCTCGAGAAGCCCCGCCTCGAGCCCGCCGACGAGAAGGCCTTCTGGAGGCTCGCCAAGCTCGCCTTCGCGCAGCGCCGCAAGATGGCGGCGGGCGTGCTGGCCAAGGCTCTCGGCAAAGCCAAGTCCGACGTGGAGGCGGCCTTCGCCGCGGCGGGCCTCGCCCCCGGCGTCCGTCCCGAGCGCATCCCCTTCGAGGCGTGGCGCGCGTTGGCGCGCTCCCTGCGGTGAGGGGCTGGGCCGCGGCGGGCCTGCTCGCCGCCCTGCCGGCCGCCGCCGCTCTGCGCTGGGGCCTCGCGGCGCGCCGCTACTTCGACACCGACGAGCTCGAGCATCTGCACGCGGCGCTGCTCGTCGCCCACGGCAACGTGCCGTTTCGCGACTTCTTCGAGCACCACGGCCCGGCCTTCTGGAGCCTGCTGGCGCCCGCCGCCTCCGCTCCCTCCGATCCCTACGCCAAGGCGCTGGCCGGGCGCGCCGTCGTCTCCGTCTTCTGGCTGCTGAGCCTGATCCTCGTCGCGCGCCCGCGCAAGGGAGCCTCGCCCTTCGAGGGGCCGCTGGCCGCCGTCCTGCTCGCGTGGTTCGGCGTCTTCGCGCAGAAGTCCCTCGAGATCCGCCCCGACGTGCCCGCGGCGTGCCTCGCCGCCGGCGCGGCGTGGATGATCGCGCGCGGCGCCGCCTGGTCGGGGCAGGGGGCGGGGCTTCTGCTCGGCGCGGCGCTGTGGTTCTCGCCCAAGGCGGTTTTCCCGGGCCTGGGCCTGGCGCTCGCCGCCGCCTGGCGGCGAGGCGAGCGCGCGGGGCCCAACGAGGCGTTGAGGCTTATCGGGGCCTTCACGGCGGGCGTCGCGGCCGCGGGCGCCGCCGGCATCCTCTATTTCGCGGCGCGCGGCGGCGCCGGCAAGCTGTGGTCTTACTACGTCCTCTACAACGCGGGCTTCCCGGGCGCGCGCGTGGCCTGGTCCGCGACCGTGCTGCCCTCGCTGCTGTCGGATCCGCTGATCTGGCTGGCGGGGCTGCTCGGCTTGCGCGCGTGGCGCGCGCGCCCCGAGGAGGCCGGTGCGCTCGTCTTCGCCTTGCTCGGCCTGGCGGTGACGCCCTCGGCGTACCCCCAGCACCTCCTCTTCGTCGCGCCGTTTCTGGCCGCCTTCGCCGCGGCGGAGATCCTGGGGTGGATCGGCGGCGCCCCGGCGCGGGGGCGCGGCCTCTGGTCGCGCGAGGGGCGCGGGGCGCTGGCGGCTCTCGCGGTCGCGGCGTCGATGGCGGCCACGGCCAGGACGGCCTGGGGCCGGATCCGCGAGGGCAACGAGCTTCAACGCGGGCGCTGGGCGTGCGCCTCCGAACTCGTCCCGGAGAACGCGGCCGTGTGGGACGTCTGGACGGGCGACGCCTTCCACCGCCCGCACGCCTCGCTGCTCTGGTTCGTGCCCGAGGACAGCCAGAACTACTACGAGCCCAAGGCGCTCGAGGACCAGTTCGTCGCGGGCCTGCGCTCGCCCAAGACCGCCGCGGCGATCCGGTGCGAGTCGTGCCTTGACCGATTGTCCATGACAGTCGTTAAAACCTTCGACGAGTTCTATGCGCCGTCGGGCTGCGGACGCTTATGGCTGAGAAAAAAGACCTGACGCCGCTCGCCGTCTTCTTCGCGGTCGCCGCGGTCTTCGCTTTCCTGCCGCCCGCGCGCTTCCTTCAATGGGACGATGCGAAAAATCTCCTCGACCATGATCGGTGGCGCGGGCTGTCGTGGGAGCATCTGAAGTGGATGTGGGGCACCCGGCATTACGGGCCGTGGCAGCCCTTATCCTGGTTCTCCTGGGCCGTCGACTGGACTCTCTGGGGTTTGAATCCCGAGGGTTTCCGCCGCACGAACATTCTTCTCCATGCGTTGACGGCGTCGTTCGTCTATGCGATCGGTCGTCGTCAATTCACCCGCGAAGCCGGCCTCGCCGCGGCTTTGTTCTTCGCCCTTCATCCGCTGCGGGTCGAATCCGTGGTCTGGATCACGGAGCGGCGCGACGTGCTGTCGGGGCTGTTCTCCGTCGTTTCCGTTTGGGCGTGGTTCGAGAACAAGAGATCGTGGTCGCTGTTCTCCTTCGTCCTCGCCGTGCTCTCCAAGGGCACGGCCGTCGCCGTGATCCCCTTCATCTTCTTCCTGGAGCGCGGCGCATGGAAGAAGTTGGGCGGGCACGTTCTTGTCGGCCTATTCGCCGCGGCCATGAACCTGCGCGGGTTCTCCACGGGCGACTTGCGCGGGCTGGAACTGAGCGTGGCCGATCGGCTTTTGCTCATGCTGAACTCCGCCTGGTTCTACCTCGCGAAGACGGCGCTTCCGCTCGGGCTCTCTCCCTACTACGCCCTGCCCCTCGACCCCGCCGTGATCGCCCGGTACGCGGCGTCCGGGGCCGCTCTCGGCCTGCTCGTCACGGCCGCCTGTTTCCATAAAAGAATCAGGGCGTGGGCGCTTCCCGCCTGGCTCGCGTATCTCTGCGCGCTCGCCCCGGTCTCGGGCCTGCTCCAGAACGGGCGCCAGGCCGCCGCCGACCGCTACTCGTACCTCGCCTGCCTGCCGTTCGCGTTGCTCTTCGGGCATGCCGCCGGAAGGCGCCCGGCCCTGCTCGCCGTCCTTCCGCTGCTCGCCGCGCTGACCGTGCGGCAGGCCGGCTTCTGGCGCGACGACGTCGCGCTCTGGACGCGCGCCGTCGCCGTCGAGCCGGAGGCCTACCTGGCGCGCTCGAATCTGTCCGTCGCCTTGCTGTCCGCCGGGCGCGGCGGGGAAGCCGTCGCGCATCTCGAGAAGGCGATCGCGCTCGAGCCGCGCGACGCCGAGGCGCGCGCCAACCTCGGCGCGGTCCTCGCCGCGCGGGGGGAAACGGCGCGCGCCGCCGCCGTTTGGGAAGAGCTCGCCGTCCTCCGCCCGCGCGACCCGAAGTTCGCGGGCGCGCGCTACAACCTCGGCGTGCTGCTGCGCCGCGCGGGGCGGGAACAAGAAGGCCTCGCGCGTCAGCGCGAGGCCTTCGTTCTCGATCCGTCGTTGAAGCGCTAGGAGCCGCGCACCTTCGCCAGCAGGCGGTCGCCCTCGTTCTGCAGGTCCTGCGCGATGGAGTCCAGCTCGCGCGAGTTGCGGTCGAGGTCCATGCCCTCGAACGTGAAGCCGGCGCGCAGCAGGTCCCAGTAGCCGAACCGGGCGTCCATCGCGAGCCAGCCGGCCTCGCTCTTGAGGCGGCGGGCCGAGTCGGCGACCCGCGACGCCGGAGCGACCAGGGCGTCGTCCTTCTGGGCCTGGCCCGAGAGATTGCGCAGGTCCTGCAGGCGCCATTGCGCGTCCCGGGTCAGGTTGGAGAGGTCGCGCGAGTAGCGCTGCACGTCCCAGCGCAGCGACGGGTCCATGTCGGGCTTGCCGGCCTCGGGCTTCTGATAGCGGCGGACGCGCTGGAGCAGCCAGCGCAGGTCGCCGCGCAGGCGCGACGCCTCTCGTTCGCCGCGGTCGACGTCCCAGGCGAGGCTCGACAGGCGGCCGCCGATGTCGGCGGCCCGCGCTTGCCGCTTCTCGGCGCGCGCGGCGGCGACGGCGGCCTGGATCTGCGCGATCGCGGCTTCGAACGACGGGGCGGCGGGCACGGCGCGGGCGGCGGCGGGGAGCAGCAGGAACGCGAGGAGAACCCGGACGTTGGCCATTAGACCTCCCTGATATATGGGCCTTTCGGCCCATCGCCGCGATCTTACCGAGAAGCGGGGGAGGAAGTCAACACGGCCGGCAGCGTGAAGTTGAATGTGGAGCCGACGCCCGGCAGGCTCTCCACCCAGATGCGGCCGCCGTGGGCGGCGACCAGGCCTTTGCAGATGGCGAGGCCCAGGCCGAGGCCCTTCTTCTTCTGCGAATTGTCCTGGGCCTGGTAGAACCGGTCGAAGAGCAGCGGCAGTTCGTCGGCAGGGAT
>CAZURZ010000111.1:0-5214 GCA_964623465.1 uncultured Elusimicrobia bacterium
AGGTCATCGACAGCCTGCGCGAGCACGGCGCGACGGCCGGCGATCTCTCGAATCTGAGCGGCGAAACCGGCAAGAACGCTCTCGAGCGCAACTTCCGGGCCGCGGCCTCCCTCGGAGACGACGGCGCCCCCATCTTCCCGAACGGCGCTCTGCCCGTGCCGGTGAAGGACTCGCGAGCGCTCATGGAGCGGCTGCTCGAGCGCGTCCGCCTCGACGACCGCGGCAAACCTGACGAGCGGAAGGCGCTCGAGGACTCCTTCCGGCGCATGCTCGCCACTCCGACCGGCGCCCGCTTCGCCGAGGAGTTTCTGGCCGAGGGACTGGTGGCCCACGTCCACTTCGAGGACTTCCCCGACTCCCAGCTCTACCTCATCGACGGCCGCAAACGCTTCATCGCCGCGCAGGCCTACACCTACTGGAAGGACGACGGCACGGTCGAAGTGAAGATCAACCGGCACTTCATCGACGGAGACGCGGAGATCATGAAGGAGACGCTGCCCTACGTGATCGGCCACGAGCTCTTCGGCCACGGCCTGTGGTACGGCCGCGCCGCGAAAGACAATCTCTACCTCGCGCACCACTACCATGAGCTCAACGAGACGCTCTCCCGCCTGGTCGGCTGGTCGATCGATCACGAGCTCGACGGCAGGTACGAAGAAGGCGGCGTCTGGAGCTACCTGGACGACCCCGCCTACTATCTCGCCAGCCTGAAGCTGCGCCTGCCCTACTACTCGACCACCTTCAGCGCCTCGGAGATGAGAGACGCGATCGGCACTCTGCGCTCCAGGCTCGAACCCGCCAAGGCCGAGATCGAAAGGGCCAAGCGCAACCTCGCGGCGCAGCAGACCTGGACCGGCGTCATCGACCACTTCTCCAACGGACACGGGCTCGCGGAAAGCCGCTTCGCGCTCATCCGCCAGGAGCAGGCCGACCTGCTGGCCAAGTACGAGGCCGAAATCGTCAACGCCGAGGCGGTGTTCGCCGAGATCCAAGCGATGCTCGGGCGCATCGAATCCGACAACAACGAAGCCCAGAACTATCTGCACGCGGCGTCGGCCAGCCCGCTGTTCGAGCGTTTGAGCGCGGAAACCGAGCGCCTGCGTCTTTCCCTGATCGAGCGCTCGCGCAGCACCGTCATCGCTCCGCCGCGAGCCGCCCCGCCGCGACCCAAGGATCAGATTTCCTGGGAAGAACTCGTCAAGCTGTACCACGACGACGTGGCCGCCGACGCGAAACGTCCCGCCGGCAAGAAGCACTGGCAGTAGCGCGCGCCGCCCGGCGCCGCGCCGCTAGCGGAAGTTCTTGAACTGCAGGTCGAGGTCGAACTTCCCGTTGCGCAGCACGTTCATCACGGCCTGAAGCTCGTCCTTCGACTTGCTCGACACACGCAGCTGGCCGTCCTGGATCTGCGCGTTGACCTTGAGCTTGTTCTCCTTGATCGCGGCCTGCATCAGCTTGGCCTTGTCGGTCGGGATGCCGCTCTGGACGCCGACCTCGAGCTTGGCGGTCGCGCCGAGAGCGGCCTCGACCTTCCCCTTCGTCAGGTTCTTGATCGGCAGGCCGCGCTTGGCCATGCGGGTCAGGAGCACGTCGTACACCTGCTCGACCTTGAACTCGTCGGCGGCGCGCACGAAGATCTTCTTTTCCTTCGCGTTGAGCTCGATCGTCGCGTTCGCGTTCTTCAGGTCGAAGCGGTTGGTGATCTCCTTCATCGCGACGGCGATGACCTCGGAGACGATGTTGAAGTCGACGTCGGAGACGCAGTCGAACGAGTAGTCGCTGGGCATGTTACCTCGGGATGTTGAGAGACGGATGCTTGCGGGCGAAAGCCTTGGCCTCGGGGTAGCCGGCGTCGAAGTGGCGGACCACGCCGAGTCCGGGATCGTTGGTGAGCACGCGCTGGAGGCGCGCCTCCATGAGCTTCGTGCCGTCGGCCACCGTGACTTGGCCGGCGTGCAGCGAGTAGCCCATGCCGACCCCGCCGCCGTGGTGGAAGCTGACCCACGACGCGCCGGAGGCGGTGTTGAGGAGGGCGTTCAGGATCGGCCAATCCGCCACCGCGTCGGTGCCGTCGCGCATGGCCTCGGTCTCGCGGTTGGGCGAGGCGACCGAGCCGCAGTCCAGGTGGTCGCGGCCTATGACTATGGGCGCGCCGACCTTCCCCTTCTTCACGAGCCAGTTCAGGCGAGAGCCCATCTCGGCGCGCTCGCCGTAGCCGAGCCAGCAGATGCGCGCCGGCAGGCCCTGGAACGCGACTTTCTTGCCCGCCATGTCGATCCAGCGGCGCAGGCCCTCGTTCTTCGGGAAGGCGGCGAGGACCTCGCGATCCGTCACGCGGATGTCCTCGGGATTTCCGGACAGGGCGGCCCAGCGGAACGGCCCCTTCCCCTCGCAGAACAGCGGGCGGATGTATTCAGGGACGAAGCCCGGAATATCGAAGGCGCGAGAGACTCCCGCCTCCACGGCGCGAGCCCGGATGTTGTTCCCGTAATCGAACGTGATCGCGCCCTGCTTCTGGAGCGCGAGCATGGCCTCGACATGCTTCCCCATCGATGCGATCGACGCGCGCAGATAGCCCTTGGGGTTCTTCTTGCGCAGGGCCGCGGCGCTGTTCACGTCATGGCCCGCGGGAATATACCCGTACAAGGGATCGTGAGCGGACGTCTGATCCGTCAAAATATCGACGGGATAGCGGCGCTTGGCCAGTTCCGGCAGGATCTCGGCGGCGTTGCCCAGGAGGCCGATGGAGACGGCCTCCCGGTTCTGTTTTGCCCGCTCGAGCCGTCGCAGGGCTTTATCGAGGTTCTCCTCGACCACGTCGAGGTATCGAGTCTTGAGCCGGAATCGCAGCCGCGTCGGATCGGCTTCGATCCCCAGGAAGGCCGCCCCGTTCATCGTCGCCGCCAACGGCTGCGCGCCGCCCATGCCGCCGAGACCGGCGGTGACCACCGTGCGGCCGGCGAGCGTGCCGCCGAAGTGGCGGCGCGCGGCGGCGGCGAATGTCTCGTACGTGCCCTGCAAAATTCCCTGAGTCCCGATGTAGATCCACGAGCCGGCCGTCATCTGGCCGTACATCATGAGGCCTTTGCGGTCCAATTCGTCGAAATGCTCCCAGTTCGCCCACTTGCCGACGAGGTTCGAGTTGGCGATCAGCACGCGCGGGGCCTGGTCGTGCGTCTTGAACACGGCGACGGGCTTGCCGGACTGGACGAGGAGCGTCTCCTCGTGACCGAGCGTCTTGAGCGCGCGCACGATCGCGTCGAAGGACTTCCAGTCGCGCGCCGCCTTGCCGCGGCCTCCGTAGACCACCAGGTCGCCGGGCCGTTCCGCCACCTCGGGGTCGAGGTTGTTCATGAGCATGCGCAGGACGGCCTCCTGCTGCCAGCCCTTGCAGGAGATTTTCTCGCCTCGAGGCGCGCGTATGATTCTGGAAGTCATTTGATCACGTTTTTAACGAGCCTGCCGTCGTCGACGACGGTCCGCCCGTGAATGCCTCGGATATTTTCAAGAAGCGGCGTCGAAAGCGCCCGAAAGAACGAGTTCGCGCGCCGTTTCCAGCTTGCCCGACAACACCTCATCTCCCCGGGAAGCCTTCACCTTCCGGCGGAGTACAGCCAATCCCTCTTCCACCCCTTTGCCCGACTTGAGCGGGCGGTGGAACTCGATCGCCTGGGCCGCGCACACGAGCTCGATCGCCACGACCTGGGCGGCGTTCCAGACCACCTTCTTGAGCTTGAGCGCCGACCACATGCCCATCGAGACGAAATCTTCCTTGTTCGCCGAGGTCGGCACGGAGTCGGCCGAGGCGGGGTGCGCGAGCGCTTTGTTCTCCGACGCGAGCGCGGCCGCGGCGTACTGAGCGATCATGTAGCCGGATTCCACGCCCGGATCCCGGGTGAGGAAGGGCTGCAGGCGCGGCGCCGTGCCCGCGGTGACCTGGAAGGTGCGCCGCTCGGAAACGTTGGCGAGCGCGGCCAGCGCGCCCGCGGCGCCGTCGAAGGCGAAGGAGAGGGCCTGGCCGTGGAAGTTGCCGCCGGAGATCACGCGGCCGCCCACGACGAGAGGATTGTCGGTCACCGAGCCGAGTTCGATTTCGACCACGCGACGGGCTTCGATCAAGCGGTCCCAGACCGCGCCGTGGACCTGCGGAGCGCAGCGCAGGGAGTAGCTGTCTTGGACGCGCGGGTCGTCCGCGACGTGCGACTTGCGGATCTCGGAACCGGCCAGAAGACGACGCAAAAAACGCGCGGCTGACGCTTGCCCGGCGTGCGGCTTCAGGCGCGAGATCGCCTCGTCGAAGGGGGTCGGCGTTCCCGTGAGGGCGTCGAGGCTGGCGGCGCAGGCCAGGTTGGCGGCGCGCCAGACGCGCTCGGCGGCGAGCAGGGCCAGGCCGCCGACCGACTGCATCGCCTGCGTCCCGTTCAAAAGGGAAAGCCCCTCCTTCTCGGCGAGAACATAGGGCGTCAAGCCGGCGCGCTTGAGGGCGGCGGCGGCGGGCATGCGGCGGCCGCGATAAAATACGTCCCCCTCGCCGATGACGGCCAAGGCCATATGGGCCTGAGGAGCGAGGTCGCCCGACGCGCCGACGGAACCGCGGCTGGGGATCAGCGGGACGATGCCCGCGCCGAGCATGCGCGCGATGTGGCGCACCAAGGCGGGACGGACGCCGGAAAAGCCTTTGGCCAGTTCGTTCAGGCGCAGGAAGAGGATTCCACGCGACTCCATCTCGCTCAGCGGCTCACCCACGCCGCAGGCGTGGGAAAGCACGAGGTTGCGCTGCATCGCCGCCAGGCGGTCCCTGGAGATGCGCACCGAAGCGAGCTCGCCGAAGCCGGTGTTGACCCCGTACACGGGCTTGCCGGAGGCCAGGATCTTCTCGAGCGCGCGCCGGCCCGCCGCGACCTTGCGCAGGGCGGCCGGCGTCGCCGGCGCGCGCCGGGCGCCGGAGGCGGCGGCCTCGAGGTCTTCGAGCTTAAACGAGCTCAATGGCGACCGCCGTGGCCTCGCCGCCGCCGAGGCAGATGCCGGCGACGCCGCGCTTGCCGCCGCGGACCTTCAGGGCGTTGATCAACGTGACGAGTATGCGCGCGCCGGAGGCGCCGAGCGGGTGGCCGAGAGCCACCGCGCCGCCGTGCACGTTGACCTTCTCGTGCGGCAGGCCGGCGAGCTTAGCCACCGCGAGCGAGACGACCGCGAAGGCCTCGTTGACTTCGA
>CAZURZ010000112.1:0-5057 GCA_964623465.1 uncultured Elusimicrobia bacterium
CCAAGGAGCGCGAGATGACGGCCTTCCACGAGGCCGGCCACCTGGTCATGATGTACCTCGAGCACCCGACCCGCGACGTCTTCAAGGCCTCGATCATCGAGCGCGGCGGCGTGCTGGGCGTCGTGCACTCCGTGCCGCGCGGCGAGATCATCTTGGACGACTCGGCGTCCTTGTACGCCAACATCAAGGTCTCGCTCGGCGGCTACATGGCCGAGAAGATCAAGTACGGCGTCACCACGGAAGGCGTCGGCTCCGACTTCACGAACGCCATGCAGCACGCCCACACCATGGTCTGGGCGATCGGCATGGGCGAGAGCGGCTACGTCGGCAACTACATGACCATGCCCGCGGCGCACATCTCGGAGGACGTGAAGAAGAGCCTCAACTCCGACACCAACAACCTGCTGCGCAAGGCCATGGGCGAGGTCGACAAGACCCTCAAGGCCGAGTGGAAGATCGTCGAGCGCTTCGCGACCGAGCTGCTGCGGCGCGAGGAGCTGGACTACGACGAGATCGTCGCGATCTTCAACGAGTACGGCAAGCCGCAGCGCCCGCTGATCGAACCGGTCTGACGCGCCGCGTCAGAGCTTGAAGGCGATGACGTAGAACAGCGCCAGGCCGGCGGCCGCGCCGCCGGCCGTCACCGCGCGCCCGAGCCCCGGCTTTCCCCGTCGCACGCGCAGTTCGTCGCCTTTGCTCTTGGCGGCGTAGAACGCCAGGCCGCCGACCAGCGCGCCGAGCGCGAAGCCGCCCAGCGCGAAGTTCGCGCCGCCCATGGCGGGGTTGGCGACGGGCTGGGCGGCCAGGGGGGAGGCCGGGAGCAGGAGCGCCTTCATGTCTTGGAGGGCTCCGGCTTTTTGGCGTGGGCCTTCTGCTCCCGCTTGAGCCAATCCTTCAGCCAGAAGGCCATCTCGGCTTCGAATTCCTTCTTCACAACAGGAGACGCGATGTCTTGTTGAGTTTTGGCGCCGCTGCCACGGATGCCGCCGGTCGCGCCTTTTTTGCCGGTCCACGTCAGAGCGTCCTCAAGTTCTCCAGAGAGGTTGACTCGAAAATACTTGGATTCTGAGTCGCTCATGGTCTGACGGCTTCGCTTCACGAAAAGACACATCGGCGATTTGTCGTCGTCATTCGAGATGACGACGAAGCACGTCCGCATGTCGCCGCTCCTTTTATCCTGCCTGACGATCACGTCCTGTTGGCGCACCTTGGACGACTTCTTCAGGCCGATGATGGGAGCCATCGTGTCGCTGATCGTCTTCGCGTCACCGAGCCGGAGCAGGGTTTGGATCAACCGATCCAGCTCGTCTTTGGAACTCTTGGCGGACTTGTCTGCGGATTTTGAACGGTTAACACTTGATAAAGGTTGGGCTTCAGCATTGACAGAGACTAGGAGGGCCGCAATACTTAGGGCCAGGCTTGGAACGATTTTGCGGAATCTCTTCACGCGATTGAATTTCATAAGAATAATGCGTCTTCACTATTGTAACACGTCAGGCATTCCGCATAGGACCGAGGTTGCCGTCGCCCTGCCAACGAGAATTCTCCTGTGCGCCTTCCTGCTGATTCCTGCTTCGCTCCGCGCTGAGACGCTTCCGTCAAAGAGTCAAGAAGCCTCGGGTTTCGAATGGGCGATGGATGACGAGTACGCAGCCGCGCAGGAAAACGCCGCCGCCGTGGAGAGCGAGCGGGCTGACCAGGCCAAGCTCGCGGACCCCGGCACCACCAAAGAAGAAGCCGCCCGCGTCCAGATCGCGCGGGAGGCCCGCGGCGAGTTGATCCAGTCGAACGCGAGAAGGTTTCCTGAGAGCTTCCCGGTCCAGCAGTCCGGCGCGGCCGCCGCGATCGAGGCCGGGGACTGGGCGAACGGCGAACGCTACGCGAGCAAGGCCCTCGCTCTCGCGGAGGCCTCCAACGACCCTCAGAAGCTCGGCGACGCGCTCCAAGTCCGCGCCATCGGCGCCCTGCGGGCGCGGGACTACGCGCGCGCCGCGGCCGACGCCAAGCGCCTCGTCGACCTGCGCCCGGGCGACAAGAGCGCGCGCATGCTCTACGAGTCGTCGAAGAACCGCGCGGCGCCGGCGGCGGACGCGCCGGGCTCGGTCAAGGTCGACGCCCTGCGCCGGCCCGCCGCCGACGTGCCCGCCGTCTCGGTGTGGAACGACCCGCGCGTGAAGGAGGCCGGGCGGCGCGCCGCCGACCGTCAGGCCGCGATCAAGCGCCTCAACGAGGCGCTCGCGCACCTGCAGGCCGGCCGCCCGCGCGAGGCGCTGGACGCGGCAGAGGCCGCCCGCCGCAGCGATCCGGCTCTGGCCGACGCGCATATGCAGAAAGCCATCGCCTGGTCGACGCTCAACGAACTGGCCAAGGCCCTGCTCGAGGTCACCAAGGCGATCGGCCTCTGGACCCTCCAGGGCAAGGCCGGGAACCTGCCCGCCGCATACGCCTTGCGCGCCCAGTTCGGCAACGACCTCAAGGACTACCCCGCGGCGCTCGCCGACGCGGACAAGGCGCTCGCCTACGACGCGGCGTACGCGCCGGGCTGGCTCCAGCGCGCGAAGGCGGGCGAGGCCATCGGCGCCGACGTCGAGCGCGCGCTGGCCGACTACAAGCGCGCCGCCGAACTCGACCCGCGCCTGGGCGCCGCCTACGACGAGGCCGTCGTGCGCCTCTCGGCGGCCGCGGGACGGGCCCGCCCGCTGCGCCCCGGAGAGGCGCAGTCGCGCGATTGGCTCAAGGGCGCCCTCGCGGCGGCCTCGGCCCTGCTCGTCTTCTTCTCCGCGCTGGTCTGGCGCTTGTCGCGCCGACGGCGTCCGGCGCCGGCGGCCTCCGGCGGCGACGAGCGCCGGGAGCTCGATTCTCAGTACGACATCGTCGCGCCGATCGGCGAGGGCGGGATGGGCGCGGTGTACAAGGGCTGGGACAAGGTGCTCAAGCGCCCGGTCGCGATCAAGCGGCTGCGCCCGGAGCTGCAGTCCAACCCGCGCGAGCGCGACCGCTTCTTGAAGGAGGCGGAGCTCGTGGCCTCCCTGCACCACCCGCACATCGTGGACATCTACACGATCATCAAGGGGGACGACACTCACCTCGTCTTCGAGTACGTGTCGGGCGCGACGCTGCACGACGCGCTCAACGAGTGCCCCGGACGGCGCATGCCGCCCAAGCGGGCGCTGGAGATCCTGCGCCAGATCGCCGAAGCCGTCGATCACGCGCACGGCCGGCACGTGATCCACCGCGACCTCAAACCCTCGAACGTCATGCTGGCGGACGGCGGCTGGGTCAAGGTCATGGATTTCGGCATCGCCCGCCAGGTGCTGGACTCGATGCTGACGACGACCAACACCATCGTGGGCACGCCGGTGTACATGGCGCCCGAGCAGGCCATGGGGGCGGTGGTAAAGGAGTCCGACGTGTTCGCCCTGGGCGTGACCCTCTATGAGCTGCTGACCGGGGCCCTTCCTTTCAAAGGGACGAACGAGATGAACGACAAGCTGGAGGGGCGCTTCGTCCTCCCGTCCGTTCTGGCTCCGGAATTGGGGACGGGCTTGGACGAGGTCCTGCGCAAGGCCCTGGCGCCCCGGGCCGAGGATCGCCACCACCGCTGTTTGGACCTCTATCAGGCCGCCCTGCGGGCCCTCAACGGGTCCACGACCCCCGTCCCGCGGTAAAAAGTCGGTAAAGAGACCCCCTTTCCTTGACAAAAAAATAGGGGGGCCCTATACTTCGAATAAGCCTATGAGCGTTACTTTGAGTCCCATGGCGCCGCGCTACGCGGTCTCCGATGCGGACGATCCTTTTAAGAAGTACTGGTGGGCGATCCTGGGAGGGATCGGCTTCACCGCCGCGTGGCTGTTGATGCCCATGGCGGGGGAGAAATCCATCGGTTCCACCGTCGTCGACACGAGCAAGCCCAAGATCGAAGGCAGCGTCGAGCAGAGCTTCGCCGACGGCGACGTGGGCAACGGCCTCAATCTCTCGATGGAGGAGGCGATCAAGCGGCGCAAGGAGGACCCGGCGTTCAGCGGTTCTTCCTTGATGCTGCCGACTCCAGAGGGCGGCGAGACGGCCGACGCCGCGGCGGCCGGTTCGGCCGCCGGCGGCGCCGCTTCGGGCGCGAAGTCCGCCTCGCTGGCGGCGGCGCTCAAAGAGGTCGGCCAGTCCAACGGCGGCTGGGGCGACAAGAAGGCCCAGCGCGGCTTCGACCAGCCCAAGCTGTCGGGCTCGGGCATGTCGGGCCTCGGCTCGGCGGGAGGCGGCCGTTCCGGCTCGGCGGGCGGCACGAGCGCGTTCGGCTCGAGCAACGCGAACGTGGGCTTCGGGCGCGCGGGCGGCCTGTCGGGCAGCGTCAAGGACGACGTGGCGCCCGCGGCGAAAGGCTCGATCGCGGCGCTCAAGGCGCTCGCCTCCCAGTCGGTCAACGCGGCGAACAACTCGAGCAACGACGCCGCGCGCAGCTCCCTCGCCCAGGCCTTCGACGGCGCCAAGGCCGGCTCCAAGATCGGCGGTCCCGGCGGCGGCCCGGGCGGCGCCCGCTACGACTCGCTCGACACCGCCCCCATCAATCTCAAGCTGTCCGACCCCAAGCTCAACGAGAAGAAGCTCGAGGCGCCGCCGCCGTCGGCCCCCGACCCGAGCAAGAGCGCCAAGGGCGACGACGCCGAGATGGCCAAGCAGCTGATGATGACCGTCGTGGGCGGCGTGCTCGGCGGCGTGATCGGCGGCCCCGTGGGCGGCATCGTGACCAACGTTCTCATGCAGGCCGTGCAGCGTCAGGAAGCCCAGCAGAAGAAGATCGAAGAGATGCAAGAGAAGCAGATGGAACGTCAGCAGCGGGCCGCGCTCGGACTCAAGAACGGCCCCTGAGGATTTGACCGGAGGAGTTATGGATCCCAAAGCGCAGATGCCCCAGATCAAGGCCGAGGTCAACAAGGTTGACGACGGCGGCAAGAAGAAGTCCTCCGGGCTTCTCGGCCTCCTCGGAGGCGGCGGGGGCGGCGGCGCGGCCGGCGGCTTGGGCGCCGCGGGCGCGGCCGGCGGCGGCGGGCTCGCCGCGGGCG
>CAZURZ010000113.1:0-5025 GCA_964623465.1 uncultured Elusimicrobia bacterium
GCCGCGATCTGCGCCGCCTGCTCGAGGTCGAGACCGACCTCAAGTCCAAGTCCTGGCTCGACCCCAAAATCGAGCTCACGTCCCTCGTCGTCGAGCTCTGCACCCCCACCGCTCGGTAGGTGTCAGGCTTCTCACTGTCTCACTTTAGTGAGACAGTGAGAAGCCTGACACCAAAAAACAGAGCGCCCGTCCCTTTCAGGACGGGCGCTTCGCTTTGCGGGTTCCGTTTACTTAGCGGCCGCGGTGAGCTTCTGGACCTGGGCGGCCAGGCGCGACTTCTTGCGCGCCGCGGCCTTCCAGTGGATGGTGCCGGCCTTCGCGGCCTTGTCGAGCGCGGCGGAAGCCTTACCCGTCAGATCGGAGAGAGCCTTGATGTCCTTGCTCTTCGCGGCGTCCACGACGGCGCGGACGGCGAGGCGGACCGACTTCTTGAGGGCCGCGTTGTGGGCGGCGTGCTTCAGGGACTGGCGGTGAGCCTTGAGTCCCGACTTGTGACGCATCTGCTTCTTCTTGGCCATAGAGGCAGATTATGGCTTTTTCCCGACGGGGCCGTCAATGAGGGGGCAAATGGGCGAACAGATCCCTGCGGACCTCCGGATCGCCCAGGCGCCAGATGCAGCCGTCGACGAAATAGTGGTGGATGACGAGGAAGTCGAGGACGGCGAGCCCGGCCAAGCCCGACTTGCCGGCCGGGAACAGACCCGCGGCCCCCGCGAGCTTCCCCGCCGCGGCGGGCAGACAGTAGAAGGCGATGAAGCCGCCCGCGAGAAGAGCCGCGTAGTGGGCGGCCGGACGCCACCCCGCGCCCCCCCGCCCGGCCGCTGCGTCCCGGTTGGCCTGCACCCGCAGGGGAAACGGAAGATACTGGACGGCATGGGCGAGCTGGATGACCTGGACCCAATACGCGTGACCGGGAAAGCGGTACAGGAACGCGTAACCCGCGTGAAGCACCAGCCACGGCAGGACGACGCGAGGAGGCAGGCGTCCGGCGCCGCGGGCGAGCAGCAGCAGACCGGCCGCCCCGACGAAGGCCGACACGGCCGCCGCCGCGCTCAGCGCCTGATAGACGGCCTCGAAGCGCCCCGCGCCGAGCACGGGAATCAGGAGTCCGGCGGCCCACCAGGCGTGCCAAACGAGAAGTACGGTCAAATTCGCGCGGATGAGCGAGCGCGCCCGCGCCTCGACGCGCACGCCGTCCACGTGCGCGAACGCGGCCATCGTCCCCCAGGTCTGTCCCGCGTAGTGCCAGGCCAGATAGACGCTCGAGGCGGCGTGAAAACCCCTGAGCAGCCACGGCCACCGCCCGTAGAGCAGCGTGGCGGCCAGGGCGTAGGCCGCGAGCACGGCCGGAACGACGACGGCGGCGTAAGGATGGCGCCGCACCGCGCCCGGGGTGGTATAGAGGATGTGGTAGGAGGCCATGAAATGAGGCCAATTGAAGAGCAGGCTCAACGGCACGAACAACCTGGCCAGCCAGGGCGCCGCGACGGCGGGATCGATCCGGGCCAGCAGGACGAACGCGGCGAGGCCGGCCCCTCCGGCGGCGACCGCGTCGAACAGCGGCCGCGACAAGGCTCTCGGCGCCGTCACCACGCGCGGACCACGGCCGTCAGCCCCCAGACGAGGGACCGGTACAAGGTCCGGTAGGAATCCCCGCGCGAAGCCGCCCGGTACTGCGAGGAGGTGCTCCACACGACGTCGCGCAGGGCGACGCTGGGGCCGACGGAGACGGCCGGAGTCGCGTGCCAAAGCCCGGCCAGGTACCACCAGCGCTCGTAAAACGACCCCTCGCCGAAATTGAGCGGCAGGTAGGCGCCGTGCCGGACGAACACCGTCGCGCGCGGCGTCAGCCCGTCCAGCCAGAACCAGGCCAGCTCCGGCTCGAGACGGATCGCGCGCTGGCCGTTGGTGAAGTTGTGCTCGTAGCGGACTTTCAGCGAACCGACCGCGCCTCCGCCCAAGGCCGCGCGCGGCGAGGCGTCGAGCACGATCACGTTCTCCGGCCGCTCGCCGGTTTCGCGCCAGCCCCAGGTCCCGGCGGCGTCCGCGACCCAGTCGTCGTCGTGGCGCGCCCCCTTCTGCACGCGGTAAAAGACGCCGAGCTTGAGATGACGATGCGCGCGTCCGTACGAGCCGAGCGTGAGGGATTGGAACGGACGCCGGGACTCGAACTGCCACCGCTCGGCCAACTCGGCGAACGGCTCCAGACGGCCCGCGCGCCCGAAGAGGCGCGCCGAGGCCTCGTACTCGGCGACGCGGCCGCGCGGCGGCTGGGGAACCGGCGCGGCGAAGGCCGCGAGCGGCGCCAGGGCCAGGACGGCGGCGAGGCTAGCGGTAGTCCTGATCAAGCAGATCGGAGTAGGCGCCGTCGAGGTTGGTCTTGTCCTCGAGGCCTCCCGCGTCCGCGTCCATATTCCAGTTCAACGTCTTCGTCCAATCGTAGGCCTGCGGCTTGGTCAGGTCGGCCCCCGACTTGATCAGGATGCCCTTGCCGGCGGGGACGAGAAGCGGCTTCTTCGCCCTGTCCGTCTCGACGTCCACGGCGCCCTCGTTGACGCACACCCAGAGATCGCGGCTCTTGCCGCGCGCGCGTCCGTAGGCGGTGAAATACTCCGTGCCGCGCACGGCGGCGACCGCTCCGCCCGCCCGCACCTGGAAGCGCGCCCCTTTGGCCTGCTTGGCGACTTTCGCGAAGATCCCGCCGAGCGACAACGCGATCTCCGTGACGGGCGAGGACTTCGTCGGCAGGGCCACCGAGGCGCGGCTCGACTCCTTGAGCTTGAGCCGGGAACCGTCCGGGAGCGCGATCACCGCCGTGGCGCCATCGGCCGTGGAGACGGCGTCGCCCGAGGCGAGCGCGTCGCCGCTCTTGCCGAGCCGTCCGCTCCCCCCGGACTGAATGGTGACGTCGCCCGTCGCGTGGACGAGGCGGGCCGAATCGGCCGCGGCGGCCGGAAAAGCCAGGAGGGCGAGCAGGAGCGCGGTCTTCATCCCGAGATTGTAGCCTATCGGCCGGATTCGTCCAGTGCCGTTTCGGTCACTGCTATACTAAAGGAATGGACTCTCCGGACCGGCGCCACATCCCTCACGCGACGGGCGTCTACGTCATGCGCGACGCCGCCGGGGGCATCCTCTACATCGGCAAGGCGATCGACCTCGCCAAGCGCGTCGCCCAGTACTTCAATCCGAACAAGGAGGACGCCAAGGTCCAGGCCCTCGTCCCCCTCATCCGCTCGATCGACTACATCCTCTGCGAGTCCGAACGCGAGTCGCTCCTCCTCGAGCGCCGCCTCATCAACGAGCACCAGCCGTTCTTCAACGCGATGTGGAAGGACGGCAAGACCTACCCCTGGCTGAAGCTGACGATGGGCGAGGACTTCCCGCGCCTGTACGTGACGCGCAAGAAGACCCGCGACGGGAGCGCCTATTTCGGGCCCTACCCTCAGGTCGGCCCGATCCGCTCCCTGCTGCGCTGGCTGTGGACGCGCAAGCTGTTCCCTCTGCGCCCATGCCGCTGGGATTTTTCCGAGAAGAAGCCGCTCGACAAGCGCAAGATCAGCGCCTGCCTGTACTACCACACCCGGGAGTGTCCGGCGCCCTGCGCCGGCAAGATCGCCAAGGACGACTACCGCTCCATCGCCGAGCGCGCGGAGCTGTTCTTCAAGGGGCGCTACGGGACCCTCCGCGACGACTTCGAACGCGGAATGCGGGAAGCCTCGAAGAACCTCGATTACGAGCTGGCCGGCCAGCTGCGCGACAACGCGCGCGCCCTCGCCCAGATGGGAGAACGCATCCGCGTGCGCGCCGTCGAGGCCGACTCCGTCGGCGGGCACGTCGAGCGCACCCGCATGGTCACCGCCCTCCAGAAGGCCTTGCTTCTACCCAAGCCGCCGGTTCACGTCGAGTGCTTCGACATCTCGCACTTCCAGGGCCATCAGACGGTCGGGTCGATGGTGTGTTTCGTCGGAGGCAAGCCCAACCGCGACCACTACCGGAAGTTCAAGATCCGAGACGTCGCCGGCATCGACGACTTCAAATCCATGCGCGAGACCGTCTACCGCCGCTACAAGCGCCTTCAGGCCGAGAAGGCGGCCCTCCCCGATCTGATCCTCATCGACGGCGGAAAGGGGCAGCTCGGCGCCGCGCTCGAGGCGCTCAAGGAGCTGAAGCTCAGGATCCCCGTCGCGTCCCTGGCCAAGCGCATCGAGGAGGCCTTCCTTCCCGGCCGCGCCGAGTCGATCGTGCTCCGCCTGGACGATCCGGCGCTGCGCCTGCTCCAGCAGCTGCGCGACGAGGCCCATCGCTTCGGCGTGGCGTACCACCGCCTGCTGCGCGACAAGAAGCTGTTTGAGGAGTGAGCGCGACGGCCCGGCCGCGAGCGGCCGGGCGCCAACCGCCGGCGAGGAAATTCCCTTAGCGTCTATCCTTGCTTGCCGGCGAGTTCGCCGAGGCCGAACATGGGCATGAACATCGCGATGACGATGGTGCCGATGATGAGGCCCATGACGACGATGACGATGGGCTCGATGAGAGAGGTCAGGCCTTTGACGGCCGTGTCGACCTCTCCGTCGTAGAAGTCGGCGATCTTGGTGAGCATGATGTCGAGCGCGCCGGTCTCCTCGCCGACCGAGATCATCGAGGTGACCATGTTCGGGAAGATGCCGGACTTCTTGAGCGGATCGGAGAGGTGGCCGCCCTCGCGGATCGACTCGCGCGTGAGCAGGACGGCCTCGGCGATGATCACGTTGCCGGCCGTCGAGGCCACGGTGTCGAGCGCCTGCATGATCGGCACGCCCGACTTGATGAGGGTGCCGAGCGTGCGCGTGAAGCGCGCGACGGCGACCTTCTTGAGGATGGGGCCGAAGATCGGCGCTTGGAGGGATTTCGCATCCACCCACTTCTGGCCGAAGGGGGTCGCGTAGAACTTGTTGAAGCCCTTCCAGCAGAGGAACGGGGTCGCGACCAGCACGTACCAGCGGGCCTTCATCGCGTCGTCTCCGCGGCCGCGGGCGGGTCGAAGCGGTA
>CAZURZ010000114.1:0-3695 GCA_964623465.1 uncultured Elusimicrobia bacterium
CGGGCGACATCGGCATGTGGGTCTCGATCCGCACGAACATCCGCACCGCGGCCGCGGCGCGCACGTCCCTCAACGACGCGCTGCGCATCGCCCTGCGCGGCGGCGCGGTGGCCGGCCTGTTCGTCTGCGCGATGTCGCTCGTCGGCGTCGGCGGCCTGTTCATCCTGCTCAAGCTGCTCGGCTACCCGTACGAGAAGATCCCGTTCATGATCGTCGGCTACGGCTTCGGCGCCTCCTTCGTCGCCCTCTTCTCGCAGCTCGGCGGCGGCATCTACACGAAGGCCGCGGACGTCGGCGCGGACCTCGTCGGCAAGGTCGAGGCGGGCATCCCCGAGGACGACCCCCGCAACCCGGCGGTCATCGCGGACCTCGTCGGCGACAACGTCGGCGACTGCGCCGGCCGCGGCGCCGACCTCTTCGAGTCCACGGCCGCCGAGAACATCGGCGCCATGATCCTCGGCGTCGGCCTCATCCCCTACTTCGGCTGGAAGGGCGTCGTGTTCCCCCTCGTCGCGCGCGCTCTCGGCATGGCCGCGTCGATCGCGGGCATCCTGGTCGTGCAGACTGAGGAGCACGAGGACCCGATGGACGCGCTCAACATCGGCTACTACCTGACCTCCTTCCTCGCGGCGATCGGCTTCGCCGGCGCGGCCTGGTGGCTGCTCCGCTCCGAGGCTGCGCCCAACGCGTGGATCTACTACACGACCTGCGGCTTCATCGGCATCCTGACCTCGCAGGCCTTCGTGTACATCACGCAGTACTACACCGAGTATAAGTACCGGCCCGTTCTGGAAATCGCGGAAGCGTCGAAGACCGGCCCGGCCACGAACATCATCTCGGGCATCGCGGTCGGCCTGGAGTGCACCGCGATCCCCGTCGTCGTGATCTCGGTCGCGATCCTGGCCTCCTACAAGCTCGGCGTGATGGCGCTCGGGCCCGCGGCCGGCCTCACCGGCGGCCTGTTCGGCACCGCGGTCGCCACGATGGGCATGCTCGGGACGGCGGCGTACATCCTCGCGATGGACACCTTCGGCCCGATCACGGACAACGCCGGCGGCATCGTCGAGATGAGCCACCAGCCCGAGGAGATCCGCAAGAAGACCGACCGCCTCGACGCGGTCGGCAACACGACGAAGGCGCTCACGAAGGGCTACGCGATCGGCTCGGCCGCGCTCGCGGCGTTCCTGCTCTTCTCCGCGTACCTCGACGAGATCTTCAACTACACCGGCGCGCGCATCGGCGTGGACCTGTCCAAGCCCGAGGTGTTCGTCGGCGCGATGATCGGCGCGATGCTCGTGTACCTCTTCTCCGCGATGGCGATCCGCGCGGTCGGCACCTGCGCGCAGACCGTCATCACCGAGGTCCGCCGCCAGTTCAAGGAGAAGCCCGGCATCATGAAGGGCACCGAGGATCCGGACTACGGCCAGTGCGTGGACATCGTCACGCTCGGCGCCCTCAAGGCGATGGTCTGGCCCGGCATCCTCGCGGTCGGCACCCCGATCGTGTTCGGCCTGCTCATGCGCGCCTTCATCACCGAGTCCCAGAAGACCATCGCGGCGGAGGCCGTCGCGGCCCTGCTGATGGTCGGCACGATCGCCGGCATCCTGATGGCGCTGTTCTTCAACAACGCCGGCGGCGCGTGGGACAACGCGAAGAAGTACATCGAGATGGGCACGCACGGCGGCAAGAAGTCGGACGCCCACAAGGCGGCCGTCGTCGGCGACACGGTCGGCGACCCCTTCAAGGACACCGCCGGTCCGTCGCTGCACGTCCTGATCAAGCTGCTCGCCACGATCACCCTCGTCCTCGCGCCGCTGTTCATCTAAGCGGACGAGTCGAGAACACCGCCGCCCGGCTCTTCGGAGCCGGGCGGCTTCTTTTCCGGCCTTAAACTCTTCCTGGGAACAGCCCTCCCGGCATCCAGGCCTTGACAGACGAACTCAGACGTGCTATTATTCCTAGAGGATAATAGTTATCAACTAGGAGGAAGGCTATGAACGCGAACATCGGCCTCAAAGAGACGTCCCGGACCCTGGTGCTGTCGGCGCTCGAGCGCACCCTCGCCGACCTCTCGGTCCTCTCCCAGAAGACCCGCAACTTCCACTGGAACGTCGAGGGCCCCCGCTTCAACGACCTGCACAAGTTCTTCGAGTCCCAGTATTCCGCCATCGAGGCCGAGATCGACGAGACGGCCGAGCGCTCCCGCGCCCTCGGCGGCCGCGCGCTCGGGTCCTTGAAGGAGATGCTGGCCAAGACCCGGCTCAAGGAAGCCGCCCCCCGCGCCCATACCGCGGACGCGATGCTCGTCGAACTGCTGCGCGACCACGAGGCCCTCATCCGTTCGCTCAGAAGCGACGCGGACTCCGCCGGCGACGCCGGAGACAAGGGGACCGAGGACTTCCTGATCGGCATGATGGAGGCTCACGAGAAGATGGCGTGGATGCTCCGCGCTTTCGTATCCTAAGCCGATGGATCAGAGAACCCGGGACGGGCTTCGAGACAGCTTCCGCAAAGCGGGCGTGCCGCTGACCCACCAGCGCCTGGCGGTATACGAGGAGCTGTCGGGCCGCCACGACCACCCGAGCGCGGAGACGCTCTACGATTCGTTGAAGAAGGCTTACCCGAGCCTGTCGCTGGCCACGGTGTACAAGACGCTGCAGACGCTCCATTCGCTCGGGATGGTCTCGCGCGTGGACTCCCCCACGGCGCAGGCCCGCTACGACGCGATCGTCACGACGCACCACCACGCCGTGTGCACGTCGTGCGGCAAGATCGAGGACGTCTTCGATCCCAAGCTCGACGAGATCCGCGCCCCGAAGACGGCCGGCTTCACGCCGGCCGGGCATTCGGTCCACTTTCACGGTTTGTGCGCGAAATGCGCGAAGAACCGGAATAAATAAAGCTGCCGCACAGGAGAACGAAGATCATGGCCGATACACTGGTTCAGAAAGACGCCCCGGACTTCAAGGCCGAGGCGCTCGTCGGGAAAGGCTTCAAGGAGATCCAGCTCGCCGACTACAAGGGCAAGTGGGTCGCGCTGTTCTTCTACCCGCTCGACTTCACCTTCGTCTGCCCCACCGAGATCACGTCCTTCTCGGACCGCTACGACGAGTTCAAGAAGGCCGGCTGCGAGGTGATCGGCTGCTCCGTCGACAGCAAGTTCTCCCACCTGGCCTGGTCGCAGACCCCGCGCAAGGAAGGCGGCCTGGGCGAGATCAAGTACCCCCTGCTCGCCGACATCACCAAGAAGATCGCCCGCGACTACGGCGTCCTCGTCAACGAGGCCGTCGCCCTGCGCGGCCTGTTCCTGATCAACCCGAAGGGCAAGGTCGCCTACTCGGTGGTGCACGACCTCGGCGTCGGGCGCTCCGTCGACGAGACCCTGCGCGTCCTCAAGGCCTTCCAGCAGGTCGAGAAGACCGGCGAGGTCTGCCCCGCCGGCTGGACCGAGGGCAAGAAGACGATGAAGGCCGACCCGGTCAAGTCCAAGGAGTACTTCGCGGCCGCGGCGTAACGCGCGTTTCGCGAATCGGCCCCGGAGGGTTTCCCCCTCCGGGGCCTCTCTTTTATCGGGTTCCCGGTGTCAGGTTCCGCGAAACCTGACACCACCCGGAAAAAATGCTAGGATTTCTCGCTCGTATTAAGGAGAAACATGCAGCCGACCGCTCCCAATCCGTTGATGAATCTGGCCCCGA
>CAZURZ010000114.1:3705-4913 GCA_964623465.1 uncultured Elusimicrobia bacterium
GATCGTCGCGATTTTCGTGATCTTCTATTTCCTGCTCATCCGCCCCCAGCAGAAGCAGCAGAAGGAGCACGACGAGATGCTCAAGAATCTCAAGGCCGGGGACCGCATCCTCACCACCGGCGGTCTCTACGGGACGATCACCGGCTTCAAGGGCAACGACCTCGAGGTCCAGTTCTCCCAGACGGTCAAGCTCACCGTCGACCGCGCCGCCGTCGCGCGCCTCGCCTCCGACGTGAAGACGGGCGTCGTCGTCTCCTAAAAGGACACCACCGACATGACCAAGACCCAGACGAAGTGGCTCGGGCTCCTCGCCCTGATCCTGACGTCGCTGTTCCTCATCTTCCCCTCGATCAACTGGTATCAGCTCGACGCGGCCGAGCGCGCCAAGCTCGAGGCCCTGCGCGAGCGCCCGAAATGGCTCGTCAACCTCGGCCTCGACCTGAAGGGCGGCACGCACATGGTCATGGAGCTCGAGGTCGACAAGCTCGCTCCCGACACCACCCTCAACGACGGCATGCAGCAGGCCATCGAGATCATCCGCAACCGCATCGACCAGTTCGGCGTGGCCGAGCCCCTGATCGTGCGCCAGGGCGCGCGCTGGATCGTCGTCCAGCTGCCCGGCATCACCGACTCCCAGCAGGCCAAGGAGCTCGTCGGCAAGACCGCCCAGCTCGAGTTCCGCATGGTCGTCGAGAACGAGGCCACGCGCTCGGCCATGAGCAAGATCCTCGAGCTCTCCGCTCCGTTCGACGGCGCCAAGCCCTCCGCCGCGGCCCTCAAGCTCGTGCCCGCCGGCGTCGAGCTGTTCAAGGGCAAGGAGAGCGCCTTGTACTTCCTCACGAAGGAGGTCCCGCTGACCGGCGCCACCCTCGAGTCCGCCAAGGTCGAGACCGGCGGCGAGTACGGCATGCCCGTCGTCGCCTTCAAGTTCAAGCCCGAGGGGGCGAGCAAGTTCTCGGCCCTGACCGCGGCCAACGTCGGCAAGAACATGGCCATCGTCCTCGACGGCATCGTCTTCTCCGCCCCGACGATCAAGGGGCGCATCCCCGGCGGCTCCGGCATCATCGAGGGTCAGTTCACCTCCGAGACGGCGAAGGCCCTGGCGATCGTCCTGCGCGCCGGCGCCCTGCCCGCCCCGGTCCGCATCATCGAGGAGCGCACCGTCGGGCCGTCGCTCGGCGAGGACTCGATCCGCAAGGGCTTCAAGG
>CAZURZ010000115.1:0-4882 GCA_964623465.1 uncultured Elusimicrobia bacterium
CCAGCCTCAACGACGTGGACTTGCTCCTGCCGCTTCCCGACGCGGCGGTCGCGAATGAGATCGACGCCCGCTACGAGCGCGTCGCCCGCCTGCGTCTGCGCCACGACGAATTATTCGACCGCTACGCGGCGTCCGCTCCGGCGGGCGCGCCCGCGAAGGCCGCGCCGCGCGCCCCTTGAAGCGTCGGACCGACGCGGCTCCGCCCTCCCTCGAGCGCGCCCAGGCGCTCTCGGACGAGGGCTCCGTGGTCGAGGCCATCGAGGAGATCGACCGGCTCATCGCGCTGCGCCCCGAGGCGTCCCTGCACCTGCGCCGGGTCCGCTTCCTGCTCCAGCGCCGCAATTACGAGGAGGCGGAGCGCGGCCTGGCCGCGGCCGAGGCCCTGGCGCCCGGCGACGCGGCCGTCGCGGCGACGCGCGCCGAGCTTCGCGTGATGACCGACCGCCTGCCCGAGGCGCAGGCGGAGTACGAGAAGGCCCTGGCGCGGACCCCCGGAGACGAGTTCCTGCGCCTGGCCCGCCTGCGCGTGCTGGTCCAGCGCGGGCTGGCCGCCGAGGCGTCGGCGGAGATCGGCGCGCTCGAGCGCGGGGGGAGCCCGCGCGCCCGGCTGGAGGCGCGCCTCTCGCGCGCCCAGCTCGCGCTCAAGACGCGCGATCACGGCGCCGCGGACGCGTTGTTCAAGGCGCTGATGGCCGAGCTGCCCAAGGAGGACGTCGTCGCGAAGAAGGCCCGCTTCTACTGGGCCGCGTCGCGCGCGGTGAACCCCGAATTCCGTCGGAGGCATGGAATGGACGCCACATCCGTGAAGAAGAGCCGGCTCTACCTGTGCGGACTGGGCATATTCCCGCCCTACACCGCCTCGCTGGAGGTCCTGCACGCGATCAGCGAGTGCGACGTGATCTTCAACAACGTCGCCGGCCCCGAGGTGCGCGAGCTGCTCGCCGAATTCTGCGCGGACATCCGGCCCGCGTCCTACCAGGCCTGGCAGGACGAGCCCAAATGGGCCGACCGCATCTTCGCCGAGCTCGACAAGGGGCGCACGGTCGGCTTCGTGACCCGGGGCCATCCGCTGGTGTTCGGCGGCCTGGCCGTCGAGCTGGTGCGGCGGAGCGCGGCGCAGGCGATCGACCACCGCACCTTCGGCGCCGTGTCCTCGATCGACCACCTGCTCGCCTACGCCGGCAAGGGTCTCGGCGACGACTTCGGCGGCATCCAGGCCGTGGACCGGCCGGCGATCCTGCGCGCGGAGTCGATGAACACCTCCTTGCCCCTTCTGGCGACCTTCTACTCCGGCATGGACGCGCGCTCCGAGGTGGCCGCCTTCCGGCGCAGCCTGGAGCGCTTCTACCCGGGCGAGCACCTGTGCTGGATGTTCGGTCCGAAGTACGACGCGCCGCCGGCGGTCGTCGCCGTGAAGGACCTGGAGAAGGCCTACCCGACCGTGCACTCGAGCCTGATGCTCTACGTGCCCCCGGTGGCGAAGCCGAAGGCGAAGAAGAAGCGATGACCGAGGGACGAGCCTATCTCGCCTGCCTGATCGGGCAGCCTCCCGACGGCCGCGCGGCCTGGGAGGCCGAACTCGCCCGCCGCCGCGGCAAGCGCGGCGCGGAGGACCTGCGCCTGCGCGGGCGGGCCCTGTCGATGCTCGGTCGCGGCGGCGAGGCGATCGCCGACCTGACGCGCGCGCTCGAACTGGACCCGGAGTCCGTCGAGGGTTGGGCGTGGCGGGGGGAGGCGCGGCTGCTCGCCGGCGAGCGGGTTCCGGCGCGCGCCGATCTCGACCGCGCGGCGAAGCTCGCGCCGCGGTGGCCGTGGGGACGCCTCCTGCGCGCGGTGTGCCTCCTGACGGAGGGCGACGTGGACGGAGCCGAGACGGAGCTCGCCGCCTCCGGCGCGCGCCCGGAGACCGCCGTGGTCAAGGCCCTCTTGGAGGGCCAGCGCGGGCGCGCCCGCGAGGGCGTTTCCGCGCTCGACCGAGCGATCGCCGCGGGCGCGACCGGCCCCCTGCACGCGGTGCGCGGCCTCCTGCGCCTGGCCCAAGGCGACCTGCCGGGCGCGCTGGCCGACGCCGAGGAGGCCGCGGCGCTCGAGCCCTCGGCCTGGATCCTCATGCAGCGCGCCGACGCGCTCAACCGCAGCGGCTTCTACCGCAAGGCCCTGGAGTCCGCGGCCCAGGCGGCCGGGCTGATCCCGGAGTCGCCGGAGCCGCACCTGCAGGCCGCGAACATCTACTTCGACCAGGCCTTCTATCCCGAGGCGCTCGAGGCCATCGAGAAGGCCGTCGCGCGCCGGCCCGACGACGCCGCCCTGCTGGCGCGGCGCGCGCGCTTCCACCTCGTGCTCGGGCGCTTCCCCGAGGCCGAGGCCGGCCTCAAGAAGGCCTGCCGCCTGGCCCCGGACGACGCGCAGCTGCGCTTCGAGCGCCTCAACGTCGCGACCCTGCGCGGCCGCCACGCCGAGGTCCTGCGCGAGATCGAGGGCGGCGCGCTGAGCGCGCCGTTCGACTCGTACCTGACCGGCTACGTCCTGTGCCGCAAGGGCGACCGCCTCGGGGCCGCGAAGCATTTCCTCGCCGCGGCGGAGAAGGCGGACGGGGGCTTCGCCGAGCGCTGCCGCTTCTACGCGCTGGTCTGCCGGGTGCTGGCCGGCCCCAAGCTCGACGCGAAGACGCACCCCCAGTTCTACCTGTGCAGCGTCGGCATCCACCATCCCTACCAGATCAGCGTGGAGAACCTGCGCGCGCTCGACGCCTGCGAGGTGCTCTACAACAATCTCGGCGATCCGCAGATCTCGGAGTTCCTGGGGCTCTTCCGCGCCGAGGTCCGCGCGGTGACGCGCGTCGACAACGAGCCCGCGATGGGACGCGTCAAGCGCATCATCGCCGGCATCCGGCGCGGCAAGGTCACCGGCTTCGTCACGCGCATCCACCCGTTCATGTACCGCCGCATCGCCAACGACCTGGTCACGGTCTGCGAGGAGAAGAAGATCACCTTCCGCGCCTTCGGCGCGGTCTCCTTGACCGAGGTGGCCTGGAGCCTGGGCGTCTCCGCGCGCGAGCACGGGCCCGAGCGCGGCCCGTTCGGGGCGCGCGTCTTCGACCTCGTCTATCTCGCCAACCGGCCGCAGCTGCTCGAGCCGGGCCATCCGACCGTGGTCTACTGCATCGCCCACGACGAACACCGCCGCCAGCTGTGCGCGGTGATCCGCGAGCGCTACGCCAAGGACGACATCGCCTTCCTGCTGGCCGGCTCCGGCGACCGCGAGCAGGAGGTCGTGTCCGTTTCGATCGAGGGATTGGAGAAGAAGCTCCTGTCCCTGGATCTGGGCACCGTCATGTATCTTCCGCCGCGCCAAAGAGGAAAAAAGTGGAAAACCTGATCATCTGCGGTCTGGGCGTGCGCGTTCCCGAGGAGATCACGCTGGAGAGCCTCCAGGCGCTGGCCGATTGCCGCGTCGTGTACTGCGACCTCGAGGACGCGAAGGCCCGCGCCTGGCTGGCGGACTACTGCCGCGTCCTCAAGACGCCCGCGTCCGCGGAGGACGTGGTGCGAGACGCGGCCAAGGGCGGCGTCGGCCTCGCCGTCTGGGGCCAGCCCCAGTTCTCCAGCCGCCTCGCCCGCGAGGTCGAGCTCGCGGCGGCGAAGGCGGGCGTGCCGTACCGGGTGTTCGGCGCGATCTCGCCGATCGGCAGCGTCTTCGCGCGGTCGGTGAGCTTCCTCGGCGGCGACTACGGCTATCAGGGCATCCAGGCGTACAGCGTGGAGACGCTGCGCGCCGATCCCGGCGCGGCCCGGGCGGATCTTCCGCTCGTGCTGTACGCGGAGCGGCCCGCGCCCGCGCCGTGGTCCGACGTCCTGGAGCGTCTCTCCGGCTCCTATCCCAAGGGCCATCAGGGCAGGCTCTTCGGTCCCGACGGGGCCGAGACGAAGGCCGCGCTCGAGGCGCTGAAGCCGGGGGCGGGCTACGTCCTGCTCATCCCGCCGGCTGAGGCCGCCGCGCGCAAGGGGCCCGGACGGCCGTGACCTGGAAGGGCCGGCGCGTCCTCGTCACGGGCGCCTCCGGCTTCATCGGTTCGGCGCTCGCGCGCCGTCTGGTCAAGGACGGCGCCGAGGTGCATCTGCTCCTGCGCGCCTCTTCGTCGCCGGCCCGTCTCGGCGCGGCCTGGTCCAAGACGACGCGCCATGCCGGGGATCTGCGGGACGCGGCGAGCCTCGAGCGCGCGCTGAGGGCGGCGCGCCCCGAGGTGATCTTCCACCTCGCCAAGGACCGCGACGGCGCGGACTTCGCGCGCGAGGCCGCCGATACCCGCCGCTTCGCGGCCGCGCTGCGCGCCTCCGGCGCGGCGCCGGCCCGCCTCGTGAGGACGTCGCACGCCGGCGGGGCGCGCGGTGACGACGCGGCGCTCACCGCGGAACTCGCGGCCGCGGGCCTGCCCGTCGTGGCGCTCGAGCTTTTCCTGGTATACGGGCCGGGGCAGGACCCGAACGATTTCCCGTCCAACCTCCTGGCCGGAGCGCGTCCCCGGACGGCGGGCGCCGCGATCAAGGATTTCGTGCACGTCGAGGACGTGGTGGAGGCGTACCGGCTCGCGGCGGACGCGCCCGGAGTCGTGGGGCGCGTGATCCCGGTCGGCACCGGGCGCGGGCGGACCGAGGCCGAGGCCGCGGCGCTGCTGCTGCGCGCGCTGCGTTCTCCCGACGCGCCGCCCGAGCGCGCCGGTTCCCGCGAGGGGCATCCCGCGGACCCGCGCCCGGCGCGCGAGCTGCTGGACTGGCGCGCGCGCATCCAGCTCGAGCAGGGCCTGGCGCGCCTGGCCGGGGCGCCCTCCGCGCGCCCGGACGCGGCGCTCGAGCGCCGCGCCATGACCCCGTGGCTCGGGGCG
>CAZURZ010000116.1:0-4862 GCA_964623465.1 uncultured Elusimicrobia bacterium
GACGGGCCCGCCGCGCGGGTCGGCCAGCGCCCCGCGGACGTCGCCGTGGAGGTCGGAGAGCCCCTCGAGATCGGAGAGCGCGACCATCGCGCGGCGCAGGGACTGGGCGTCGTTGAGATTCGCCTCGCGCAGGGTCTGCGGCAGGTCGGCCAGAGAGGTGACGGTGTCGATGCGGTCGTAGACCTCGAGACCGCCGGTCAGCAGGCGGCTCAGGTTCGGCGCGATCGACTCGATGCCCTTCGCCGCGCCGCCCAGGGCCAGCGAGCCGAGGAAGCCCTTCGAGACGTCGTAGCCGCCCGCGAGGCCGGTAAAGCCGATCCCGAGAGCGCGGTCGACGAGCGAGCCCGTGCGCTTCGCCGAGTCGAGGTACTTCTGCGCGAGCTCGGCGTTGCGGTCTCCCGCCTCCTTCGCGTTCAGGAACTCGTCGAGGCCGCGGCCCGGGCGCCCGGCGACCGCCGCCCGGTCCTCGTAGACCTTCCGCGCCGCCGGGTCGAGCGAGCGGTAGTACGTGACGCCCGCCTCGCGCCCCCCGGTCGCGCGGCCGAGCGGCGAGTTCAGGAGCAAAGACACCGAGTCGTTGCGCACCGAGTCGCGAAAGCGCTCGCCGGCGACCCAGCCGATCGGGCCGTAGGAGACGCCGACGCCGACGACGCCGACGATGCTCGTGCCCGCCTGCTCGAACACCGTCCCGATCCCATGGGAGCCGGCGTCGATCGCCATGCCGGCGAGGGTGCGGCGCTCCTCCTCGGGGATGAAGCGCTGCCGGCGCTCGAGCGTGCGGGTGAAGACGCCGTCGTCGCCGAGCTTGTAGCCCGTGAGCGCGTCCTCATAGCCGGAGACGTCGGTGGTGATCCCCTCGACCGTGCGGTAGGCCTGCATCGTCTCGAGCAGTTCCCGGCCCTCGTAGTGCACGAAGGCCCGCTCGCGCAGCTGGCCGGGAGGCCCGTCGTAGAGGACGCCCGAGAGGCCCGGATTCGCGTACGTCGCGTTCTTCTCGGTCCTGCCCGCGTGCAGGCGCAGGGCCAGCACGCGCTGGCCGCCGGGACGGTCGATCACGAGGGTCAGGGTCGGATGCTCCTTGTCGTCGCGGCCGAGCGTCAGGCGCGCGTTCGAGTAGTCGCCGCCGAGCTCGCGCTGGAGCATGGTCGCGATGCTCTCCGCGTAGCCGTCCGAGGCCTCCCCCGCCCCCCCCTCGAGCCGCGGCGTCAGCAGGAAGGCGGCCTCGCGGCCTCGCGCGATCAGGGCCTCGCGGCGCTCGGCGCCGGAGAGCGCGCGCACGCCCTCGAGCGAGATGAAGCCGTCGCGCGGCGGGACGCCGCGCTCGCGCCTCTCGCCGCGCTTCTCCAGCGTGAAGAGATGCGGCCGGCCGTGGACGGCGCTGCTGATCGTCTCCGCGTCGGAGGCGCCGGCGAATTTCCCGTCGAGCAGGAAGCGGCGCGAGCCGTCGGCCTCGATCAGCACGACGAGCCGCCCGTCCGAGGTATGGAACTCGCGGCGCCCGCCGGAGACCAGCTCCCAGCCCTTCATCTCGGGCGCCTCCGGGCCGGAGGAGCCCCGGTTGAAGCGGCGCACGTAGTCGCGCACCGGGCCCGGCACCTCGTCGGGCCCGAGGGAGAGCCCGGCCGCCGCGGCCTCGGCGGGGAAGCCGCCCGGACCGGCCGTATCCATGCGGAAGCCGCGCGGAGCCTCGCCGCTGCGGATGTAGGCCAGGCGCGCCTGGTCGGCGGAAGCGAGCGCGTCGAGGAACGCCGCGTAATCCGGCGCCGTGTCGGCGAGCCGGCGCAGCTCCGTCTCGGCCTCGGCGGCCTCGGCGCGAGCCGCCGCCCCGATCCCGACGATCTCGGCGAGGAGCGCCTTGTCGTCGGCGGACAGAGCGTCCGCGGAGCCCGCGGCCGCCGCGTCGGCGATGCGGCGCAGGCGCTCGCCGCCGCCGCGCGAGGCCGCGCGGGCCGCGAGCGCGTCGAAGCGGGCCTGGCGCCCGGTCTCGATCTCGCCGAAGCGGCGCAGGGCCGCGGTGAACTCCTTGAGCGCCGGGACTTCCGCGAGCTCGCGGCTCATCTCGGAGAGCGCCCGCGAGACCTTCACGCGGCGCGCGGCGGGATTCGTCTCCGCCTGCGCCTCCTCCAGCTTTGCGACCAGCGCCGCCTGCCGCTCGGGCGGCAGACGCCGCAACGCGGGCCGGCCCGCCTCCACGGCCTGGTCCATGTTGCGGTCGGTCGTCACCTCGGCCAGCGCGCGGTCGGCGACGCGCGCCGTCGACGGGAAGACCTGCCCGAGCGCGGCCAGCGCGGTCAGGCGCAGGGCGTCGACGAGCGGCGGCTCTCCGGGCGCGACGGCGAGGCGGTCGGTCAGGCGGCGCGAGAGTTGTTCGTCGAGGCGGTCGAGACGTTGGACGACCTCGGGGTCGTCCTTCCAGCGCGCGCGCAGGCCCGCGACGAGCGGGATCAGCGCGTCGACCTCGTCCTCGTTCATCCGCTCGTCGCGCGCGCGCGGGATCAGGCGTTCGAGCTCGCGGACCACCTCGGCCTTTCCGGGACCGCCCTCGCTCCCGCCTTGGGCGAGGACCCGCTGCCCGCGCGGCGCGTCGGGACGGAGCGCGGCGGGAGCCGGCTCGGCGGCCCGGCCGCCGCGCCGGGCCGCGCCGTCGAACATCCGCCCGCCGTCGACCGGCGCCGCCGGGGTTCCCCCGGGAAGGCGCGGGTCCGGCGCCGTCGCGGTCCACGTTCCCGAGTCCGGGCCGCCGCCCGCCGGCGCCGTGCCGTCGCCGCGGCGGCGCAGGCGGCCGACGCGCTCGCCGATGCGCACCATCGTCTTCGCGAACGCGGCGCGGCGCTCCTTGACGATCGGCAGGGCCGCGCCGCGCGTCATCGTCGCATCGAGCCAGCGCTGGGTCTCCTCCGCGGCGTCGAGCCCTTCGCGCGACGGCGCGTCGCGCTCGAAGGCGGCGAGGTGCTGGTCGGCGGTGCGCATGCGCGAGAACAGCGCGAACTCGTCGGCCAGCGCCTTCGCGTCGCCCTCCGGAGTCCGGCCGAAGGCGCCGACGAGGCGCTCGGCCTCCTGGTGCGCGTTCCACAGCGCGGTTTTGGCCGGACCCTCGGCGAGAGGGTCCGCCTGCGCGGCGAGCTTGTCGGCGAGCGACTGCACGGCCGCGTCGGCGGCCTGGAGCGCCGCGTCGTCGGGCGCGGCGGCGGCGGGAAGCGCGAGAAGGAAAGCGAGGGCGGCCGCCCTCACGGGCGCACCGAGACGACGGAGTGGATGCGGCACAACTGCTCCTCGGTGATGTCGGGACGGGGTCCGTCCTGGCCCCACGAGTTGCGCACGGCCAGCGAGAAGGGCACGTGCTTGCCGCCGCGGTAGCCGCGGATCGCGACGCAGTGACGCGAGTGTTGGGCCGTCTGCTGGCCCCACTCGGCGAGCCCGTCGAGCGTCAGGCAGACGATCACGGGACGGCGCCGGGCGAGGTCCTCCATCAGGCGCGCCTTCACCGGCGCGCCCGCCGGCCGGCAGTGCCAGGGGGCGGTGGACTGCATCACGTTGAAGGCGTCGGCATGGACGGTGAAGCCCTTGAGCAGGTTCTTCACCTCCTCGCGGTCGGCGTCGACGCGCAGGGCCGCGGCGCCGTAGAAGTACAGCTCCTCGGCCCGGCGGCGCTCGCGCGAGGGCGTGAGGCTCTCCTCGAAGGCGAGGAAGTCCGGCGAGGAGCCGTCGTTGCAGGCCCGCTCGTTCTTGCCCGAGGCGATGTACGCCTTGGCGCAGTCGCGCAGACGGTCGCGGCGGAAGTCGCGGAACTTGCGCAGGAAGTCCCCCCACGGCAGGCTGTCGCGGCGCGCGACCCCGTGCTCGAGCGCCCAGCGCAGGTCGACCTCGGGCCAGCCGCCCTCGACGAGGACGCGCTCGACGGGCAGGATGGGGTTGGGGCGCTTCGGTCCCGCCCAGGCGCCGTTGATCACGCGCGTCTGCAGGAACAGGTCGGCGTCGGAAAGGTACACCGGCTCGGAGTCCCTCGCCTTGCGGCGCAGGGCCGCCTCGAGCAGGGACACCGAGGCGAAGGCGTGGCAGGCCTCGGTGTCGCACTGGTCGCGCTGGTCCTCGAAGAGTTCGGTGAGATCGACCTCGTCGGCCCGCAGCGGCGCGGTCAGCGCTAATAAGAGGAATAACGTCCTCATCGCCCGAGTATAGGCCCGCTCCGAAAAGTACGCAAGCCCGCCTTGCGCGAAATCCCGGACCCTGTTATCGTTGCCTCATATGAGGTGCGCCGCGCTGCTCTGCCTCCTGCTCGCCGCCGCTCCGGCGCAGGCCGTGCGCTACCCCAATTCCAAGGCCGTGCAGGGCCGCCTCGACAAGATCGACGAGGCCACGCGCGCGATCGACGCGAATCTCGAGGCCATGCGCCGCCAGCAGGAGGCCTTGCGGGGAACCCAGGCCGCCGGGACGATGGACGGGACGATCGCGGGCCTCGAGGCCACGCGCCGCCAACTGCAGACCGAGCGCGGCTCCCTGGTGACCGAGAAGGCCCGGCTCGAGACGCGCGAACGCGAGCCGCGCAAGGGCGAGTCCTCTCCGATCGGCGGCGCGACGAAGCGCCCGGGCGAGACGCCCGGGAGCGATCCCCCGGTTCCCGAGCCCGGCCCCGGCGGCGCCGTCCCCGGCGAGCCGCCGTCCTCCGCCGAGCCCTCCGCCGACGCGCCCGACATCCCGGCGACGGCGACGCCCGGCGACGCGAGCTCCCCGAATTCCGGAGGAGCCGACGGCGCCGCCTCCGGCGGGACCGTCGACGCCGCCGGCGCGGCCGCGGCGGAGCGCGCCGCGAAGGCCGGCGGCGAACGCTCCGGCGCCGCTGCGGCGCGCGCCGCCAAGCTCGG
>CAZURZ010000117.1:0-4717 GCA_964623465.1 uncultured Elusimicrobia bacterium
CCGTTCCGCGGTGAGCTGGTAGGCGCGAGCGTAATCGGGAAGCGAGCAGACGAAGCCCTGGTCCATCCGCTCGAGCTGCAGGCGCAGGACGTTGACCGCGTCGGCGCCCTTGAGCGCCTTCTCCACGTCGTGCTCGATCTTCGCGCCGAGGGAGGCGAACTCGTCCGGGCACAAAGCGGTGGGTCCGCAGAAGGTGACCTTCGCGCCGAGCTTCTTGAGGGCGAACAGATTGGAGCGGGCGACGCGGCTGTGGCGGATGTCGCCCAGGATCGTGATCTTGCGGCCCTTGAAGGAGCCCCAACGCTCGCGCAAGGTGAGCAGGTCGAGCAGGGCCTGGGTCGGGTGTTCGTGCCAGCCGTCCCCGGCGTTGATCACCGAGGCCTTGAGGAGCGGCGCCAGGTCCTCGAGGACTCCGGAGCGTTCGTGCCGCACGACGAAGTGGGTGACCCCGACGGCCTGAAGATTGAGGAAGGTGTCGAGGAGCGTCTCGCCCTTGCTGAGCGAAGAGCCGACGGGAGAGAAGGAGAGCACGTCGGCGCCCAGGCGCTTGGCCGCCATCTCGAAGGAGGAGCGCGTGCGGGTGCTGGCCTCGGTGAAGACGAAGGCCACGGTGCGGCCCTTCAGGCGGTCGGAAGGCTCGGCGCTCTTGAACGAGGCGGCCAAATCGAGGATCGTCTCGATCTCCGCGGCGCTCAGCCCTTCCAGGCCGAGCAGGTCCTTCCGTTCCCAGTCTCTCGGCGCCACTTGTCGCGGCGAGGCTTCCTCGCCGGAACGATTACACTATTTTAAGGAGCGGCGCGTCCACTTTTGATAAAATCGGCGCGATGAGCTTCCCGATCGAACTCGAGAACGTGCGCCTCTTCGACGTGCTCCGCAATTCCCTCAGCGGCGAGCTCGGCGTCGTCATGGGCGTCGAGGGCGACAAGGTCGTGATGAAGATCAAGACCGGCGAGCTCTGCCGTTTCAAGCACGGCGAGCACCTCTTCCGGGTCTCCGACGACGAAGCCTCCGCCTTCCGCGCCGTGATCGCGGAACTGCGGCGGGCGGCGTCGCTCGCCAAGCCGCGCAAGCGCGGCTCCCTGCGTCCGCGCGCGCCCGCCAAAAAGAAGAAGGCCTGACGGCTCGCGCCGCCGGGCCCCCGTCCGGCGCCGTGCCCCTTATTTCGGGTGCGCGATCGCCTCGATCTCGTCGGCCGAGAGCGTCTCCTTCTCCATCAGGGCCTCGATCATCGCCTTGTGCTTCTCGCCGCCGGCGCGCAGGCGGGCCTCGACGCGCGCCTCCGACTCCTTGAGCAGCTTGTTGACCTCGGCGAGCGCCTTGGCGTCGATCTCGGAGCCGAACGCGCTCTGGCCGTATTGGTTGGGGCCCGTCTGCGCCAGGCCCATCTCGCTCATGCCGAGCTGCTGGACCATCGCCCGCGCGGTGCGGGTCGCCGACTCGAGGTCCGAGCCGGGGCCCGTCGACCACTTGCCGCCGTAGAAGATCTTCTCGGCGACCAGGCCGCCCAGGATCGTGTCGAGCCGCGCCTCGAGTTCCTCCCGGGTGTAGAGGTACTTGTCGCCCTCTTCCGAGCCGGTCTCGGCGAAGCCCAGCGCGCCCGAGCCGTGGGGGATGATCGTGACCTTGTTGACGGGCACGCGCAGCTCGGGGTTCTCGTTGAGGAGGTTGGCCAGGACGTGGCCGGCCTCGTGCGCCGCGATGCGCCGCTTGAGCGGCTCGGAGAGGCGCAGGGACCGCTTGCCGCCGATCGTGGCGCGGTCGACGGCCTCGTCGATGTCCGCCGCCGAGGCGGAGTCGCCGCCGCGGCGCTTGGCGAGGAGCAAGGCCTCGTTGATCACGGATTCGAGGAACGCGCCGGAGAGGCCCGCGGTGCGGCGGGCGATCAGGCGCAGATCCACGTCCGGACCCAGGCGCGCGCGCTTGGCGTGCAAGGAGAGGATCGCCTCGCGGCCCAGCGCCTCGGGCAGGCCGACGTGCAGCTTGCGGTCGAAGCGGCCGGGGCGGGTGAGCGCCGAGTCGAGGGTGTCGATGCGGTTGGTCGCCGCGATGACGATCACGCCCTTCGAGCCGTCGAAGCCGTCCATCTCCTTGAGGATCTGGTTGATGGTCTGCTCGCGCTCGTCGTTGCCGCCGCCGCCGGGGCCGCCGTCGCCGCGCTTTTTGCCGACGGCGTCGATCTCGTCGATGAAGATGATGGCGGGCGCGTTCTGGCGCGCCTTCTCGAAGAGCTCGCGCACGCGGCGCGCGCCCATGCCGACGTAGAGCTCGACGAAGGACGAGCCCGAGATCGAGATGAAGTTGGCGTCGGTCTCGCCGGCCAGGGCGCGGGCGAGCAGGGTCTTGCCGGTGCCGGGCGGGCCCTCCATCAGGATGCCCTTGGGCATGCGCGCGCCCAGGCGCTTGAACTCGGCCGGCTCGCGCAGGAAGTCGAGGATCTCCTGGACCTCGACCATGCTCTCGTCGATGCCGGCGACGTCGTCGAACTTCGTCGTCGGGCGCTCCAGGCCCATGTCGGGCTTGGTGTTGACTCCGGGAGGGCCGCCTCCGCCCATGAACTTGCGCATGATGAAGAGGAAGATGAAGGCGCCGACCACGATCCAGAACAGCTGGCCGAGGGCTCCGCTGAGGAAGCCGCCGCTCTTGGGTTTGGCGAGCTCCTCCATGGCCCGGGCCTGGCGCTCGCCCGCGTCGGCGGCGCGCTTGGCGTCCTTGGCGATGCGCTCGAGCGCCTCGGCCTGCTGTTCGGCCGGGGTGGGCCGCTTCTCGAGCTCGACGCGGAACGCCGGGGAGTCGGCGGCGCCGGAGGGGATCGTCTGCGTGATCGCCGGAGGGGCGGCCGGCGCGGGCGTCGGCTTGGAGTTCAGCGTGGTCATCGCCAGCCAGCCGAGCAGGGCGCTGAGGATGATCATCGGAATCCAGCGGGCGAAACCGCTCTTCTGCGGGCCCTGCTGCTGAGGGGCGAGGGTCTGCGTCCGGGCCGGCTCGAGCGTGACGCGCACCGCGTAATCGGGCTCGGGTCCCGGGTCGATGCCGAGGGCGGTCAGGGCGTGGCCCGCGGCGAGGCGCACCGAGGCGTTGCGGTCCTTGTAGGAGGCGCGCAGGGCGTCGACGAGCTCGCCGGAGGCGGGCGTCAGCGCGGCGGCGTCGCGCGCGATGCGGCGCAGGGCCGTCCGCTGCAGATACCACCAGGGATCGATGTTGACGTCTTTCGAGGTCTGGATGCCGGCGCGCGCGGTCTGCTTGAGCAGGCCGATGTAGTGCGGAAGGGCCTTCTCGACCGGCGACTGGTCCATGATCCGCTGGGCGCCGATCTTCACTTCGATGCGGCGCTCCTTCTCGTTGATCACGAACGCGGCGGCGGTCTTGAGGGCCTCGTCGGGATTCGTCTTGAGGAGCTTCTCCATGTCCGACACGACGCGGGAGGCCGGCACGAAGGGCTCCCGGACCTTCTTAGCGGCGGACCGCTTGGCGGGCTTGGGCGCTGGGCCCGCCTCGGGCGCGGAGGGCGCGCCGTTCGGGGCGAGAGCCGCGGCAGGCGAAACGGGGGAGGCCGCGACGGCCGTCCTCGCGTCGCCGGAGCGGACGAGGAGGGTCAGCGCGAGCGCGGTGGAGACGGCGAGGATGCCCCAGACCATCGGCATCACGCCGGCGAGGACGAAGATCGGGACGATCGCCTGGTAGCCGAGGATGTTGACGAACGCGGCGTCCTCGGCGGCGCTGACGGCCTTGTCGAGGATGTTCTTCGGATCGGAGGCGGAACGCGCCGCGGCGCCGCGGAAGGCGGCGATCGCGGCGATCGCCAGGTTGGCCGCCAGCCACAGGGCGGGCAGGCCGGGTACGAGGGCGTAGAACGTCCAGGCCAGCCCGGCGGCGGCGCCGAAGGTCGCCGCGGCGCGCAGCCTCAGGTCGATCCGGGAGAGGAGGGGGGCGAGGTAGGAATACGTCGTCATCATGCCGACGGTCGTGCCGAGCATCCAGGGCTTGAGGACCGCGGCGGCGCCGCCCAGGGCGATGCCGCCCATCACGGGCCCCATGAAGGCGACGAAGGTTCCGAACATCAGCGTCACGACCGCGATCTGACCGAGGGCGGGATTGGTCGCGAGCAGGCGGCGCACGCCGCCGCGCAGGAGATTCTCGGGCGCGGGAGCCGCGACGGCGGCCGGCTCGGCGCGGGGAGCGGCGACGGCGGGAGGAGCGGCGGCGGGCGCGGCGCCTTCGATGGAGAGCACGCCGGGAGTCTGCTTCAGCGCGAACAGGCGCGAGACGGGAATGAGGCCGCGCACGGCGACGGCGCCGGGGGTCCGCACGGGCGCGAAGGAGGCGTCGATCCTCAGGCCGAGGTCGGCCGACATCTTCTCGAGGACGGCGGTCAGGGCCTCGGGCGAGCCGGGGTCGGAGAGCGTGACGAGCACGGGCATGAGCGAGTGCTGCGGGCGCTTGAGGCCGGAGCCGCGCGGGGCGTCGCCGGGCTCTCCGGCCTCGACGGCGTCCTGCGCCGGGCGCCGGGCGCGCAGACCGTCGAACAGCGAGGCGAGGCGGCCGCCGTCCTTGTCGGGCGCCGAGGCGGCGGGAGACGACGGGGCGAGCGCGCGCGCGGCGGCGGCGGCGTACGCGCCCTCCGGCTTGGCCGCCGGGGCGCCGGTTTCGGCGGAGGCGGGCGCGGCGGAGCGGGCGAGCGCGGCGGGAGCGGCGGGAGCGGCGGCCGCGGCGACGGCGA
>CAZURZ010000118.1:0-4709 GCA_964623465.1 uncultured Elusimicrobia bacterium
GCTCGGCGCGGCCCGGGTTCGCGCGCGGATCGGCGCGCTTGGCTTCGTTCCACGCCATCCGCGCGCCCGCCGCGCCGGCCCAGCGCCCGGCCAGCGGCCGGGCCGCCTCGCGCGCCGCCTCCGGCTTTCCTTCGGCGGCGGCGGCCGCCGCGGCCTCGGCGGCCGCCGCCGCGCGATCGAGGGCCTCGAGCGCCTTGTCGCGCGCCGCAAGGGACGCCGCGTGGGCGGAATCGACGTCGACGATCTCGACCGAGCCTTTCTCCGAAACGCCGGACTGCGGCGGAGACGCGTCGTCGTAGGCCTCGAGCCAGAATTCGACGGACGAACCCGGCGGATACGCGCGCAGCGGCAGGACGACGTCGCCGAGCGCGTCGTCCGCGCCGCGCTCGAACGAGAGGGAGCGCCGCGTCGCGGCGCCGCCCGCCTTCACGACCAGTTCCACCTTGGTCAAGGCGCCGTCGTCCCGCGCGGACCAGGCGATGGTGACCGAATCCCGAGGCCCGGCCTGCAGCGGAACTTGAGGAGAGAGCAGTTCGACGGCCGGCCTCGCGTCGCCGAGGACGGACACCGCGTAGGCGGGCGGCGACGGGTCGCGGCGGCCGTCGGAGAGGACCAGCGCGAAGGACAACGAGGCGTCTTCCTGCGCGAGGAAGCCGGCGCTCCAATATCCGTCGGACTCGCGCATCGGAATCGGCGCGGGCAGGCTCGACAGGCGCAGGGCCGCCGAGGACAGAGGCCGGTCGGGCTCTCCGCGCACCGAGATCCAGTCGCCCCGGCGCGCCCGGACCGGGGCGTCCTCGCCGAGCGTGAAGGCGCGCTCTCCCCGGGAGCCGTGCACGAGCGCGCGGGCGGACTTGAAGCGGGGCGCGGCGACGGCCGTCAGACGCCGCGCGGACGTGGTCAAACCGCGCCCCCGCGCGCGGTAGTCCAAGCCTCCGGTCAGGGCGCCCGTTTCGAAGGACGCGCCGGCCGCGTCGACCGCGGTCCACTCGGCCGCGCGCCAGACGCCGTCGGCGCCGCGCGTCTCCAGGCTCAAGTCGCCGCCGCGCAGCCCCGCCTCGCGTCCCTCGGACGTCAGACGGGCGGAAACCGTCGTCGAGGCCCCCCAATCCACGGCGGCGTCTCCGGGCAGGAGCGTGACGAGCCGGTCGAGCGGAGCGTCGAGCCACGGGAGCAGGATCCGGACGAACGCCGGGCCGCGCGCTCCGGCGGCCAAAGCGGCGGCCAAGACGAGCCCGCCCGCCGCCGCTCCCGCCGTCGCGGCGCGCGACGGGCGCCAGGCGTAGAGCGGCGCGCCGGGCAGCCCGGAGGCGAGCGCGTCGGCCCGCTCCAGATGTCCGCGGCGCAGCTCGGCGGAGACGCCCCGTCCTCCGGACTCCGCCCGCAGGGCCCAGGCCGAAGCCAGCACCGCGCGCGTCGCGGGACAGGCCCGCCCGGCGTATTCGAACACGGCGTCCCATCCCGCCGCGCGCCAGGGACGGACCAACGCGCGCCAGAGGTGCAGCGCGAGTCCGGCGGCGCCCAGCGCGCACGCGGCGGCGCGCGCGGAGCGGGGAAGAGGAACGAGATGATCGGCGGCCGCGAGCGCGGCCGCGACGGCGAGTCCCCACCCGAACGCGGGGACGCACGACTCGAGAAGAAGAACGCGGCGGCGCTGGGCGCGCCAGGCGGAGGCGCGCGACTCGAGGCTCATGCCTGGAGTTTAACTAACTTAGTAGAAGTTGACGACGGCGCGGTTTTCGGCTTCGCGCAGCGCCTCGCGGCGCCTTTCGATGCCGGCGTCGCCGGTCTTGGCCGCGGCCTCGATCTCCATGAGGATGTCTTCGGCGCGGACCGACTCGGCGTAGGGCCGGCGGGCGCGGAAGAGCGCGTCCCAGGCCTGCCCCGCCTCACGGACGGCGTCCCACTCGTGAAGGACGGTCTCGAGGATGGTTTTGAGCACCATGCCCACGCCCACCAGACCGACCGTGAGCGTGAACATGAACTTGACGTACATCTCCATCGGACTCATGGCTACAGTGTACCCGCGCCCCCGACGGAGCGCATGGGTCCAAGGGCCTAGATGGAGCGCAGTCTTCTGCCGTAACCCAGGGCCAGAGCCGCCATGCACAGGGCCATCCCCGCCGTCGTCCAGGGAACTCCCGCGCGGGACGCCAAGCCGCCGGCGATGAAGCTGCCCAGGGGCGACAGGCCGATGAAGATCATGGAGTAGAAGCTCATCACCCGCCCGCGGTGACGGTCGTCCGAAAGGTCTTGGAGGGCGGTGTTCGCCCCGGCCAGCACCCGGATCGCGCACCAGCCGGCCAGGGTCATGAACGCGCAGGACACGGCGAAGCTCCGCGACCAGGCCATCCCCGCCAGCGCGACGGCCATACCCGCCGTTCCCGATACGATCTCGGCGCCGACGCCCGCGGCGCGGCGCCGGCGGGCCAGGAGGAGCGCCCCGGCCGTGGCGCCCAAGCCGGAGAACGAGGACAGAACGCCGTAGCCCTTCGCCCCCGAGCCGAGCACGCCCTCGGCGAAGACGGGCAGCAAGGTGTACACGGGCAGGCCCGCGAGGCTGTAGACGATCAGGGCGAGGAGGACCAGCCGGATCGGCTCGTGACCGAACGCGTACGCCAGCCCGTCGCCGATCTCGCGCCAAGGCCCGCCCCGGGGCTCGGGCGGCGGCGGCTGACGCACGTCCCGGATGGCGCGCAGCGCGAACAGCACGGCCAGGTAGCTGGCCGCGTTCAGGAAGAAGCAGCCCGCTTCGCCCGCATAGGCGATCGCCATGCCGGCGAGCGCCGGCCCCAGGATGCGCGAACCGTTGACGATCGTCGAATTCAGGGCGATCGCGTTGTGGCGCAGGTCCGCCGGCACCAGTTCGCCGATGAGGACTTGGCGGGCGGGAATGTCGAAGGCGTTGACCACGCCGAGCCCGAGCGAGAGCGCGAACACGTGCCAGACCTGGATCTGCCCGCCCCAGGTGAGCGCCGCCAGCAAGGCCGCCTGGAACATGGCCAGGAACTGGGTGCGTTTGACCAGCCGCAGGTGGTCGGCGTGATCGACGGTGAAACCGGCGTAGAAGCCGAGCGCGAACACCGGGAACTGGCCGACCAACGCGACGAGCCCCAGCATCAGCGGATCCTTCGTCAGGCGGTACACGAGCCAGGCCTGCGCCGTGTTCTGCATCCACGACCCGACCAGCGACACGAACTGGCCGAAGAAGAAGAGCCGGAAGTTCCGGTGGCTCAGGGACGGGAACATATCTCCGAAGCGCGGTCGAGGAGGGCCGCCGCGCGCGGCGAGAGGGTCTTGGCGTCGAGCAGCTCGGCGAGCTGCTCCGCCGTGCGCGCGCCGACGACGGCGCTCGCGACGAAGGAGCGCCGCGCGATCCAAGCGAGCGCGGCCTGCGCGCAGGTGATCCCGTCGAGGACCGCGGCCCGGCGCAGCACCTCCACCACGGCCGCGCCGCGGGAGGGAGCGACGTACGGGAAGGCGCCCGGGGACGTCCGGCGGCCGGCGGCTCCCGGCGCGGCGTACTTGCCGCTGAGCAAGCCGCCCGCGAGGGGGCTCCACGCCAGCACGCTCGCGTCGGGAAAGCGCTCGTTCTCGGCGAAGCGGGCGACGAGGCTGTATTGGACCTGGTTGAAGGCGAACCGTCCTCCGGCGGCGGCGAACTGCCCTCCGTTGAAATTCGAGCAGCCCACGACGCGGATCTTCCCGGCCGCGGCCGCCTTCTCCAGCGCGCCGAGCGTCTCCTCGAGCGGAACCTCGGGATCCCAGCCGTGCGGCATGTAGAGGTCGACGCGGTCGGTCTTCAGCCTCTTCAGGCTGCCGTCCAACGCTTTCGAGATCCAGCGCGCCGACAGGCCGCCCGTCGCCGGGTCGTCCGGCTTCATGCGGCCCAGGACCTTCGTCGCGAGCAGGACCTTGTTCCGGCGCCCCTTCAGAACGCGGCCCAGGACCTCCTCCGACGCCCCGCGTCCGTAGATGTCGGCGGTGTCGATGAGGTTCACGCCGCGCTCGAGCGCGAGGTCGATGAGGGACGAAGCCGTCTTGTCGTCGATCGCGCCGATCCCGTGCCAGTCGGCGCCGAAATTCATCGTCCCCAGGGAGATCGCGGACACCGGCACGCCCGAACGGCCCAAGGGAACGAGTCTCACGCGCCGATTCTATCAAACCGGGCCCGGCGCGAGCCTTGACAGCGCCCGTCCCGCGTTCCATAATGAACGACATGAACAGCGCCGCAGGTCCCGAGTCGTTTTTCGACGCGTACAAACGAGTCGCGAGCAAGCCCGCGGTCAAAGCCGTCATGATCGCCTCCGTCTTGGCGACCGCGGGCTGGGCCGCGTACGTCTGGAAGACCGAGCTGGCTCCCGCCAAAGCCGCGGCCGAGACGCGCTTCCGCTCCCACAACGCGCTCATGCGCCTCTACGCCCTTCAGCTCGCCCACCACAAGCAGAAAGGGACCTTCGCCGGCGACCTGGACACGCTGCTCGCCGGCGCGCCCGACGCCGAGCAGATCCGAGCCGAGCTGACGGCGACCACCGACATCACCACGCTCGCCGTCATCGGCGACGAGCAGAAGTTCCGGCTCGAGGCGAACGTCCTCGACGCCGAGCGCACCCTCGTGAAGTTCCGGGGCACGGCCGGCGACCCCTGAGCCGCATGGGCTTCCGTCTCCGGGCCTCCTTCAAGCCCGCCGGCGACCAGCCCGCCGCGCT
>CAZURZ010000119.1:0-4620 GCA_964623465.1 uncultured Elusimicrobia bacterium
CGCCAAGAACACCGGCGCCGATGCGATTCATCCGGGCTACGGCTTCCTGTCGGAAAACGCCGATTTCTCGGAAGAGTGCGGCAAGCGGGGCATCACCTTCATCGGCCCGCCTCCGTCGGCCTCCCGCAAGCTCGGCTTCAAGAGCGCGGGCAAGGCCGTCGCCAAGCAGGCCGACGTCCCCTGCGTCCCCGGCACCCAGGGAGACATCACCTCGGTCGATCCCAAGGAGATCGAGGCGATCGGCTACCCCGTGCTCATCAAGGCCTCCGCCGGAGGCGGCGGCAAGGGCATGCGCGTCGTGCGCTCCGCCGACGAACTCAAGCCCCAGCTCGAGGCCGCCGCGACCGAGGCCAAGGCCGCCTTCGGCGACGGCTCCGTCTTCATCGAGAAGCTGTTGGAGCGTCCGCGCCACGTCGAGATCCAGATCATCGCCGACAAGCACGGCAACGTCGTCGCCTTCCCCGAGCGCGATTGCACCGTCCAGCGCCGCCACCAGAAGCTCGTCGAGGAGTCTCCCTCGCCCGCGCTGACGCCCGCCATCCGCAAGGACATGCAGGAGAAGATCGCCCAGGAGCTGCGCGAGACCCGCGCCTCGCCACAGCCGCCGGCTACCAGAACGTCGGCACCGTCGAGTTTCTCTTTCAAGACGGCAAGTTCTACTTCATCGAGGTCAACGCCCGCCTGCAGGTCGAGCACCCGGTCACGGAACTGGTCGCGGGCGTCGACCTCATGGAGATGATGATCCGCGTGGCCGCCGGCGAGAAGCTGGCGATAGACCAGGAGCGGGCTTCTCAAATCCGCTGCCACGCCATCGAGCACCGCATCAACGCCGAGGATCCGGACCGCAACTTCATGCCGTGCCCGGGAAAGGTGGAATCCCTGACCCTGCCCGGCGGCGCCGGCGTGCGCGTCGACACGCACGTCTACCCCGGCTACACGATCCCGAGCTACTACGACTCGATGATCGCCAAACTGATCATCTCCGCCGGCGACCGGCGCTCGGCCCTGCGCCGCTCCCTGCGCGCGCTGGGCGAGCTCGAGGTCGGCGGCCTCAAGACCACCGCGGGCCTGCACGCCAAGGTGGTCGCCCACCCCGTGTTCATCGAAGGAGATTTCGACACGCATTTCATCGAGAAGACCAAGATCCTCGAGGAGAAGGCCCCCGCCCATGCCCGATAACTTCAAGAAGACGATCCAGGATCAGCTCAAGGAGTCGGCCAAGGTCCTGAGCGCCACGGCCAAGCTCTCGCCCGTCATCGACGCGGCCGCCGCCGACCTCCTGCGCTCCTACCGCAACGGCGGGAAGCTTCTCTCCTTCGGCAACGGCGGTTCCTCCTGCGACGCCTCGAACTTCGCCGACGAGCTGACCGGCCGCTATCGCCGCAACCGCCCCGGTCTGCCCGCGATCTCGCTGGCCGCCAACCAAGGCGACCTGACCTCCATCGCCAACGACTTCGGCTTCGAGTTCGTCTTCGAGCGCCCCCTGCGCGCTCTCGGCCGCCCGGGCGACGTCGCGGTGGCCATCTCCACCTCGGGGAACTCCAAGAACGTCCTCAACGCGGCGATGGCCGCCCGCGAGCTCGGCATGACCGTGATCGGCCTCACCGGCCGCTCGGGCGGCAAGCTCAAGGCGCTGTGCGACCACTGCGTGTGCGTGCCTTCGGACTCGACGGCGCGCATCCAGGAAGCGCACATCGCCGTCATCCAGATCTGGTGCGGCATCCTGGAGGACGCGCTCTTCCCCAACGCCCCCCTGGCCCACGGCTGATGAACACGGCCGCGAAGATCCTGCCGCTCAAGAAGCTTCTGACCCTGCGCGAGCTCTGGCGTTTCGAGGGACGCGCCGTCGTCTTCACCAACGGCGTCTTCGACATCCTGCACGCCGGGCACGTGAAGGTTCTGGAGAAGGCCCGCGCGCAGGGCGACCTGCTCGTGGTGGGCGTGAACTCCGACGCATCGACGCGCCTGCTCGACAAGGCGCCGGGCCGCCCGGTGAACAAATGGCGCGACCGCGCGGAAGTCGTGGCCGCGCTCGCCTGCGTGGACGCCGTCGTCTGCTTCGGCGAGAGGACGCCCGAGAAGCTGATGAGCCGCCTGCGCCCCGACGTCCAGGTCAAGGGCGGCGACTACGCGCCTGCGGACCTGCCCGAGGCCCGCTACGCCGGCAAGGTCGTCATCGTCTCCCTGAAGAAGGGCTATTCGACGACGGGCCTCATCAAGCGCCTGCAGGGCAAGCGCTAGCTCCGGAACGGCCAGGCGAGCTGGGCGAGAAGGCCTCCGGGCGGCTGTTCGCCCGTGATGCCGAACCGCTCCGGCTGGCGCCCCTCGGGCATGTAGAACGTGCCGAAAACCAGGTCCCACAAGGGGAGCAGGCCGCCGAAGTTCTTATCGAGCCCCTCCTCCTCGCTCGTGTGATGCCAGCGGTGGAACCTCGGCGTGGCGATCACCCAGCGAAGCGGACCGAAGTCCCACGGCACGTTCGCGTGCACGAATATCGCGTACAAGGTCAGAAGCGGCGCGTACGCCGCGAGCGCCTTGAGCTGAAAGCCGAGCAGGAACAACGCCGTGAGCTGAAACAAGCGCGCCAGGATTTCGTTGACGGGGTGCACGCGCACCGATGCGAGCCAGTCGAGCGCCGGGGAGCTGTGATGCACGGCGTGGAACCTCCACAGCAGGGGACGATGGAACAGCCTGTGCTGCCAGTAGGAGAAGAAGTCGCCCACGACGATCAACAGGAGAATCTGGACGCCCGCCGGGAGGGCCGACGCCCAGGTCTCGCGCTCGGCGAAGGCGCGCAGCGCGTCCTTCTCGAACGGCACGCCCGCCGCGAGGCCGATGAGCACGAAGGCGGCGATCAAAGTCAGACGCGTCGCCGTCTCGGTCACGAACGGGGTGAAGAACCAATACGCCGCGTCCGTCTTCCAGTCGTCCCGCGTCCGCGACTGGCCCGGGAGCGACGGCCAATTCCGCTCCAGCCAGCCGAAGCCGAGAGACAGCAGGACGAACGCGACGGCCAGCGCCGCGGGGTGGGGCGTCTTCATGCCCCGCCGCGCTTTACTCGGCCGGGGCCGAGGCCTTCTCGGCCTTCAGGGCCTTCACGCCCTCGATCGCCTTGGAGACGTCCTCGACGCGGTGGCGGGGGTAGGCCTCCTGGAAGGCGGCGAGCTTGGCCAGGGCCTCGTCGAGCTGTCCCTTGTCGATGAGCGCGACGGCCGCCTCGAGCTCCGCGTCCCGGGCGCGCTCGCGCTTGAGGCGGGCGCTCTTCGCGTCGCCCTTGAGGCCGGGCTCGTCGGGATCGGCGATGTTCTTCTTGTCCTGCTCGCTGCCGCGCACGGCGGCGACGCCCTGGGCGTTGCGGCCTTTCTTGCGCTCTCCGCTGACGGCGGATTGCGACAGGCTGCTCCGGAGATTCTTGAAGAAGTCTCCCCAGCTGCTCTTCTTCGCCTCCTCCGCGCGCGAGGGGATCGCGAGCGAGGAGAGCATCACGACGGCGATCAGGGTCTTCATGTTTGGATATCCTCCGGAAATCAGCTTCCCTTCATAAGACTGTCGACGGCCGGCTTGAAGCCCGGGGCGAGCGCGACGGCCTTCTCGCCCATCGCCTTCGCCTTCTCGAGCTTCTTCAGGCGGAGCGAGGTCTTGACCAGGTTCAGCCAGATCATGGGGTCCTCGGGCTCCGTCTCCGAGGCCTGCGTGAAGCGCTTCTCGGCCTCGGCGTTGTCTCCCTCCAGGAAGGCGACCGAGCCGAGGTTGTTGAGCGCCGCGGCGTTGCGCGGGTCGAGCGCCAGCACCTTGTTGAACTCGGTCACGGCCGCCTCGCGGTTGCCGAACTGATACTCGATGATGCCGAGCTGGAGCTGCGCGTCGACGTCCTTGCCGTTGCGGCGGATCTCGGCTTCATAGCGCTTCTTGAGGAACTGATAGCGGTCCTTGGCCAGCACGTTGACCTGGTCGTCGTAGCGGCGCTCCAGGGCGCTCGAATCCGGGAACTTCGGCGAGAAGTCCGTGGGAGGCATCGTGACGGGCTCGTACGTGCTCCAGGCCTTGTGCAGGCTGTAGGACTTCACGCGCCCCTTCTGCGCCTCGGCCTTATAGGCGTAGGCGGCTTTGGACACCGCGTCGATGAACGGCTTGCCCACGTAGGTGACCTCGACGGGAACCCACATGGTCCCATCGTGCTCGACGAGCAGCTCGGCGGGCATGCCCGCCTCTTCGGCGTCCTCGGCCTCCGTGTCGAACATGAGGGTCATGTGGCCGGGGTAGTCGAGGATGGCCACGCGCACCTCGCTGTCCTCGAGCATCGCTCCGTAGAGGGAGGTGAGGTCGGAGCACTGTCCGGCCTTGCTGCGCAGCGTCTCGCGCGGGAACTGGGTGTAGTCGACCGGGAAGTTCGGATCGTCGTGGGCCGCCTCGAACGGATTGGCGGGGTTGGCGACGAACTTGATCCCGTATTCGGACAGCGCGTTCCACAGGCGCATCGCCTTGACCGTCGGCCCGTTGAGAGCGCCCGCCTTGCGGTTCTTGAATTCGAGCGTGGAGACTCCGCGCACGAAGTCGCGCACCGGCGGGTCCTTGCGGGTGACGAAGTTCGCGATGCGCTGAGGGTCCTGCCAGGTGATC
>CAZURZ010000120.1:0-1380 GCA_964623465.1 uncultured Elusimicrobia bacterium
CGCCTCCTTCGATTTAAAGAAGGCCCCGACCAAGTCGGGACGACACGGAGGCGAGTGGTTTTCTTTTATAGCCCCCGCCTCCCCCGGCCCCTCCTCCCTCAAGGGAGGAGGGGCCGTTAACTTCTCATTTGGTTATTGTTTGGTAGCCCCGGACCGGTTCCGGGGGTATAACCATGTCGAGAGGTGCCCGACATGGACGACATCCGGATCGTGCAGCTGACGAAGGAGATGGTGGCCGAGGAGCTCCGCCTGATGGGCGATCCCTGCGCCGCCGCGGCCGCCGTGGTGCGCAAGACGCTCGACGCGGCGCAGCAGGCCACCGCTCCCGAGGATTTCAAGCCGAACGTCGTGATCGAGGACACGGTCAAGGGCGCGATGACCGCCCTGCTCCTCGCCGATCACAGCGTGACGAGGGGCGCGATCCTCGTCTTGGAGGCGGTGATGGACGTCGCCGCGCGCCGCGGCCTCGACCCGACGGAGAGCATGATGGCCGCCCTCAAAGGGCTGGCCGACCTGCGCCGCTTCGTGGAGCCGGCCCGGCTGGACGACGTCCGCCTCGAGATCGCCGCGCACTACATGGGCGCCGACGAGGCCTTCGTCGAGTTCCTGCGGCAGGTGCCGATGCCGGAGAAGCCCCTGCCGCGGCCCTCGGCGGCCTGACCGTCCGGCGCCGTATCTGATAAGATGAGCGCGTGGTCGCCGCGCTCATCGCCATGGCCCTCGCACCGACGACGAACCCGCTGACCGACGTCCGAGCGCTGATCCCGGACGCGGTGCTCGACGTCCGCTACGCCGCGAAGGACAACCTCGCCGGACGGGCGCTGTACCCGTTCCCCGCCGTCTGGCTGCGACGTTCCTCCGCCGAGAAGCTGGCGCGGGCCGCGGACGCCCTGCGCGCGCAGGGGCTGCGCCTGGTGATCTTCGACGCGTACCGCCCGCTCGCGGCGCAGAAGGCCTTGTGGGCCGCCAAACCCGACCCGGCCTTCGTGGCCGATCCGGCCAAGGGTTCGTCGCACAACCGCGGGGGCGCCGTCGACGTCGGCCTGGCCGACGCGGCGGGCAAGCCTCTGCCGGCTCCGTCTGCCTACGACGAGTTCGGACCGCGCGCGCGGCGTCGCGTGAAGGCTCTCGACGCGGCGATGACCTCGGCCGGCTTCGAGCCGTTGGCCGAGGAGTGGTGGCATTTCCGCGATCCCGATTCGAAGGGCTGGCCCATTCTAGACGTTCCGTTCGAGGAGCTGAAATGAAGAAAGCGCTGCGCGTCCTGATCCTGATGGCCGTCGTCCTGGGGCTCGTCGCCTTCGGCGCGGGCGCCCCGGGGGGGGGCCGCCGGGGGCAACAACCGCGGGGGGGCGGCGCGCCCCCCCCCCGAGGGGGCCC
>CAZURZ010000120.1:1390-4481 GCA_964623465.1 uncultured Elusimicrobia bacterium
CCTCGCTGTGGCTCGGCCGCGGCGTCAAGCTCGCCGTGGAGCGCTTCGCGCCCGGCATCGTCGGGGCCCCGGTGACCGTGGGCTCGGTGATGCTCGCGCCGCTCTCCGGCGCGGGCACGATCACGAATCTGGAGATCGGCAATCCTCCCGGCTTCAAAGGCCCGTTCGCGGTGCGCGTGGGCTCCATCGAGGTCAAGATCAAGCTCGCCTCGCTGGCGAGCGACACGATCCGCGTCGAGCGGGTCGTGGTGAAGCGGCCGCAGATCAACTACGAGCTCGGTTCCGGCGGCAGCAACCTGGCGCGGCTGCAGAAGAACGCCGCGGCAGCGGGCGGCAAGCCCGGACCCTCCCAAGGCGGCAAGTCGCTCGAGATCGGCCTGCTGTCCGTCTCGGGCGGCGAGGTCGGACTGGCGGCGAGCGCGCTCGGCGCCGGCGCCAAGCTGCCCCTGCCCGACGTCCAGCTGCGCGACCTCGGCGGCAAAGGGCGCTCGCCGGCCGACGCCGCGGCGGAGGCGCTGTCGGCGATCTCGGGTTCCGCGGCGAAGGCCGTGTCGGGCCTCGGCTCCAAGGTCGTGGACGCGGCCGCCTCCCAGGTCCTGGGGCGGCTGGGCGGGATGCTCAAGGGGAAGAAAAAGTGAGCGGGGCGGCGCGCTTTCCCTCGACGCTGGAGGTCACGCGCGAGGAAGCCGCCGAGAAGGCCGCGGGCGCGCGCCGCGCCGCGGCGGTCTGGCGCCGGACCACGATCGGGCAGCGCGTGAAGGCCCTGAGGGCGCTGTGGAAGGCCCTCGCGGCGCGCCGCGAGGAGATCCGCGCCGTGGTGCACGAGGAGACCGGCAAGCCCCTCGTCGAGGTCGATCTGATGGAGCTCGGCGCGGCGGCCCTGCTCGTCGACTGGATGACCGGCGCCGCGCCTCGCGTGCTGGGCGAGAAGGCCGCGGCCAAGCCCTGGTCGCTCGTCAACAAGCGCGCCTACGAGCGCCGCGTCCCGCGCGGCGTCGTCGGCCTGATCACGCCGTGGAACATGCCGTTCCTGATCCCCTTCGGCGACGCCTTCGCGGCGATGCTGGCGGGCAACGCGGTCCTGCTCAAGCCGTCCGAGTGGGCGACGAAGACCGCGCTGTGGCTGGAGGGCGCGGTCGTCGCCACCGGCCTCCTGCCGGAGGGCCTCTTCACCGTGGTGCCCGGCGCGGCCGCCGCCGGAGAGGCCGTGATCGACGGCTCCGACATGGTCGTCTTCACCGGTTCGACCCGCACCGGCCGCGCCGTCGCCGCGCGCGCGGCCGCGCAGTTGAAGCCTTCGATCCTGGAGCTGGGGGGGAAGCACCCCATGATCGTCTGCGCCGACGCCGCGCTCGAGCGCGCCGCGTCCGCGGCGCTCTGGGGCGCGTGCGCCAACGCGGGCCAGGTCTGCGTCGGGGTCGAGCGCGTGTTCGTCGAGGCGGAGGCCTACGACCGCTTCGTCGAGCTGATCCGGCCCAAGGTCGCGGCCCTGCGGCAGCGGCTGGACGGCAAGGACGCGGATCTCGGACGCCTGGTCTTTCCGCCCCTGGTCGAGCGCATTCAAGACCAGCTGGCGGACGCCCGTCAGAAGGGAGCCCGCGTGATCGGAGGGGACGTGCTCGACCGGGAGAACCTCCTGGTGGCGCCCGCGCTCGTCCTCGACGCGCGCATGGACATGAAGGTCATGACCGAGGAGACCTTCGGTCCGGTGATCCCGGTGATGAAGATCTCCCGCGCCGAGGACGCGATCGCGCTCGCCAACGCCGGCGGCGAGGGACTGGCGGCCTCCGTCTGGACGACCGACCTCGCCAAAGGCGAGGCGCTCGCCGCCGCCCTCGAGGCCGGGCTCGTGGGGGTCAACGAGCCCGCGAGCCACTACGCGTTCGGCGCGCTGCCCTTCGGCGGCGTGAAGCAGAGCGGGATGGGCCGGCGCCACGGCGAGGAGGGGCTTCTCGCCTTCACGCAGGCGCAATCGATCCTGGTCCATGAGTGGCCGGACGCCGCGCCCGATCTCTGGTGGTTCCCGTATGACGAGCGCAAGTCGGGGTTCCTCAGAAAATTGATGGGATTGCCGTGATCCTCGGGATCCACGCCTCGGTTCGGGCCGGCTTCGACGCGGCTCTGAGAGAGGCGTCAACTGCGGGAGTAAAGGCTCTTCAGATACTGCCTTATCCCCGGCGTGATCCCAATCCGACGCCCGAGGCGCTCAAGTCGTTCAACGCCGCCCGAAGGGCGGCGGGCGTCGTTCGCCTGCTCGTTCATTCCCGCTTCGTCCCGAACCCCGCCTCGTCCGACGAGGCCCGCCGACTCCGTTCCGTCGAGCATCTCGTCCATGAGCTGTCTTTGGCCATGGCGCTGGGCGCGGACGCGTACGTCATCCACGGCGGCGCCTACTCCCAAGGCTCCGATCTCGGCGAAGGCGCGAAGCTGTTCGCCGACTCTATTTTCCGCGCCGTTCAACGAGCAGGCTGCTCCGTCCCGATCTACCTCGAGAACGTGCCGGGAGGAGGCAGGCGGATGGGCGGCTCCCTCGAGGAGCTGGCCCGTCTCTACGAGCCGGTCGCGAGAAAGCTCGACAACTCCGGCATCTGCCTCGACACCGCCCACGCCTACGCCGCCGGCTACGACGGCTCGACCGCCGAGGGCATGCTGACATTCATCGCCCGCGCGCACAGGTTGCTGGGCTTCGAGGCGGTCAAGGCGTACAAGGCCTTCCTCGAGGAGGCCAAGCCGAGCTTGACCAAGATGAACCGGGTCCGGGTCGACCTGTTTCATGTCGGCGAGCCAGAGCAGATGGTGGCCAAGTTTCGCGACGATCTGCTGCCCGAGGTCGGCAGGCTCGCCAAGCTCGCCAGCGACCAGCCGACACCGGCGACGGCGCAATTGGCCGAGATCCATGGCAACCTCAAGAAGGTACTGTCGGACTACAACGCCGCCACCGACAAGCTGGTGCGCCTGCTGGGCGCGGCGAAGGACGATCGCGAGCGCGAGGCCGCGCTGGTGACGTGGGGCGAAGCGGACCAGAAGTTCGGCGCCGACATGGCGACCCTGGTCGGCGAGTTGACCAAGTACCTCGACCAGCAGATGAAGC
>CAZURZ010000121.1:0-4461 GCA_964623465.1 uncultured Elusimicrobia bacterium
CGGCGCGGCGGGCGCGCTGATGGCGTGGAACGAAGCCATGCGCGCCGATCCGCGCGCGAACCCGGGCCTCGCCGAGCAGGCCGCCGCTTCCGCCGAAAGCCTGGCCGCCGCCGCGATGGAGGGGCTGCCGAAGGCGGAGGCCGCGTTGAAGGACGGAGATCTCGCTCGCGCCGCGCGCGAGCAGACCGCGCTCGCCGAGCAGGCCCGCGCCGCGTCCGCGGCGCTGCGCGCCGGCGCGAGCCTGCAGAACTCCCAGGACATGGCCGACCGCGCCTTCGACGCCGAGCGCGAAGGCCGCGAGCTGGGCGAGTCTCTGGAGCGCCTGTCCGGGTCGATGACGCCGTCCCAGGCGGCCGAATTGCAGAATGCCCTCTCCGGCGTGGAGTCCGCGCTCGAGGAGCTGCGCAAGGCCGTCGACGCCCTGCCCGAGGCGGAGGCCGAGACGAAGGACGTACGGGAGCTTCCGCTCGACGGAGCGCGCGAGGCCGCCGCCTCGCTGCGCCGCGCCCTGCAGTCCGGCGATCCGGCCGCGGCGGCGAAGGCCGCGCGCGAGCTCGCCGAGCGCTTGTCCCGCGTCGCCAAGGGGCTGCGCGAATCCGGCATGCGGGCGGCCTCGTCTCAGGCGACCCGTTCGCGCGAGAGCTCCACCCGCGTGGCCCAAGCCTGGCGCGAGGCCGTCGCGCGCCAGGAAAAGGCGGTGGAAGCCGCCCGCCGCCGCGAGACCGCGCGCCTGGCGCGCGTGGTCTCGGCGCAGAAGGACATCCTTCGCCGCGCGCAAGACGCGGTCGAATCCCTGCTCGCGTCCAGGCCCGCTCCGGAGGCGGAGCGCGAAGCCCGGGAGGCCTCGCGCGCCCTGGCGGCCGGCCGCGCCGACGAGGCCGTCCGCCGCCTGCGCGCGGCCGCGGGCCATGAGCGCGTGGCCGCGCTCTCCGATCGTCCTCGCCTGGCCGCGCACGAGGCCGGGGCGCGCGCTCTCGACGCCGCGGCGTCCGCTCTCGAGCGCGGCGCCGACATCCCCGACGCTGATCCGGGCGCGACGCGCGAGGCCGCCGACGCTCAGGCTCTGGCGCTGGGCAAGACCCGCGGCCTTCGCCGCGAGGTGTCCGCCGCGGCCGGAATACTCGGCCATATGCCCGGCGGGCCGCTGCGCCGCGTCGACGACGCCCTGGCGGAGCAGGAGGCCGGTGAGCGCGCCCTGCGCGCGGGCGACGCCGCCGAAGGCCTGCGCCGGGGCGAGGCCGCGCTGGCGATCCTCCAGGACGGCGACGGCCGCTCCGGGAACGGAGAGGGCGCCGACGGCATGGGAGAGGGCCTGCGCCGTCCGTTCGAGTCTCCGGGCGCGGTCGTGCGGGGCGCGCCGGGCGGGGCGCGCGGCGCGGCGACGGGCCGCGTCCGCCTGCCCTCCGCCGACGAATATCGTCCGCCCAAGGAGCTGCGCGAGGAGCTCGAGCGCTCCCTGCGCGAACCCCGTCCGGCGTCCCAGGACGGGGCGATCAAGGAATACTTCCGCCGCCTCGCCCGTTAGCTATAATCCCGGCATGTCCTTCCAAGGAACCATCGAGGCCGACTGCCCGAAGTGCACCGACGGCTTCGAAGCGCCGATCTGGACCTTCGTCAACGGCGGCAAAGACGAGAATTTGCGCGACCAGGCCAAGGCCTCGGAGTGCAACCTGCTCCTGTGCCCGTCCTGCGGCGCCGCGTTCCTGCCCGAAGCGGCGTGGATCTACTACGAACCCGACGCCGAGATCCTGGCCTTCGTCTTCCCGCCGTCTTACAAGGCCGAGGAGAAGAAGTGGCGCGACAAGATGAAGGCCGACTTCGCCGCGATGAAGGACGCCATCGGCGCGAGCCTGCCGACCGGCCACGAGCCCGAGGTCTTCTTCGGTCCCGACGGCCTGGCGCAGCTGCTCGAGTTCGAGGACTGGCGCCGCGACGAACGCGACGTGATGGAATACTTCGCCAAGGAGCTGGGCCTCTCGATCTACAAGGCCAGCCCCGCCTGGGCGCGCGAGCACGGCGCGCCGTCGCATCTGCCCTACAAGGGCAAGGCCCCGACCCCCGAGTCGTTGGCGGCGGGCATCAAGGCGCTGGTCGCGGCCAACGACCGCTTGACCGCGTGGTCCGATTTCCTGCACAAGCTCGAGAAGGAGCCCGGGCTGCCGCCCGCGGCCGCTCGTTGAGCCGCGTCGACATCCCCGCGGAGGCGGCCAAGCTCCTCGCCCCGCTGGCCGACGAGGCGCGCATGCGCGGCACGCCGCTGTACGCCGTGGGCGGCCCGGTGCGCGACTGGCTGCTCAAGCGCCCGAACTTCGACCTCGACCTGACGGTCGCGGGCTCGCCCGATCCCGTCGCCGAAGCGGCGGCGCGCCTGCTCGGCGGCGCCGTGGAGACCTTCGGCCGCTTCGGCACGCGCCGCATCGTCGCGAAGGGGAAGTGGCGCGTCGACGTGGCGACCACGCGCGCCGAGTCGTACGCGGCGCCCGCGGCCCTGCCGACGGTCGACGCCACCGGCGTGCCGATCGAGCGCGACCTGTTCCGGCGCGACTTCACGATCAACGCGATGGCCGTGCGCCTCGACGGCGGCGCGCGCGAGCTGGTCGACCCCCACGGCGGCCTGCGCGACCTGAAGGCGAAGGTCGCGCGCGTCCTGCATCCGGCCAGCTTCCGCGACGACCCCACCCGCGTCTTCCGCGCCGCGCGCTTCATGGGCCGCTTCGGCTGGGCGGCCGCGCCCGGCCTCGTCGAGGACGCGAAGGCCGCGCTCCCGCACGCCGCGACCTTGTCGCCGCACCGCCTGCTCCACGAGCTGGACTGCCTGCTCGGCGAGAAGGACCCGGGCCCCGCGTTCGCCCTGCTCAAGAAGTGGGGCTATCTCGGCCTGATCGGCTCGCCGCGCTGGACGAAGGGCATGCCCGCCGGAGTCGAGGCGCGCCTCGCCGCGCTCGCGCTGGCGCGCGGCGCCAAGGAGGGAAAGGCCTTCGTCGACGCCTTCCCGCACGAGCACAAGCGCCGGACGCGGCTGCACGAAGTCCTCTCCGTCGCTTTCTCCGGCAAGTCTCCGCGCGCCGCCCTCGACCCGCTGGTCGCCGCCGCGGTGAAGCGCTTCGCGCCCAAGGCGAACCTCAAACCCTGCTTCCTGCACGGCGCCGACTTGATCGCGGCCGGGCGCGAGCCGGGCCCCGCCTTCCACGAGGTCCTCGACGAGGCCGCGCGCCTGCAGCGCGCCGGCAAGCTCAAGACCCGGGCCGCGGCGCTGGCCTGGCTCAAGAAGCGCCCTAAGTAGCGCGTCACCGCCGCGCGCGGCGTCTCGCGCGGCGCCGGGCCGCTTCGTCTTCCAGAAAGCCGCCGACGTCTTCGCTCGTCTCGACGACGTCGAACAAGAGGCGGTAGCCGAGCCCGTCGAAAAGCTTGATCCAGGTGTCGAGCGTCGCGTTGAGGCCTCGCTCGGCCCGGCAGACGACCGAGGGGTTGACCTTGGCTTCGTCGGCCAGCTGAAGCATCGACATCCGCCTCTCTTGGCGCAGCCGCTTCAGCAGCTTGGCCGGATGATCCTGCGTGATCTGATCGATGGATCTCATTATTAACAGACGACCGGGAGGGGCATAGAGTTCCCTAAACGCCTCTTTGCTTTCCTGCAATTGCGGAAAAGCAAAGAGGCGAAAAGAAAGCGCCATGCCCCCTTGGCCCCGGAATAAAAAACTGGCATTGCCCGTCGGGAAAGGCTAGAATCCTCGACGATGAAGCGCGCGGATGTCGTGTTCAGCGGCATGCGTCCGACCGGCCGCCTTCACTTGGGGAACTACTGGGGTGCCCTTCGCAACTGGGTGAGCCTCCAGGCGCAGTATCCCTGCTTCTTCTCCGTCGTCGACTGGCACATGCTGACGACCGGCTACGACGACACGTCGAAGCTCCAGGAGAACTCGCGCGAGATGGTCCTCGACTGGCTCGCCGCCGGCCTCGACCCCGCCAAGTGCGTGATCTTCCGCCAGTCCGACGTGCCCGAGCACGCCGAACTGGCCCTCATGCTGGGCATGGTCGCGCCCCTGTCCTGGCTCGAGAACAACCCGACCTGGAAGGAGCAGCTCCAGGAGCTCGCGACGACCAAGCGCGAGCTCGCCGCCTCCGGCGCCGAGAAGGTCGCCACCGTGGTCGCCGCCAAGGGCACCGACGCCGCGACCAAGGAGCTGCGCACGTACGGCTTCCTCGGCTACCCCGTCCTGCAGGCCGCCGACATCCTGCTCTACGGCGGCACCAAGGTTCCCGTCGGCCAGGACCAGCTCCCGCACCTCGAGCTCTCGCGCGACATCGCGCGCAAGTTCAACCATCTCTTCGGAGACGTGCTGGCCGAGCCCCAGCCCCTGCTCACCGCGACGCCGAAGGTGCCGGGGCTCGACTCGCGCAAGATGTCCAAGTCCTACAACAACGCCGTCGACATCTACGAGACCGAGAAGTCGCTCGAGA
>CAZURZ010000122.1:0-4430 GCA_964623465.1 uncultured Elusimicrobia bacterium
TCAGCTCGGTGTTCGTGCCGACTTGAAAGCCGCCGCCGGTGGCGCGCTCGGCCGTGCCCGGGCCCACCGGCCCGGAGACGAAGCCGACCATCGCGCGCTGGCGCACGTTGTCGAGCAGGGCGCCGGCGCGGCGCAGCTCGTCGACGCGGCGCGTCAGGCGGCCCATCTCGAGCACGATCAGGCGGCGGCCCGCGTCGGCGTCGAAGGCGCGGGCCAGCTCGGCCAGGGCCGCGCCGGAGGTCCGGTCGCGGGCGAAGAAGTCCGACATCGCCTGGTCGAACTCGGCCAGGGTGCGCCCGCCGCGCAGGTCCTCGGCGGCCGCCCCGGTCACCGAGCGCCACAGCTCGCCGAGCGTGTAGGTCGATTCGAAGGACACCGTGAGGCGGTCGTTGAGGCCGATGTAGCGCGAGCCGTAGGAGAGCGCCAGCTCGGAGTTCTCGCCGGTGCGCTTGCGGATCTCCGCGAAGTACGCCGAGCCGCTGCCCGCGAGCCGGCCCTGGGCGTTGATCACGACGCCCAGGTCCGGGATCTCGTAGGATAGGCGGCCGTTGTAGGAGTCGAGGCGCTCGCCGAGCTCCGCGCCCGCTCCGACGGAGAGGCGCGTCGCGCGGCCGCCGACGTCGAACGTGAAGCCCTTGAGGATGGTCGCGCCCAGCGCCTGCTGGGTGAGCGGGTCCGTGCCCGAGGTCTTGGCGTAGTAGAGCTCGAGGTCGAAGCTGTCGGTCTGGTCCAGCGCGGCGGCGAGATCCACGCCCACGCCGACCTTCGAGCGCCGGTATTCGCGGTCCTGGCCGCGGCCCTCGATCAGGAAGTTCTCGTTGAGCCCCGGGTCGTAGCCGGTAAAGTCGAGGTTCACCGTCTGCAGGAAGCGCCTCGGGTCCTTGGCGAACAGGGCGGTCTGCTCCGCGTTCATGGAGAGGACCTTGGAGAACTTCACCTTGCTCTTGAGATTGCCGCCGTAGTACGAGGGCTTGCCGCCCGCGTCGGTCGCCGCGAAGTCGGCGAAGCCGGCCGCGCCGAAGTAGACCTTGCCGTCGGCCACCATCAGGGCGAAGTCGTCGAAAACCATCATGCGCGCCTCGCGATATTGATCACCGACCGAAAGGTCGGTGGGGATGTTCTGGACGAACTTGTGGAAGGTGACGTCGAGGTAGTTCACCATGCGGTCGGAATCGAGGGATTCGACCCGCACCGTGACGCCCTGGTCGCCGAACGGAGCGTTGCCCGCCGAGGGCGGCGAGGCGAAGCGGTGGCCGATCACGCTCAGGTTCTGTCCGAAGAGATTGCCCACGTTGCCGAGCGTGACCTGCTGGGACGTCTCCAGGCCGCCGGGGGTGGAGAACTCGCTCTGGTACACGAGGTAGAAGCCGTCGGTGCCCTCGCCCACCTCGACGACCTTGGTGCCGGGCAGGAGCTGGGCCAGCGCGCGCGGATCCTTGAGCAGGGCCTCGCGCAAGCCGACGAGGTCGCGCGCCGCCGAGTCCGCGGAGATCGCTCCGAAGAGCTGGGTCAGGAAACGCTCGAACTGCGATTTGGGGATGGCGAGCGTCTGCGAGCCGCGGCTCTCCGCGAGCCACGCCGGGCCCGCGCGGCCCACGGCCTCGGCGCGGCGCGCCAGCGCCGGCGTCAGACGCCCGAGGTCGCCGACCGGCTCGAGCTCCTTGTCGAGCGCGGCGCGCTCCGCGCCGAGCGCGCGCAAGGTCTCCTCGACGGCCTTGGCCGCCCCGTCGCGCGAGCGCTCGGCGCGGCGCGCCTCGATGTTGGTCTCCAGCACCGAGCGCGTGCGGTCCTGGATGGCGGAGATGTTCTGCGCCACGCGCGCCAGGGCGGTCTCGTTGGGATCGTCGAGCTGGCGCAGCCAGCCGGTGACCGTGGTCCGCTGCTCCTGGATGCCCCGGCGCGACTTGTCCAGCGCGCTCCTGAACTCGAGCGCGGCGCGGCGCTCCGCGTCGAGCGCCTCGTCGCCGGAGCGGTACACCTCGCCGAGGGTGTCGTAGTACGTCTGCACGCGGCCCACCGTGCCGACGCCCTCGGCGCTCCACTGCGCCTTCTGCCCGAACAGGTCGGCGCCCTCGCGCGTGACGGCGGCCAGGCGCTCGTAGATGGCGGCCTTGCGGTCGAGTACGGCCTCGCCGCCGCTCAGGTCGCCGCCGACCCAGGCCAGGTCGGCGTCGAGATCGGCCAGCCCGGCGCCCAGGCCGTCGGCGGCGCGGACGAGGAAGGACTCGAACACCGGGATGCGGTCGCGCAGATAGTCCTCGGACGTCGTGACCAAGGCGTCGGCGAAGAGGAAGCGCGCCAGGGACTCGGCATAGGAGTCGCCCGGGCCGGCGGACGCCGTGGTCGGCACCAGGCGCTTGACCGCCTCGAGCCCGAGCAAGGCGATCTTCTGGTTCGTCGACACGTCGAGGGGGGGCTGGTTCCCGGTCGGGATGCCGGAGCCGCCGCCGACCTCGAGTTCGGCGCCGCCGGAGGCGGCCAGCGCGGCGTCGGCCACGGCCTTCACGTCGGCGGCCATGTTCTGCAGGACGCGAGCGTCGGCCATCGCGTTGAGGCGGGCCGCCGTGCCGGGCGCCTCCGCGTCGAGGTCGACGGGCAGGCGGTAGCGGACCGCGAAGTCGCGGCCGGTGAGCGCGTCCATGCGCGTCAGCACGTCGTTCACCTCGGCCGCGCGCGCGTTCATGCGCGCGGCCCGGGCGCGGCGCTCCTCGCGGTACTGGGCCGCCCGCCGCACGAGGGAGTACGGCACTCGCTCGCCGTAGAGGTCCTCGGTCTCCTGGTTCGCGGGGTCCCTGCGGCGGCGCATCGAGTCCTGGTAATCCGTGACGATCGTGCGGTAGTCCTCGTACTGGGTCCGCAGGGTCGCGATCCCGGCGCGCGCGGCCGCCGCGTCGTAGGCCTTGGCCCCGTTGGACGCCAGGCCCCAGGGCAGGGCCTTGCGCAGGCCGTCGGAGACGCGCTCGTAAAGCTTCTTCTTTTCTTTGTAGAGGGTGGCGTAGCCGTCGCCGGCCGAGTCCGGGTCGCTCTGCTCGATGCGGTCGCGTTGGAAGGGGATGAGCACGTCGTCGAGCAAGGCCTGCAGGGACGCGAGCATCGGCCCGAGCGTGCGGGAGACCAGCGCGCGCTTGCGGTCGATCAGCGCCTGCCCGGATCCGCCGGACGCGAGCCACCGCTCGTCCGCCGCGACGTCGTCGAGCACGGCGCGCAGGCCGGCGACGGACTCGGTGAACGCCGCCTTGGCCTTGGGCAGGACCTCGTTCACCGGCTTCTCCAGCGCCTTCGCGGTCGCCGCCGCCTCCAGGCGGCGCGCCGTGAGGTCGCCCATATAAGGGAGGAGGCGCGAGAGGTCGACCTTGCGCGTCTTGGCCTCGAAGCCGGCGTCGGTATCCGGGAAGACCGCGGCGTCGAGGCGGTCGAGCAGCGCGGGCAGGGCGTCGCGCAGCTCCTCGGCGGTCTTGCCGCGCAGGCGCGTCAGAGCCGCGCCGGGGGCGCCCCGCTCGATGAGAGCGGCGAGCTCGTCGGCCTGCTCGGCGAGCGCGTCGCTCGAGGACTTGAGCCGCGCTTCGAGCTCGAGGCTCTCGCGGCGCCAGACGGCCAGCGACTCCGGGCGCGAGTCGCCGAAGTCGTCGGTCACGCGCGACGTCCCGGAGGGGTCGGACGCGCGCTCGACGGCGGCGAGGATGCGCGCGTGGTCGTCGTGTTCGGCGCGCCAATGATCGCGGCGGCGGGCGAGCAGGGCGCGCACCTGCTCGGCTGTCGGATTCGAGACGGCCTCCTCGGGGACTCCCGGGACCGCCACGACGAGCACCCCCGCGAACTCGCGCGGGGCGGAGGAGATGCGCGCGTCGGCCTCGGCGATCTTGCGGCGGTAGCCGGCGACCTCGGCCGACTTCGCCTTGAGGTAGTCGAGCGACATGTCCGACACGCCCGAAGGAGACGCCGAGCCGCGGATCAGGGCGTCGCGCAGGGAGGGGAGCAGGGCCAGGCGGCGCGCGTACTCCGCGAGCGCGCCGCCCGAACGCCCGCCGTCGCGCGCGTCGATGGAGCCGAGCAGTCCGGATACGTCGCCGCGGAAGCGCGTCACCGCCGCGGAGAGGCCGCCCACGCGGACCGAGAGCGAGGCGAAGTCGTCGCGGCGCTTCGCATCCTCGGCCGTCTGCGCCTCGGCCTCGCGGCGCCATTCCTCGGCGCGTCCGGCCTGCTCGCCCGCGCCGCCCGCGCCCGCGCCGTTCTCGGCGCGGCGCCGCTCGATGTCTCCCAAGCGCCGCTCCACGAGGGCCTGCATCCGGCCGAGCGCCTCGTCCGCAGAGTTCAGCAGGTTGAGGCTGTACGAGAGGTCCATCACCATGGCCAGGCGCGCGAAGTTGCGGCGGAACTCGAGAGACTCGCGCCCGCCGCGCCGCTCGCGCAAGGCCGCGGCGCGGGCTCGG
>CAZURZ010000123.1:0-4328 GCA_964623465.1 uncultured Elusimicrobia bacterium
GAAGGCCTCGGGAACATCCGCTTCGACCAGACGCTCAAGCCCTTCGCCTGCGTGGCGATGGACGTGTATACGGGCGAATCGATCATCTTCCGCGAGGGCGACCTGGCCCGGGCCGTGCGCGCGAGCATGAACCTCCCCGGCATCTTCAAGCCCATCGAGTACCGCCACCGCTTCCTCGTCGACGGCGGCGTCGTGGACTACATCCCGGTCGACGCCGCCAAGCTGCTCGGGGCCGAGTGGACGCTCGCCAGCGTGACGGAGACCGACTACACGGCGTCGCGGCCCGAGAACGTCCTCGAGAACCTCCTGCAGGTCATCGACATCCGAGGTTCCTACCTCTCGCGCCAGCAGCGGCAGCAGGCCGACTTCCTGATCGAGCCGGCCGTCGGCGACATCGGCATGTTCGAGGATCACCGCGTCGTCGAGGCCATCGAGAAGGGGCAGACCGCCGCCTCCTCGCGCCTGCAGGACGCGAAGGAGAGCCTGATCCTGGCCTCGATCCCGCGGCTGGCCGACGGCTGGGGAGTCCTCAAATGAGGGCCGCCGTGGCCGTGGCCCTGCTCCTGTGCGCCGCGCCCGCGCGCGCGTGGCGCCTCTTCGGAGAGCCCTCGGACGACAAGGTCCGGCCGGCGCAGCTTCTCGCCGATGAGCGCAAGTTCGCCGAGGTCCTCGCCGCGCTCACGCCGCAATTCATGCAGACCTTGCGGGGCACCGACCTGCGCCAAGCCTACGTCCTCAAGGGTGACGCCCTCAACGCGCTCGGCCGCGCAGATGAGGCCCTGAGCGTCTATCAGGTCGGCGTGAAGCTGTTCCCCAAAAACGTCGACCTCCTCACCCGGCAGGGCGACATGCTTCATCGCGCCGCGCTCGATGAAGAGGCCCGTCCGCTGTACGAAAAGGCCCTGCTCTACGAGCCGAAGCATTTCGGCGCCCACCTCGGCCTGGCCGAGATCGACCGGCTCCACGGCTTCCTCGACCGCTCCGCGGAGCATTACGAGATCGCGCTGGAGACTCTCTCCGGCCGCGCCGACGTCTGGCGCTCCTACGCAGAGACTCTGCTCGCCCAGCGCGACTGGACCACGGCCGCGCTGGCGCTCGGGCGCGCGATCGCGCTCGAGCCCAAGAATCCGGACGGCCACGTGCTGACCGCCTTCGCGCGGCGCGCCGAGGGCGACGCCGCAGGCGCGCTCGCCGCCCTGGACGACGCGCTGGCCTGCGGCGCCGGGCTCGGCGCCCGGCGCGCGCGCGCGCTGTGGCTCGTCGAGGCCGGCCGTCTGGCCGAAGCGCTCGCCGAGGCCGACCTCATCCTGCGCGAATCGCCCGGCGACCCCGCCGCGCTGTGGGCGCGCGCCCGGGTCCAGCTCTCCCGCGGGCTGCGCGAGAAAGCCGCGCATGAGCTCGGCCCCCTCACCGCCGCCGCGCGCGAGGATTTCGCGGCGCGCGCGGCGCGCGCCCTGCTCGCGCGCGTCGCCCGGGAGGCCCGGTGACGCGCTTCTGGAAGCTCTCCGGAGCCGGAAACGACTTCGTGCTGATTAAAAAGCCGTCCGGCCATGCCGCGGCCTCGCTCGCTCGGGCTCTCTGCGACCGTCGCCGCGGAATCGGGGCCGACGGCCTCCTCGTCATGTCCAAAAAAGGCCGCTCCGTGCGTCTCGACTACTGGAACGCCGACGGCTCTCCCGCCTTCTGCGGCAACGGCTCGCGCGCCGGCGTCTTCTGGGCGGTCCGGCAGGGCTGGCTCAAGGGCTCCTCCTTCACGCTCAAGACCAACCGCGGCGAGCTGCACGCGCGCAAGACCGGCCCCGGACGCGTCGAGGTCTCCATGCCCGCGCCGAGGAACCTCAGGCTCGGGATGAACGTCCGGGTCGACGGCAAACTCATGCAGGCGCATTACGTCGATACGGGGGTGCCGCACGCGGTCGTGTTCGTCGACGACGTGAAGAAGGTGAACGTCGCGGAACTCGGACGAAAACTGAGGCGGCACCGGGCCTTCGGCAGGGCCGGGGCGAACGTCAATTTCGTCGAGATCGTCGCGGACGCATTGCTCGTGCGGACCTTCGAGCGCGGCGTGGAGGGCGAGACCCTCGCCTGCGGCACCGGCGTCGTCGCCTCCGCCTTCGTCGCGCGCGTGCTCGGTTTCGACCGCCACCCCGTGAAGGTGGCGACGAGCGGCGGGGACGTCCTGCGCGCCTCGTTCCAAGACGGACCGCGCCTCGAGGGCCCGGCCGAGATCACGTTCACCGGAGAGGTCGCCCTATGAAGTTCGAAGGCTCCTACGTCGCGCTCACGACCCCGTTCGACTCGGAAGGCCGCCTCGACGAGGACGCCTACCGCCACCTGATCCGCCTGCAGATCAAGGGCGGCACGCGCGGCCTGGTGCCGTGCGGCTCGACGGGCGAAGCCGCGACGCTCCTTCATGAAGAATATCGCCGCGCCATCGAGGTCGCCTGCGACGAGTCGCGCGGCGAGATCCCCGTCATCGCCGGCGTGGGCACGAACGCGACGTGGAAGGCCGTCGAGGCCGCGCGCGAGGCCGAGAGCCTGGGAGCCGACGCCCTGCTCGTGCTCGCTCCCTACTACAACAAGCCGACCCAGGAGGGCATCTACGCCCACTTCCGCGCGGTGGCCACGGAGTCGCGCCTGCCGATCATGGCCTACAACATCCCGGGCCGCACGGCCGTCAACATGGCCCCGAAGACGATCGCCAAGCTCGCCAAGGACTGCCCGACGATCATCGCGGTCAAGGAAGCCGCGGGCTCGCTCGATCAGGTCTCGGAGATCCTGGCGCTGACCAAGCCCGGCTTCACGGTCCTCTCCGGCGACGACAGCCTGACGGTTCCCATGATGTCGGTGGGCGCCAAGGGCGTCGTGTCCGTCGTGGCCAACGTGGCTCCCAAGGCGACGCAGGCGCTGTGCGCCGCGGCCCTCAAGGGCGACTACAAGACGGCCGCCAAGCTCCACCTCAAGCTTTTTCCCCTCATCAAGGCGCTGTTCGTGGAAACGAATCCCATCCCCGTGAAGGCCGCCCAGGCCATGATGGGCCTGTGCCGCCCCGAACCGCGCCTGCCTCTGACCCCGCTCTCGCCGTCCAATAGACCCGCGCTGAAGAAGGCGCTCAAGGAGTTCGGACTGATATGACCACCAAGGCCAAGACGGATTCGTTCCCGCCCCAGATCGCCTACATCGTCGGCAACGAGGTGTGCGAACGCTTCAGCTTCTACGGCATGCGCGCCATCCTCACGGTGTTCATGGTCGACTACCTGATGATGCCCAAGCACGAGGCCGTCGGGGTGTATCACTGGTTCGTCAGCGCGGCCTACTTCACGCCGCTGCTCGGCGCCTTCATCTCCGACCGCTACTGGGGCAAGTACCGCACGATCATGACGCTCTCGATCGTCTACTGTATCGGCCACGCCGTGCTGGCCATGTTCGAGGGGACCAAGGACGGCCTGTACTGGGGTCTGGCGCTGATCGCGCTCGGCTCCGGCGGCATCAAACCCTGCGTGTCCACGCACGTCGGCGACCAGTTCACCGACAAGAACAAGCACCTGATCCAGAAGATCTACGACATCTTTTATTTCTCGATCAATTTCGGCTCGTTCTTCTCGACCCTGCTCACGCCCTGGGTGCTCAAGAAGTACGGCCCCTCGTGGGCGTTCGGCATCCCCGGCATCCTGATGGGCGTCGCCACGCTCGTGTTCTGGTACGGCCACCCGCTGTATGTGAACGTGCCCCCGACGGGCAAGACCGGAAAGGCCGGCTTCCTCCCGGTGCTCTTCGCCGCGCTGACCGGCAAGCGCAAGGCCGGCGGCGACTTCCTCTCCGCGGCCTCGTCGAAGTACTCGGCCGACGAGGTCGAGGGCGCGCGCGCCGTGCTCGACGTCTGCAAGGTGTTCATCACCGTCTCCGTGTTCTGGGCGCTGTTCGACCAGCACGGCTCGTCGTGGGTGCTCCAGGCTCAGCAGATGAACCTGAACTTCATGGGAATCCAGTTCGAGGCTTCCCAGATCGCGGCGCTCAACCCGATCATGGTCATGGTCATGATCCCGCTGTTCGCCAAGCTCGTCTACCCGGCGGCCGAGAAGCTCTTCGGCTGCAAGATGACGCCCCTGCGCCGCATGTCGGGCGGCATGGTGATCGCGGCCACCTCGTTCGTGGCGGCGGCGCTGGTGCAGTCCGCCATCGACGCCGGCGGCCAGCCCTCGATCGGCTGGCAGTTCATCCAGTACCTGCTGATCACGACGGCCGAGATCATGATCTCGATCACCGGCCTCGAGTTCGCCTACACGCAGGCCCCGCGCTCGATGAAGAGCACGATCATGAGCTTCTTC
>CAZURZ010000124.1:0-3209 GCA_964623465.1 uncultured Elusimicrobia bacterium
CGCAGGGCCGAGAGCCTCACGAGCTCGGCCTGCTGGATCGACAGGCGTCCGCCGAGCGCGGCCGACTCGGCCGCCGCGGCTTGGCGCGCCTTGGCCGCCTCCGACTCCGCGGCGCGCGCGCGCTCCGCCAGCGCCGGGTCCGGCCGCGCGCCCGCGGCCCGCGTCAGGAGCTCCTCGCGCTCGCGCTCGAGGTCGGCGATGCGCAGCCGGGCCGCCTCGAGCTCGCGAGAGCGCTCCTCGAGCGCGCGCCGGGCCGCGTCGAGCGCCGCGTTCAAGGCGGGGGAATCCTCGCCCGAAGCGGGCGGAACTCCCGCCTCGCTCTTGAGCGCGGCCAGGGCCCTCGCCGCGGCCTCCAGCCCGCGCCGCGCGTCGTCCAGTCTCATGCCCGCAGTGTAGAACACCCCGGTTACGGATTGGTGTCGGAGTCCGTGCCTTGAATTTGTAACATTCGCGGGCTATCCTTCGAAGCGATGTCCGATAAGAAGGAAGAAAGGGCCGATTGGCTCGACCCGCTGACCTGGCGCGGCTACCCGCGCCTGGCCCCGATCCCGGACCGGGCCTCGGGCACGGACGCCCGGCCGGCACCGCGCGCGCGGAAGGATTCCGAGGCCCGCCTCGAGACGCTCGTCCGCGAGAACGAGGCCCTGCGCGCCAAGATCGACGCCATGTCGGGACTGATCGCCGAATTCGAGCGCCGCCTCGCCGAAGCCTCGTCCGCCTACGAGGGCGCCGCCCTCGAGTCCGAATCCGCCCGGCGCGCCGCCGAGCTCGAATCGGCCAGGCTGGGCGGGGAACTGGAGAGCGCCCGCGCCGAGATCGCCCGCCGCGAGGCCCGCGACCTGGCCCGCGAAGCCGACCTCTCGCTCGAGCGCGAGCGCCGCGCCGACGCCGAGAAGGCCCTGCTCGCGGCCCGCCGCCGCGTGACCGAGCTCGAGTCAGAGATCGGCGCCGCGCGCGCCAAGAGCGCCGAGCTCTCGGGAAGCGTCGGCGAGCTGCGCCGCCAGTCCGCGGCCTCTTCCGAGCGCCTGCTCCAGGCCAAGGCCCTCACCGACCAGGACGTCCAGCTCCTGCGCCAGGAGATGCGCGAGTTCCTCGCCAAATTCCACCGCATCCAAGAAGACCTCGGAGGCAAGCCGTGAAATACTGGACCTATCTCAAGGGCGAGGTTCCCGGCTCCTACGAACCCGCCGCCCTCGTCGCCCTGCCCGGCTTCTCCATGACCACCTTGGTTTGCCCCGGGGAGGGGGAGATCGCGGAGAAGAACTGGCGGCGCGCCGGGGAGTTCGACGACATCGTGCGCGCCCATCAAGCCCTCCAGGCCTCGCTCCCGCCGCCGGCCCCGCTCGGCGCGCCTCCGACCGCGGGCTCCGAAGTGGACGCGCTGCTCGACACCGCCAGCACGCGCCTGTTCTCGCACGTCGCCGACCTCATGAAGGAACTCGAGACCCGCCGGGACGAGAAGTCGCTGATCGTCTCGCTCCAGCGGCAGATCTCCGCGCTCAAGGACGAGCTCAACGCCGCCCGCGAGACCGTCAGCATGCTCGAGCTGCGCGTCCCGCGCATCGCCGAGCTCGAGGAGGCCCTGCGCAAGGAACAGGCCCACGTGACGCAGCTGCAGGCCGGCGTGGCCGCGCGCGACAACCAGCTCAGCGAGGCCCGGGTCGCCGCGGAGCGCACCAAGATGGAACTCGAGAACGCGAAACGCCGCGTCCAGGAGACCGACAACGATCTCGCCATCCGCAACCGCCTGGTCGACAAGCTTTCGCACGATCTATCCGAAAAGGAGCTCTCGCTGGCCAAGTCGCTCGGCGTGATCCGGCGCCTGGAGGAAGATCTCAACAAACTGTGCCCGTCGCCCGAGCTGCTCAAGCCGGCCCCCGCGCCCGCGCGCCCGGCTCCCGCGCCGCTCCCGGCACAGGCCAAGCCCCTGCCCGAGATCGCCCCGCTCAAGCCCCAGGAGACGGTCGAGCCGATCGCGCCGATCCTGCCCGTGTCCGCCGCGCCCGCCGAGCCCGAACCCGCTCCCAAACAGGTCCTGTCCGTCCCCGAGTTCAAGACGCCGGTTCCCGCTCCGCCCGTCACGTTCACCAACGACGAGCCGCCGCCGGCTCCGCCCTATCTCGAACCCACCGCGCCGGCCGAGACCCCCAAGGCCCAACAGGCGCTGATGTCCTTCCTGCGCAAAGTGTTTCCCGGTCAAACGCACTAAGTCCGGTCCCTACCGGCGTTTGATGCCCGGGCCGCGGCTTCCCACTAAGCTAGCAGTCGCCCCATACGATTGACAACTTTCCGACCACTGTGCTAAAATTAGCACTAGGGGTGCGGGAGTGCCAACGTTCCCGCCCCGGAATTTCGTTCCACATCAATCGGAGGTAACACCAGATGGCCGAAGCCACCCTCAGCAAGATCAAGCTCCAGCCCCTCGGCGACCGCGTGCTCGTGAAGCCGGTCGAGGCGAAGGAGACCAAGCGCGGCGGGATCATCATCCCGGATTCCGCGAAAGAGAAGCCCCAGGAGGGCACCGTCGTCGCCACCGGCAAGGGCAAGACCACGGAAGACGGCAAGATCATCGCCCTCGACGTGAAGGCCGGCGACACCATCCTCTACGGCAAGTACTCGGGCAACGAGATCAAGCTCGACGGCGAGGACTACCTCATCATGCACCAGGACGACATCCTGGGCATCCTGAAGTAAGACGCACCCCATATATAGGAGAGGTTAACGAACACTATGGCTAAGCAGATTATTTTCAGCGACGACGCCCGCAAGAAGATGAAGGACGGCGTCGACAAGCTCGCGAACGCGGTCAAGGTGACCCTCGGGCCCAAGGGCCGCGCCGTCGTCCTCGAGAAGAAGTTCGGCTCGCCCGTCGTCATCGACGACGGCGTGACCATCGCCAAGGAGATCGAGCTCCAGGACCCCTACGAGAACATGGGCGCCCAGCTCGTGAAGGAAGTCGCCACCAAGACCAACGACAAGGCCGGCGACGGCACCACGACGGCGATCGTCCTGACCCAGTCCCTGCTCAACGAGGGCATCCGCAACATCACCGCGGGCGCCAACTCCAAGTCGATCCAGCGCGGCATGCTCAAGGCCGTGCAGGTCGTCGTCAAGGAGCTCGGCAAGGGCTCGAAGCCGGTCAAGACCAAGGCCGAGAAGGCCCAGGTCGCCACCATCTCCGCCAACGACTCCGAGATCGGCAACATGAT
>CAZURZ010000124.1:3219-4305 GCA_964623465.1 uncultured Elusimicrobia bacterium
GATCACGGTCGAGGAAGGCAAGTCCTCCGAGACGACGCTCGACGTCGTCGAGGGCATGCAGTTCGACCGCGGCTACGTGTCGCCCTACTTCGTCTCCGACACGGAGCGCCTGGAGGCCGTCCTCGAGGACGCCTACATCATCATCACCGAGAAGAAGATCTCCGCGATGAACGACATCCTGCCCGTTCTCGAGAAGATCGTGCAGACCGGCAAGCCCTTCCTGATCCTCGCCGAGGACGTCGAGGGCGAGGCCCTGGCGACGCTCGTCGTCAACAAGCTCCGCGGCACCCTGAAGTGCGCCGCGGTCAAGGCGCCTGGCTTCGGCGACCGCCGCAAGGAGATGCTGCAGGACATCGCGATCCTCACGAAGGGTCAGGTCATCTCCGAGGAGCTCGGCCACAAGCTCGAGAAGGTCGGCCTGGACATGCTGGGCCGCGCCAAGCGCATCGTGATCGACAAGGACAACACCACGATCATCAACGGCGCCGGTGAGAAGGCCGAGATCAAGAAGCGCGCGGACGCCATCCGCCGCCAGATCGAGGAGACCACCTCCGACTACGACCGCGAGAAGCTCCAGGAGCGCCTGGCGAAGATCTCCGGAGGCGTCGCCGTCATCAACGTCGGCGCGGCCACCGAGACCGAGATGAAGGCCAAGAAGGCGAAGGTCGAGGACGCGTCCAACGCGACCCGCGCCGGCGTCGAAGAGGGCATGATCGCGGGCGGCGGCGTCGCGCTGCTGCGCGCGGCCGAGGCTCTCGACAAGTTCAAGGGCGAGGACGAGGACGAGACCACGGGCGGCCAGATCGTGCGCCGCGCGCTCCAGGCTCCCGTCCGCCAGCTCGCGGATAACTCCGGCCAGGAAGCGTCGGTCGTCGTCCAGAAGATCCTCTCGTCCGGCAACGGCATCGGCCTCGACGCCTCCACCGGCGAGTACGTCGACCTCTTCAAGGCCGGCATCGTCGACCCGCTCAAGGTCACCCGCACCGCGCTCGAGAACTCCGTCTCGATCGTCGGCACCATCCTCACGACCGAAGTCCTGATCTCCGACATCCCGGAGAAGAAGGAGCCGGTCGCGGCGGGCGCGGG
>CAZURZ010000125.1:0-4250 GCA_964623465.1 uncultured Elusimicrobia bacterium
GACCATCAGCGAGGCGATCACGGCGCGGTCGCCGAAGCGCTTCTTGACCTCGTAGATCTCCTTGAGATTCGTCTCGAGCGGGCGGTCGGTGATCAACTCGATGTTGTTGAAGCCGGCGATCTTCTGGCCGCCGTAGTCGAACGCGCCGTAGCGGGAGGAGACGTTGATGACGGGCGGATCCTGCCCGAGCGTCTTCCAGACCGCGCCGCCCCAGCCGTACTCGAACGCGCGCATGATCTGCGCGCCGGAGTTCGTGGGCGGAGCCGATGCGAGCCAGAACGGGTTCGGAGACTTGATGCCGGCGCAGTCGACCGAGAGGTCGGGTTCGACGCGGGCCTTGGGTTTGTGGTGTCCGGGGGTCATATCAGTGGCCTGTGCGCGGCTTTATGGGCGCGACCTTGCGCCCGTCGATGGTCGAGATCCAATAATCGTTGCCCGCGGGGGCCTTCTTGCCCGGGAACAGCGCGCGATAGATGCCCCACGCGGCGCGCTTGCCGTCGGCGGCGGCGTTGACGACTTCCTTGCCGCCGTTGATCATGTCGCCGCCCGCGAAGACCTTCTTCTTGGACGTCGCGAGCGTGTCCGGCTCCACCTTCAGGCGGCCGTCCTCGTGCTGGGCGAGTCCGAAGGCCTTGGGCAGGCTGACGTGCTTGGTCTGGCCGATGGCCTTGATGACGCGATCCGCCGCCACGGTGAACGTCTTGCCCTCGGCGTTCTTGAATTCGACGCCCTCGACCTTGGTCTTGCCGAGGATGCGGACGGGCGTCGCGTTGGTCAGGATCTGGGCGCCGTCCTTCTTGGCGTGCTCGATCTCGAAGGCGTAGGCGGAGAGGTCCTCGGGGCCCCGGCGGTAGGCCATGACGACCTTGGCCGCGCCGGTGCGCACGGACTGGGTGGTCGCGTCGATCGCGGTGTTGCCGCCGCCGATGACGACGGTCGCGGCGCTCGAGTTGCGCATCTTCTTGTCGCGAGACTTCACGCGCTCGATGAAGGCCAGGGCGTCGGTGACGCCGGGCAGATCCTCTCCCGGGATCCCGAGCGAGCGCGTGTCGGAGAGGCCGATGCCGATGAAGACCGCGTCGAAGTCCTCGAGCAGCTCCGGGGCCGGGACGTCCTTGCCGATCTCCTTGCCCGAGACGACGTCGCAGCCGAGCTGGAAGAGGAAACGCATCTCCTCGACGGCGGTGGGCTGGGCCATCTTGTACTCGGCCACGCCGTAGGTGTTGAGGCCTCCGGGGAGCTTTCGCTTCTCGAAGATGGTGACCGCGAAGCCGAGGCGGCGCAGGTAGGCCGCGCACGAGGCTCCCGCGGGGCCGGCGCCCACGACCGCCACGCGCTTGCCGAGGTCGGCGCCCGGCGCGAAGGGAGGTTCGCCGGTCGCGTACACGGCGTCGGTGGCGTGGCGCTGCAGACGGGCGATCTGGATGGGCTTTTCCTGCCAGTCATGGTAGACGCAGGCGCCCTCGCACAAGACTTCGACCGGGCAGACGCGCGCGCAGGAGTGCCCGAGCGCGTTGGCTTCGAGGATGGTCTCCCCCGAGCCGAGCGGATCCTGCGCGGCGATCTGGCGGATGAAGCGCGGGATGTCGATGTGCGTGGGGCAGGCCGTCACGCAGGGCGCGTCGTAGCAGTACAGGCAGCGCGACGCTTCGACGCGCGCTTCCTCGCGCGCCATGGGGCCCTTCACCTCTTTCCAGACGTCCTGGACGGCGGAATCCTTGGCCATGGCGGGAGCTATTGTACTACTTGAGAACCTGGATGCGGCCCATCGAGGGCTGAGGGGTCAGGGCCTTCATGATCGAGCTGACGCCGTCCTTGATGTAGAGCGAGGAGACGAGCACGACGGAGGAGAGCAGGAGGCCGACGGCGAGGTTGCCCTTCTCCAGTTCCTTGCCCTCCTGCATGTGGGCCGTGAAGCGCCCGAACATGCGCAAGGTCACCGAGATCGAGAAGACGGCCAGAGCCATCGAGACCGCGAGATGGCCCGCCATGCGGGCCACGAGTTCGACGACGCTCGCGTTGTCCTCGGTCGGCGCGAGCATGTGCATGCGGAACATCTGGATGGAGGAATCGGTTCCCGCCATGAGGATCTGCGAGGCGCAGAACAGGATCGTAGCGACGAGCAGGCCGACGGCGACGTTGCCCTCTTTGATCTTCTTCTCCATGTCGAAGTCGGGGTTGGCGCGGATGAAGGTCCGGTAGGTCCAGAAGATGACGAAGCCCGACATCACGACCATCAGGGAGAAGTGGAACAGGCTGACGACGACGCGTGTGGCGATCATTGTTTCTCCTAAAAGAACGGCTCGATTTTGTAGCCCTCGCGGCTGTTGAGCAGGGCGACCGTCTGCTCGCTGACCTGCCCCGGCGGCATCCAGGCCGGGCCGGCGGGCTCGACGAGGACGTACTGCAGGCCTTTGTACTCCAGGAAGAGGTCGCCCTTCTCGGGGATGAGCAGCACGCCCATCAGGTAATGGCCGGGGACGCCGACTCCGACCATGCGCATCTGCGACCAGTTGGAGAGGATGGAGCCGAGGAGGCCGGTCTTCGTGTCGCAGTCCCCCCAGCCGACGACGACGGCGGTGATCGGCGGGAGAACCCCGCCGGTGTGCTTCTCCTTGTAGACCGGATCGGGCTGGCGGTAGTGCATCGCGCTTTGAACGAACGACAGCACCGCTCCGATGATCTCTCCCGAGCGGTAGCGCCGTTGGGAGGCGATCTTCTCGAAGGAGAGCGCCAGCGGCTTGATCATGACGGAGTTCTTGCGGACCAGCTCGGGCATGTCCACGGTCACGACGTTGCCCTTCATCATGCGGAAACCGTGCGAGGCGAGGTATTCCTTGACCTTGACGTCGTGCTCCTTGTCGATCGCCGCGACGGCGGCGTCCAGCTGGGCCTGGGAGCGGCCGGTCTTCAGCGCGATCTTGTAGGCGCTTTGGCGGGCGGTCTCGCGCCACTGCCGGATCTCCTCGAGGCCGGCCTTCGTGTAGCCGAAGGAGGAGTTGTACGGCTGGAAGTCCTTCTCCGCGATGCGGTAGGAGATCTCGATCTTATCGCGATTGAAATTCTGGAAACCGTAGGAGGCGGACCGGAATCCGCCGGTCTTCTGGAGACGCTGGTAGGTGCGCGGCCCTCCGCCGCTCTCGATGATCCGCACGGGGGCGCGGCTCGTGGGCATGTCCTGATCTTCTTGCTCTTCCTCGTCGTCGCTGGACTGCCCGTACAGCGCCATCCCCTCGACCGGCTGCAGGATCAGGCGACGGTGAGCCTGTTCGCCCAGGCGCGCGGAGACGAACGCGCCGGCGAGGAGGATCGCGTACCATGCCCCGGAGGGAGAGCGCCAAGCCATCCGGGGCTATTTTAGCACTCTTGCGAGGCCTTGCCGCGCCTGCTATGCTTCGTCGCATGCCCGAGCAGGATTCCCTCATAGGGAAGAACTTGGGCCCGTGCCGTCTCGAAGCGCTGATCGGGCGCGGCGGGATGGGACGGGTCTACAAGGCCCGCCACTTGGCGCTCGACCGCGCCTGCGCGGTCAAGCTCGTGGACGAGGGCGCCGCGGCGGGCGCGAACGGGGCGGCGGTCCGCGCTCAAGTCCTGGCCGAGGCCCGCGCCGCCGCGAAGCTGGAGGACCCTCGTATCGTCGCCGTCTACGAGGTCGGCGAGGCCTCGGGCATACCCTTCATCGTCATGCAGTGGGTGGACGGCGAGTCGCTGGAGGCGCGGGTCAAGAGCCGGGGGCCTCTGTCCCCGGCCGAGGCGCTCGAGATCATCCGCGAGACGGCCTCCGCCCTCGGCGCGGCGCACAAGGCCGGGCTCGTCCACCGGGACGTCAAGCCGGGGAACATCCTGATCGACTCGCGCGGCGCGGTCAAGCTGACCGACTTCGGCATCGCGCGTTCCTCCGGCGAGGCCTCCGCCGGCGAGGCGATCGCGGGCTCGTTCCATTTCATGGCTCCGGAGCAGGCCTTCGGTGGGCCGCCGGACCCCCGCTCGGATCTCTACGCCTTGGGCTCGACGTGGTACTACGCGCTGACCGGCCAGCCGCCCTACCCGGGCGCGGCGATGGACGCCTTGCTCCGGCATCGCGACGAGCCCGCGCCCGAGGTCCGCGCCCTGCGTCCGGAGGTCACGGAGCGCGCCGCCGCGGTCTTGCGGCGCCTGATGGCGAAGACGGTCGAAGAGCGGCCGGCGGACGCGCCGGCGCTCCTCAAGGAACTGTTGTCGGTCGGCATGCTGCTCGAGACCGACACGAG
>CAZURZ010000126.1:0-4154 GCA_964623465.1 uncultured Elusimicrobia bacterium
TCTCCGGCTTGCGGATCTCGACGATGTTCAGGCTGACCTCGGCCTGGCTCACCTTGCCGAGCTCGGCGCGCAGCTTCTCGATGTCGGCGCCCTTCTTGCCGATGACGACGCCGGGGCGCGCGGTGTGGATGTTCACGCGCAGGTACGAGCCGGCGCGCTCGATGCCGACCCAGCTCACCGCGGCGGCGCGGAAGGCCTTGCGGACGAGGTTGCGGATCTTGAAGTCCTCGCCGATGAGGGCGGGAGCGTCCTTGACCGAGAACCACTTCGACTGCCAGTCGTGGATGTAGCCGAGGCGGAGCGCGTTCGGGTTGATCTTATTGCCCATGGTGTTCTTACTTCCCCTTGCCGGCGACGCGCTCGTCGGAGACGATCACGGTCAGGTGGCAGACCTTGCGCTTGAACGTGTACGCGCGGCCCTGAGGGGCCGGCAGCATGCGCTTCATGTGGCCCATCGGGCCCATCGTGGACCACGCGGACTTGATGTAGACCTTGCTCGGGTCGACCTGGTGGCCGGCCTTGGCGGCCTGATCCACGAGGTTGGCGGCGGCGGAGCGGACGGTCTTGGAGACCATCGTCGAGCAGACGCGCGGCATCATCGGCAGGAGGCGCTCGGCCTCCAGCACGGACTTGCCGCGGATCTCCTTGAGAACCTGGCCGACCTTGCGCGTGCCGTAGCGCTGAAAACGGGCGTAAGCGGTAGCTTCCATGTCTATTCTCTCTTAGTGCTTTGTGACGTTAGGTCTTGGCGTCGGCTTCCTTGTGCGTGCCGCCGTGCGCCTTGAAGAAGCGCGTGAAGGAGAACTCGCCGAGCTTGTGGCCGACCATCTGCTCGTTGACGTAGACCGGCAGGAACTTGCGGCCGTTGTGGACCGAGAACGTGTGCCCGACGAACTCCGGCGTGATCGTGCAGCGGCGCGCCCAAGTCTTGATCGGCTTCTTCTCGCCGGAGGCGTTGAGCTTCTGAACCTTCTTCAGGAGGCTCGCCTCGATGTACGGCCCTTTCTTCGTGGATCGGCTCATCTATTTATTCCTCTTAAGCCTTGGTGGCGCGGCGGCGATCGGAGACGATCATCCAGCCCCAGACCTTCTTCTTGTTGCGCGTCTTGAAGCCCTTCGCGAGCTGGTTCCAAGGCGAGCGCGGGTGATTGTTGCCTTTCGACTTGCCGCGGCCGCCGCCGAGCGGGTGGTCGGTGGCGTTCATGGCGCCGCCGCGGACGGTCGGGCGGATGCCCAGGTGGCGGTTGCGGCCGGCCTTGCCGAGCGTGATCGTGTTGTGCTCGGAGTTGCCGACCTGGCCGATGGTCGCGTAGCAGGTGTCGGGCACCATGCGGACCTCGCCGGAGGGCATCTTGATCTGGCAGTAGCCGGCGTCCTTGCCCATGATCTGGGCCTGCGTGCCGGCCGAGCGCATCATCTGCGCGCCCTTGCCGGGGTTGAGCTCGACGCAGTGGACGAAGGTACCGTCGGGGATCTTGATCAGGGGCAGCGCGTTGCCGAGCTTGATCTCGGCGTTCGGGCCGCTCATGACCTGGTCGCCGACCTTGAGGCCGGCGGGCTGCACGATGTAGCGCTTCTCGCCGTCCGCGTAGTTGACGAGGCAGATGCGGGCCGAGCGGTTCGGATCGTACTCGATCGAGGCGACCTTGCCGGGGACGCCGGCCTTGTCGTAACGCTTGAAGTCCACGAGGCGATACGCGCGCTTGTGGCCGCCGCCCTGGTGGCGGACCATGATCATGCCGGTGTTGTTGCGGCCGCCGGTTTTCTTGAGCGTGGAGACGAGGCTCTTCTCGGGCGTGGTCTTGGTGATGTCCGAGTAGTCCTGCGACGTCATCCCGCGGCGGGACGGGGTATAGGGCTTGTAGGATTTGATGGGCATAAGTTCTCTTTAGGCGGCGGGCGCGGCGAAGTCGATCTTCTGGCCCTTCGCGACCGTCACGATGGCCTTCTTCCAGTCGGGGCGCATCGCGCCGCCGCGGCCGAACCGGCGGAACTTGCCCGGGACGACCTGGGTGCGGATCTTCTCGACCGAGACCTTGAAGAGGGTCTCGACCGCGCGCTTGATGTCGGTCTTCGAGGCGTCGATATCGGCCTCGAAGAGATACTGGTTGTACTTCTCCTGATTGCCCGTGCCGCGCTCCGTCAGGAGGGGCCGGACCAGGATTCCGGCGAGATTCTTGTCGGACATCGTCGTGTTCCTCAGTTCCAGCGCGCGCCGAGCTTCTCGAGCGCGGGCTGCGTGATCACGAGCTTCTTGCAGTAAAGAACCTCGTAGGCGTTGACGTCCGCGGCCAGGCGGACGGCGACGGTGGGGATGTTGCGGCTGGCCTGCGCCAGAGCCGCGTTCGGAGCGTCGAGCACGATCAGCGTCTTCGCGCCCTCGCAGCCGAGCTTGGCGAGCGCGGCGGCGACGAGCTTCGTCTTCGGCTCCTTCAGGACGAAGTCCTTGAGGCAGACCAGGCCGCCGTCCTGCGCGCGGGCCGAGAGGGCCTGGGCGAGGGCGAGACGAGCCTTCTGCTTGGGATAGTCGAGGCGCGAGCCGCGGCCCATGCGCGGGCCGTGGATGATCGCGCCGTGGCGCCACAGACCGGAGCGCGTGGAACCGGCGCGGGCGCGGCCCGTGCCCTTCTGCTTCCACGGCTTGCGGCCGCCGCCGGAAATGGTCGAGCGGCTCTTGGTGTTGGACGTCCACGCGCGCTGATTGGCGAGGTAGACGGTGACGAACTCGTGGAGGAAGCGGCGGGACGGCTTGTGCCCGAAGATCTCCTCCTTGAGGGAGACCGAGCCCGCTTCCTTGCCGTTGACGTCGATGATCTTGGCGTCCATAATCTTCTCTTCTCCGGCCTACTTCTTGGCGCCGGGCTTCGGCGCGGCCTTGATGATGTTACCCATCTTGTCCTTCTTGATGGTCTGGACCTTGACCTCGGTCCGGAACTTCTTGAGCTTGACGGTCTCGGAGACCGTGACGAGCCCGCCCGTCGGGCCCGGGACGGGGCCGGCGACGTAGAGCAGGTTGTTGGCGGCGTCGATATCGACGACCTCGATCTTCATCGTCGAGGTGACCTCATGGCCGCCGTGGCCGGCCATGCGCTGGCCGGGGACGACGCGGCCGAGGGCGCGGCGCGAGGCCAGCGAGCCCGGGGAGCGCTGCTTGTCGGAGGCGCCGTGCGAGGCGGGAAGGCCGGCGAAACCGTGGCGCTTCATGACGCCGGCGAAGCCGATGCCCTTGCTAACGCCCTGCACGTCGACGTAGTCGCCGGACTTGAACACGCCGTCGACGACGACGCTCTGGCCGGCCTCGAAACCCTTCGTGTCCGCGACGCGGACCTCGCGCACGTAGCGCGCGGGGGCGGCGCCGGCGGCCTTGAACTGGCCGAGCATCGCCTTGGAGCAGGACTTGTCCTTGCGGGCGCCGAAGCCGAGCTGGATGGCGTTGTAGCCGTCCTTGGACTCGGCGGTCTTGACGCGCAGGACCTGGCAGGGACCGGCCTTGATGACGGTCACGCCGTAGAGATTCTTGTCCTTCGGGTGGAAGATCTGGGTCATGCCCATCTTCTCGCCCAGGATGGTGCGGAAGGTCGCCGGGGCCTTCTTGAGGCCGCCGTCCGCCTTCGTCTCCGTCGTCGTCTGCTGCTCGCTCATATTATCTTCTCTTCCCTAATATACGGCCAAAATGACAAAAGACAGCCCTACAGCTGGAACCACCCGGAAGGGACGGTACCGCTCAGCTCTGTTTAACTAGAGCTTGATTTCGACGTCGACGCCGGCCGGCAGATCGAGCTTCATCAGCTCGTCCACCGTCTTGGAAGTCGTCGAGTTCAGCTCGATCAGGCGCTTGTGGATGCGCATCTCGAACTGCTCGCGCGACTTCTTGTCGACGTGCGGAGACCGAAGCACGGTGTATTTCTTGATGTGCGTCGGCAACAGGATGGGGCCCGAAACGACTGCTCCCGTACGCTGGGCCGTCTCGACGATCTTGCCGACGCTGGCGTCGAGGACGCGGTGGTCGTAAGCGCGAAGCCGGATGCGGATTCTCTGCTGCGTATTGCTGGTCTCAGCCATATTATACCTTACTTTTGAATCGATTTAACGGCTTATTTTACGGGATGATGTCGGCGACGACGCCGGCTCCGACGGTGTGGCCGCCCTCGCGG
>CAZURZ010000127.1:0-4061 GCA_964623465.1 uncultured Elusimicrobia bacterium
TGGTCGGGTTGGGCATCACGCGCTTCTTGCCGCCGGTCACGTCGTGCACGTCGAGGCCGAGCATGTGCGTGAGGCCGTGCGGGTAGAACAAGCGCACCGCGCCGCCCTCGACGAGACCGTCGGTCTCGCCGCGCAGCAGGCCGAGGTCCTTGAGGCCCTCGGCGATGACGCGCATCGAGCGCACGTGCAGGTCGGCGGAGATCACGCCCGGGCGCGCGTGCGCGATGCACTCCTTCTGCGCCGCGAGGACGACGGAGTAGACGTCGCGCTGGCGGCGCGTGAACTTGCCGTTGATCGGGAACGTGCGCGTGATGTCGGCCGCGTAGCCGCCGAGCTCGGCGCCCGCGTCGATGAGCAGCAGATCTCCGCTCTTCAGGAGCGCGTCGTTCTTGCGGTAATGGAGCACCGCTCCGTTGACGCCCGCGGCGACGATGGAGGGATAGGCGAGGTGCTTGAGGCCCTTCTTCACGCAGGCGGAGTCGAAGATGGCCTGCAGCTCGTACTCGCGCATGCCGGGGCGAGTCTTGCGCATGACCTCGCGATGCGCCGCGCCGCTGATCGCGTTCGCGCGGCGCATGAGCGCCAGCTCCCCCTCGGTCTTGACCGCGCGCATCTCGTCGAGCGCGTCGCGCACCTGGGCCGAGGGCACGGGGCGCTTGCCGCCCAGCGCCTTCTTGAGCTCGTCGGCGTACATGACGCGGTCGACCCCGAACAGGCGCTTCGCCTCGGCCGGACCGGGCACGTGGCCCTCCCAGACGCGGTGGTGGGCGTCGACGCGGGGCACGAGCAGGGTCTCTCGCGCGCCGTCGAGCACCAGGTGACAGCCGCTCTCTTCGACGCCCGTGAGATAGAGGAAGTCGGACTTCTGCCGGAACGCGTAGTCGACGTCGAAGTTGCGGGCGACGGGTTTGCCGCCCTCGAGGTGGACGACGCCCTTGCCGGCGAAACGGCGGCCGAGTTCGCGTCGCAACGCGCGGTAATGGTTCATAGGGAAGATTATATGCTAATATCTCTTTGAAAGCCGCCACCCCTCAACCCGTACGACAACCCGGGCGGCTTTCATCGGGGCGCGCGCCCATGCGGCGCGCGCCCCGCTGATTTATAGGCCTATTGCCGTGCCCTGCTGGGACCTCGGGCCCGAAGCCGTTCCCCGGGGCGCTGGTATAATTTAATCCATGAATTTCCGAGCCTTCCTCGCGGCGGCGCTGTGCGCGCTGTCGGCCTCCCCCGCCCCCGCCCAGGTCCGCTCGGCGGCCTCCGCGGTCCGCGTCCCGTCCGGGGTTTCCGTGGTCCCGGCGCTGACCCCCTCCCTCCAGACCTTCGCGCCTTCCCTCAATAGCGTCCTGACCTTGGCCTCGCCGGTCCCGGCCCTGGCCCCCTCCCTCGCGGCCCCCTCGATCGCCACCATCAAGGCCGCCGCCGCGCCGGATGGCGAGGGACTGCCCCTCCCTCTCGCCGTTGGACAGGGGCCCAAGGCCGCCGCCGTTGCGGCGGCACTCGCCCCGATCCAGGCCCGAAGCGCTCTGACCGAGCCGTACGGCGAGGGGATGCCCCTCCCACGCTCCGTGGAAAGGGACCGCGCCGAGGGCGAGAAGTTCTGGTCCGGCGCGGCGGACCAGAAGGAGGCCGAGCTCGGCGTCCCCGTCTCCGCCGCGGCTCCTTCGACGACGCGCCGCACGCCGCTCATGCGCGGCGCCGCTCTCGCCCCCGCGGCCGCCTTGGCCGTCCCGGAGTGGGCCGCCTCCGTCGCGCCCTACGCCAAGGGCGGCGCGCTCCTGGCCGGGGCCTGGGCGCTCAATCGCGGCGTGCGCTGGGGCCTCGACAAGCTCGCGGCCAAGAAGGGCTGGAGCAAGAACACGATCGCGATGGCGCGCTTCGTCTCCGCGCTCGCCGTCTGGAGCGGCGCGGGCGTCCTCGGACTCTCGATGGCCGGCGTCACCGGCGGAGACCTCGCCGAGACGTTCGGCGTCGGCGGCACGGCCATGGCGCTCGCCATCTCGCTGGCGGTCAAGGACGTGGCCGGCAACCTCTTCCACGGCGTGCACTTCCTGCTCACGCGCCCGTTCACCGTCGGCGACAAGGTGACCATCGGCAAGACCACCGCGGTCGTGCGCGATCTGACCTTGCGCTACGTCGTGCTCCAGGGCGAGGACGGCCGCGACGTCCTGCGCACCTACTCGTCCCTGCGCGCGGCCCCCGTGACGCTCTACGGCGTCTACCAGACCAAGGAGATCCGCCTGAGCCTGCGCAGGCCGGCGCTGCCTCACGGCCTCTTCCGCGCCATCCGCGACGCGGCCGCCCCCACCCTCTGGAAGCCGATCGCCTTCTCCGCCGCCGGCATCGCCGCGCTCGCCTTCTTCCCGATGCTGGGCGGGCTGGCCGCGGTCAAGTCGCTGACCTGGGTCGCCGCGCTGCTCCCGTATCTCAAGGCCGGCCTCGTCGCCTTCCTCGCGAGCTCGATCTCCAGCGCCTTGACCCGCTCTCTCGGCCGCCTGGGCGAGCGTTACGGCTGGAACCCGGCCGTCGTCATCGTCGCCAAGCTGGCGGCCACCGTCGCGACCTGGCTGATCGGCGGCTCCTTCCTCCTCAACGCCGTCGGCGTCTCCTGGGGCTGGGTCGCCAAGACCCTCTCCGTCGGCACCGCGCTCGTGACCATCGCCGTCAGCGACTACGTCACCTCGATCTTCGCGGCCGGGATCGTCTTCCGCCTCAAGCCCTTCGAGATCGGAGACGAGAACGTCTCGATCGGCGAGCACACCGGCGCCGTCGTCGACATCACCTGGCAGAACGTGATCCTCAGGCTCGACGGCGACCGCTACATGATCATCCCGCACTCGGTCGTCAAGGACGCCGAGATCAAGAACCCCCGCAAGTACGGCCAGCGCGCCGAGCCGTAAAAGGAACCCAAGCATGTCCGCCCCCCGCAGAGAAGACGTCCGCAACATCGCCATCATCGCTCACGTCGACCACGGCAAGACCACCCTCGTCGACGCCCTGCTGAAGGCCTCCGGCGAATTCCTCGTCAAGGCCGACCAGGCGCAGGAGCAGGTCCTCGACTCCAACGACCTCGAGCGCGAGCGCGGCATCACCATTCTGGCCAAGAACACCTCGATCCACTACGAGGGCAAGACGATCAACATCGTCGACACCCCCGGCCACGCCGACTTCGGCTCCGAGGTCGAGCGCATCCTCAAGATGGTCGACGGCGCCCTGCTGATCGTCGACGCCGTCGAAGGCCCGATGCCGCAGACGCGCTTCGTGCTGCGCAAGGCGCTGGCTCTCGGCCTGCACCCGATCGTCGTCATCAACAAGATGGACCGGCCGCACATCCGCCCGCAGGAAGCGCTGAACAAGGTGTTCGACCTGTTCATCGACCTGGGGGCCACGGAGCCTCAGATGGAATTCGCCGTCGTCTACGCCGCCGGCAAGTCCGGCTGGGCCTCCCACGAACAGGTCACGTCGGCGCCCGACATGAAGCCGCTCCTCGACACGATCATCAAGTCCGTTCCCGGACCGCAGGTCGACCCGACCAAGCCCCTGCAGATGCTGGTCACGATGCTCGACTACAGCTCCTATCTCGGCAAGATCGGGATCGGGCGCATGCAGAACGGCAAGATCGCGAAGAACGAGACCGTCGCCCTGATCAAGGCCGAGGACGGGAAGGTGATCCCCGGGAAGATCACCATGCTCCAGATGTACCAGGGCCTCAAGCGCAAGGACGTCGACTCCGCTCAAGCCGGCGACATCGTGGCCCTCGCCGGGCTCGAGACCATCAACGTCGGCGACACCGTCTCCGACGTGGCCAATCCGATCGCGCTTCCCCCGCTCGAGATCGACGAGCCGACTCTGTCCATGGAATTCATGGTCAACAACTCCCCCTTCTCGGGCCGCGAGGGCAAGCTGGTCACCTCGCGCCACCTCCGCGAGCGCCTGCTGAAGGAGCAGCAGATCAACGTGGGCCTCAAGATCGAGCAGTTGCAGGGCGAGGGCAACTTCAAGGTCTCCGGCCGCGGCGAGCTGCACCTCTCGGTCCTCATCGAGACCATGCGCCGCGAGGGCTT
>CAZURZ010000128.1:0-3996 GCA_964623465.1 uncultured Elusimicrobia bacterium
GCGGCCGGAGGGCGCCCGCAGGCCGCCTTGGAGGGGATCGGCCGCGCGCTGGCGGGCTCCGCCGCGCGCGAGGAGCGCCGCCGCGCGGCGCTCGTGCTGCAGCGCCTCGGGCGGCCGGACCGGGCCGCCGCGCTCCTGCGCCGCCTCGCTGCGGAGAAGGAGGACGCCTCCCTCCTCGCCGACCTCGGTCTGTGCGAGCACCTCGCCGGGCGCGGCGATGAGGCGCTCAAGGCGCTGCGCCGCGCCGTCGCGCTCGACCCCCGCGGCCTGCCGCCCTACCTCACGATGGCCGCCGTGCACGCCGCGCGCGGCGAACGGGCCGAGGAGCGCGCGGTCTACGAAGCCGCGCCGCGCGACGGCGAACCGGCCGCGCTGCGCCCCCTGATCCTCGAAGCCCTCGCGCGCGGAGGACGCTGAGAGATGCGCAAGTCCGCCGCCGCCCTCAAGCGCGGAACCGAGCTCTTCAACGCCGGCCGCTACGCGCAGGCCCGGGCCCAGTTCGAGGCCGCCCTCGGTCTGGATCCGGATTCCTCGCGCGCGGCCGTCGCGCTCGCCCACTCCCTGCAGTTCTCCGGCGAGCCGGAGCGCGCCCTCGAGATCGTCTCCGAACTGGTCCGGTCCAAGCCGCGCGACGCCGAGGCTCGGGCCGGCCTCGCCGAGATCCACGGCCTGCAGGGCCGCGTCTCCGACGCCATCGCCGCGTACGAGGCCGTGGCCGCTCTGGCGCCGAAGGACGCGGCCGTGCACGTGAGCCTCGGCCGCCTGCATCTGCGCGCCGGAGACCCCGAGGCCGCCGAAGCCTCCCTGCGCCGCGCGGTCGCGCTGAAGGCCGGGCCCGAGGCCTCCCTCCTGCTCGGAGAACTGCTCAAGGAGAAGGGCGCGGCCGGAGAGGCCGCCCCGCTGCTGCGCCGCGCCGCCGCGGGCAAGCCGGCGGCCGGAGACGCCCATTCTCTGCTCGCGGCCGGCCTCACGCGCTTCCAGGCCCACGTGAAGCTGGGCGCGTTCAAGAAGGCCTTCGCCGAGGCGGATGCCCTGCTCGCCGCGCTGCCCAGCCAGGAATGCATCGACTCCTTCTTCGTCTCCCCCGCGCCCGGCGAGCAGGTCCGCGTGATGACCGCGCTCAAGGAGCTCGCGGCGTCCTCGCCCTCCAACCCCTGGCCGCGCTACTTCCTGGCGTCCCTGCTCAGCAACATGGGCCGCGGCGAGGAGGCCATCCTGGAGACGGAGCGCCTGGCCTCCGCTCCCGCCGCGCGGGCGTGGATGCGCCACAAGCACGGGGAGCTGCTGCTCACCAACCGCCGCGACTACGCCGGCGCCCGCCGCGAGTACGAGGCCGCGCTCGCGAGCGTCCCGGGCTTCTGGAAGGCCCGAGCCGCCCTCGCCGAGATCGATCTCTGCCTCGGCGACGCCCCCGCCGCGCTGGCGCGCGCCTCGGAGCTGGTCGACGCTCTGCCCGAACGCGCGCGCCCCTCCGGACTCGTCGTGAGGGGACGCCTGCGCCTGTGGACGGGCGACTACGCAGGCGCCCTCGCCGACCTCGATCCCGCCGTCAAGGGCGGCGCTCCCGCCGCGCACCGCCTGCGCGCGGCCGCCCGCCTGTTCTCCGGCGACCGCGCCGGCGCCGCCGCGGATCTGGAGGCGGCGCTGGCCGCGGGCGCCGACGTCGAGGCGCTGGTCCTGCGGGGCGAGCTGCGCCGCTTGAGCGGAGACTGCGCCGGCGCGCTCGAGGACCTCGGCGCGGCGATCCGCCTGGACGGCTCGAACGCCTTCTGGGCGCTGGCCAACCGGGCCTTGGCTCGCGGCGACTCCGGCGACGCGGCCGGGCAGTGGACCGACTACTCCACGATCCGCCGCGACGTCCTCGACCGCTTCGAGAAGGAAGCCGGCGCCGCGCCGTCGTCTCCCGCGGACGCCGCCGCGGTCAGGCGCGTCCTGGAGGCCGGACTCCGCCTGGGCCGCGGCCTGCGCGCGTCCAACGAGCATCTCTTTCCGGTCTGGATGGGACATGTCCGCCGCCCTTGACCGAGCCCGCAAGGCCAAGCTCGCCCGCGACGGCTGGGTCCGCATCCCCGGCCTCGTGCCGCGCGCGCTCGTGGACGGCGCCCTGCGCGAGATCAACCACCGGCTGGGCTCGGGAGAGCATCCCGGCAAGGACTCCTACGCCGACTCCCGGGACTACCTTTCCGAGTACGTGAGCTCCCCGGCCGTGATGGCGCTGAGCGGCCCCCTCGACGCGCTCGCGCGCGAACTGCTCGGAGACGGGAAGGTCGAGCCCTGCTCCCAGGCGCAGATCGCGCTCCGCTTCCCGTCCGCGTCCGACGACGCTCCGGCCCGGCGCAGCGTCCACGTCGACGGGCTGTTCGCGGACAAGGGCGAGCCGGTCGTGCGCTACTCGTTCTGCGCGGGCGTCGCGCTCTCCGCGGTGAAGGGCGCGAACCGCGGCAATCTGGTCGTCTACCCCGGAACGCACCGCATGATCGCCGCGCGCGTGCGGAGGCTCGGCCTGCGCTCGCTCAAGGGCGGCTGCGAGAATATCCTGCGCCTGCCCGCCCCCGTGCAGGTCGAGGCGAACCCCGGCGACGTGATCGTCTTCCACTACCAGACCGCGCACGACAAGGCGCGCAACGATTCCCCCGAGATCCGCTACATGGCGTACTTCCGCTACTGGCACGTCGACGCCTGGCGCGACAAGTCGCCGTCCTACCTGAAGCGCGCCCTGGCCGAACCCTGGCTCGAATGGCCCGCGATGAGAGGCGTCCATGGAACTTGATCCCAAGCAGCTCGCCCGCATGCGCGACGACGGCTACGTCGTCCTTCCCGGGATCGTGCCCCGTCCCCTGGTGGAGGAGGCCCTGCGCGAGATCAACCACCGTCTCGGCCGCGGGCGCGTGCGCGACATGGACCAGTACGCCGACGCGCGCGACTACTGGTCGGAGGACACGGACTCCCCCGCCATCATGGACCTGCTGTTCAAGAGCCCCCTCTGGGAGCTCGCCGAATCCCCGATCGGGCGCGGCGCGCTGCGAAAGCCCGCCACCGGGCAGATCGCCCTGCGCTTCCCCTCCGTCAACAACTCGCACGGCGGCCCCGCCTCCCACATCGACGGCTTCTATTCCCCCAACGCCGCCAAGCCCATCAGCCGCTTCACCATGCTGGCGGGCGTCCTGCTCAGCGACCAGCCCGAGGGCTACATGGGCAACCTCGCGGTCTATCCGGGCACGCACCGGACCATCGCGGATTACATCGCCGAGAACGGCACGGCCAAGCTGCGCGCCGGACTCAACGCCGAGATCGCGATGCCTCCCGCCGTGCAGATCACCGGCAAGGCGGGCGACGCCGTGATCATGCACTACCAGCTCGCGCACGACAAGGAGCAGAATCTCTCCCACGCGATCCGCTACATGGCGTACTGGCGCCTGTGGCACGTCGACGCGGAGCGGGAGGACAAGCGCCAGGCGGGCCTCACCGACATCTGGATGGAGTGGCCCGCGGTCGCCGCGCTCGGCCGTCCGGCCGCGCGGGGGCGCAAGGCGAAGTAGAGGCGATGGACGATCTCCGCTCGCGGGGAGTCGAGAGCTTCAACGCCGGGCGCTTCGAGGAGGCCGAGCGCCTGTTCCGGGCCGCCGTCGACGGCGGCGACCGCGCCCCCGCGACGCTCTGCTTCCTCGCGCACGCGCTGGCCGCGGCCGGGCGCGTCGACGAGGCCGTCGCGACCTTCGCCGCGGCGATCGCGGCCGCGCCCCGCCATCTGCCGGCCTACGCCGGCCTCAGCGCGCTGCTGCTGCGCTCCTTCCCCCGGCGCAGCGCCGCGGGCGAAAAGGCCTTGCGCTCGCTCCTGCGGGTGACGCCCGGCCCGGAGGCCCCCAAGTCCGCGCTGGCCGCGGCGCTGCGCGGCGCGGGCGAGGCGCAGCGCGCCGTCGGCGACCTCGAGGCCGCCGAGTCCTCCCACGTCCGCGCGCTCGCCGTCGGCGGCACGAGCGCCGACCGCCGCCGGCT
>CAZURZ010000129.1:0-2603 GCA_964623465.1 uncultured Elusimicrobia bacterium
AGTCGTTCGTCGGGTGCCCTACGTACTTGGAAGTCGCGGATTGGCCGCACCGCCTGGGCTGCCTCCTCCACCGGATGCTGGAAAAGCTTCCCGAGGAGTTTCACATCTCCTTCGTCGGCGGCTTGCAAAAGCACGATGCGTGAGAGCACGGCGCTCATGTGGTCTCTGGCCGGATACGGGATCAGCTTTCCTCTGGCTTTCCTGAGCTCGACGCTGGCGGCCCGAGTGCTGGGGCCCGGAGGCAGGGGCGAGCTTGCCGCGATGATGGCGCTCCCGATGCTGCTTCCATATTTGTCCATGCTCGGCGGGGGGCACGCCGTCACCTACTACACGGCCCGAAGGCCGGACGCGGTCGGACGCTACCTGGGAACCGCCGCCGCGGCCGGGATCGCGGCCAGCGTCATCGTCGGCGTGATCGCCTGGCCGTTCCAGTCCCGGCTCCTCGGGTCTTTCGACGCCGCCGTCAGGGCATCTGGATTGTTTTTTCTTCTCTTCGTGCCGGTCAACACGCTCTTCGCCCTGCCGTACGCGGCGTTTCAAGGATTGGGCCGCTTCGCCGAATTCAACTTCATCCGCGTCTTCCCGCAGATCGTGTATGTCGCGGCGCTGGGGCTCGCCTGGCTGCTGGGGCGGCGCGCGTCCGCCTTCGTCGTCGATTCGTATCTGCTCATGAGCGCCTTGATCGGCGTCCCGATCGCGTGGGGACTCTATTTCAAAAGGATACGCCGAAGCCTCTCGGCGGATCGGAGCACCGCGCGGGAAATGAGCGGGTATGGACTGTATTCGATGCTCAGCAATTTGCCGACCACGGCGAATCGCAACATCGATCAGATATTCATCGCCGCGCTTCTCCCGTCGAGAGAACTGGGCTGGTATGCCGTGGCCGCGACCTGGGGAAGCCTGCTGACGCCGGTCGTGTCCGCGGTCGGTTCCGTGCTGTTCCCTCGCCTCGCCGGCAGCGGCGAGATTTCAGCGCACCCTCAACTGCGCAGGCAAGCCGCTTTGGCCGCCGTCGCCATCATCGCGGCGAGCGCGCTTCTCTACGCCTTGACGCCGCTCGCGGTGCCGCTGTTGTTCGGGGCCCCGTTCAAGCCGGCGGTCGAGCCAGGCCGCATCCTTGTCATGGCCGGAGCGTTTCTTGCGTTCAACATCATTCTCAGCGATGCGCTGAGGGGCCTGGGCAGGCCGCGCGTGATCGCGGCGGCGGAAACGGTGGCGCTTGCGCTCACTTTGGGCGGGCTGATCCCGGCGTTGCGCGAGCGGGGGATTCTGGGAGCGGCTTGGCTGTCGCTCTTGAGCTATGCCTCGGCGGGAGCCGTCATGGCGCTTGCCTTATGGCGCGACTCGAAGCCCCTTCATCATGCGGATCCTCCCGGGCGATCCCTGGAATAAACCTGCAAATATTGCGATAATGACGCGACGCCATGGCTAATGTCCTCATCGTCGGCGGCGCCGGCTATGTCGGCGGCGCTCTCACCGACCTGCTGGCGAAGACGGACCACCGGATAAGGGTCTACGACTCCCTCGTCTACGAGGAGTCCTATCGCAAGCCGTTGGACTTCGTCTACGGCGACATCCGGGACTGGGAGCGTCTCGATCCGCATCTGAAGTGGGCCGACGCGGTGGTCTGGCTGGCGGCGCTCGTCGGCGACGGCGCCTGCGCCATGGACCCGAAGCTCACCGGGGAGATCAACCGGGACTCGGTCAAGGAGCTCTCCCGCCGGTTCAACGGCCGGATCATCTTCACCTCGACGTGCTCGGTCTACGGCGCCCAGGACGGGCTGCTCCACGAGGAGTCGCCGCTCAACCCTCTCTCGCTCTACGCCCAGACCAAGATGGAGGCGGAGAAGCATCTCCTCGACAAGGACGCCGTCGTATTCCGCCTCGGCACCTTGTTCGGGGTGGGGGATACTTATTCCCGCATCCGCCTCGATCTGGTGGTCAACGTTCTGACGGTGAAGGCCTGCCTCTACAACCGCATCAGCGTCTTCGGCGGCGACCAGTATCGTCCCCTGCTCCACGTGCGGGACGTGGCGGAAGCCGTCCTGCCCAGCCTGGAGGGCAAGCACCGGGGCCTGTTCAACCTGCACACGGTCAATACGCGCATCACCGATCTGGCAGACATGTTCCTGAGGCACTTCCCGGGCCTCGAGGTGCAGCGCACCGAGGTGAAGTTCCAGGACAGCCGCAACTACCGCGTCACCAGCGAAAAGGCCGCGAAAACTTTCGGCTTCGCTCCCAAGCACGAGCTGGAGCCCGGCATGTTGGAGCTCAAGGCCCTCATCCAGCAGGACCGCATCAAGAATACGGGCATCACTCGCCACTCCAACCACCGCTTCCTGAAGGAGATGCTGGAGCGTCCCTCTTCGCGCATGGGCTACGAGGCCCCGACCGAGCTATGAAACTTTCCGAGACCGAACCCACCTTGATTCCCGGCGGGCTCGCCGTGGACGACCGCGGCGGCCTGTCGTTCGTCAACGATTTCTCCTTCCCCGGCGTGAAGCGCTTTTACGCCGTCACGAACCATCGTCAGGGGTTCGTACGGGCTTGGCACGGCCACCAGAAGGAGGCGAAGTTCGTCTATGTCGCCGGCGGCGCGGCGA
>CAZURZ010000129.1:2703-3903 GCA_964623465.1 uncultured Elusimicrobia bacterium
TGGCACGGCCACCAGAAGGAGGCGAAGTTCGTCTATGTCGCCGGCGGCGCGGCGATCGTCGCGGCGGTCAAGATCGACGACTGGAAGAACCCCTCGAAGGATCTCCCGGTCAAGCGCTTCGTCCTCTCGGCGGACAAGCCGGCCGTCCTGCACATCCCGGCGGGCCACGCCAACGGCTTCATGAGCCTGACCGACGACGCGAAGATCATCTTCTTCTCGACCACCACGCTTGAAGAGAGCCAGGGCGACGACTACCGCTTCGACGCCCGTCTGTGGGACTGCTGGCGGGTCGAAGAGCGCTAGCATGCCCGAGGTCAGCCTCCTCATCCCCTGCCTCAACGAGGCGGAGAACCTCCCCGGGTTGCTGGAGCGCGTGGAGCGGGTCTGTCTCGACGCCGACCTCGATGTGGAGACCATCATCCTCGACGACGCGAGCGAGGACGAGACGCTCAAGGTCGCCCAAGCTCTGCGCGCCAAGCGCAAGCCGCTCAACATCCGCGTCGTCCATCGCTTCAAGCCGCGCCGCGGCTTGGGGACCCTGGTCCGCTACGGCCTGGCCCACGCGACCGGACGCTACGCCCTCTTAATGACGGCGGACGGGGCGCACCCGATCGAGGACCTGCCGAAGTACGTGGCCGAAGCCCGCAAAGGGGCCCAACTCGTGCAGTGCTCGCGCTACGAGCGCCCCGAAGACGGCGAGGCCATCCCGTCCAAGTTCAAGGACTACTCGTCCGTCTATAAAGGCCTCGCCGGAGCGCTGCTGGACTGGGATATGCGCGACCCGACCTGCTCGTTCAAGCTCATGGACCGGACTTTCATGCTCGCGGTCGGCGTCCGCGCCAACAATCTCTCGCTCATCCCCGAGATCACCTTCAAGACCCATCTGGCCGGGGGCACGGTCGTCGTCGTCCCCGGCCGGCAGGCGTTTCGAGAGAGGGGGATTTCCCAGTTCAACTTTTTGCGGGAAGCCTCCAGCTACGGCTACGTGCTGCTGCGCGCCTGGCTGCACAAGGCCGGCGCGCTGTCCTGGTTCTAGGATGCGTGAGGACTTCCTGCCTTGTCTCGCGGACCCGGTCAGCGGCGAGCCGCTGACGTTGGAGTCCTCCGAGAGAAACGGCGACGAGGTCGTGACGGGCGCGCTCATCTCCTCCCGCGCCCGCTATCCGATCGTTCGCGGGGTTCCGCGCTTCGCCGGTTACG
>CAZURZ010000130.1:0-3822 GCA_964623465.1 uncultured Elusimicrobia bacterium
GCCGGACTTGAGCGCGCGCAGGACGATGGAGCCGTCGTCGAGGCGGATCTCCATGTCCTTCTTCACGGTCTGCGGGAGCTTCTTGAACGACGTCGAAAACTCTTCGGCCGTTCCCGGAATATCGTGCACCGTGATGCGCGTCTTCGCGCCCTTCTTCAGGTCGATGGGCTCGCCGTTGCGCAGGCGGCCGACGCGCAGGCGCGGCCCCTGGAGGTCCATGACGACCGAGCAGGCGCGGCGGGAGAGGCGCGAGGCGGAGCGGATCAGGCCGACGTTCTTCTCGAGCTCGGCGAGGGAGGCGTGCGAGCAGTTCAGCCGGAACGCGTCGACGCCGGCGGTCAGCAGATCGAGCATCATCGCGGGCTTGGCGGAGACGGGGCCGAGCGTGGCCAGGATCTTGGTGAGCTTCGGACGGGCGGCGGGTTTTGTGGACATTAGTTGGACAGGACCTTCCTCAGATTGGCCTCGTTGGCGGGCGACACGACGCCCTTCTCCGTGACGATGGCGGTGACGAGCGAGTGCGGCGTGACGTCGAAGCCGAAATGGTGCGCCTTGGCGTCCTTCGGGGCGATTTTCACCCCGAAGATCTCGACGACCTCCTGGACGGAGCGCTCCTCGATCGGGATGCGGTCGCCGTGCGGGGTGCCGAGGTCGACGGTCGTGGAGGGCGCGACGACGTAAAACGGGATGCCGTGGTGCTTGGCGAGGATGGCCAGGCCGTAGGTGCCGATCTTGTTGCACACGTCGGCGTTGGCGGCGATGCGGTCGGAGCCCACGATGACGGCGTCGATCTTGCGCGTCTTCATGAGGTGCGCGGCCATGTTGTCGGTGATGAGCGTGGCCGGGATGCCGGCCTCCATCAGCTCCCACAGGGTCAGGCGCGCGCCCTGCAGATAGGGGCGCGTCTCGCAGGGGTACACGTGATCCACTTTCCCGTTCAGCCAGCCCGCGCGGATCATGCCGACCGCGGTGCCGATGCCGGCCGTGGCCAGGGCGCCGGCGTTGCAGTGCGTGATGACGTTGGAGCCCTTCTTCAGCAGACCGGCGCCCAGCTCGGCCATGCGCGCGTTGAAGGCCAGGTCGTCCTCGTAATACGTCACGGCGGCGGCGGCCATCGCCTTCCCCAGATTTTTTTCGGGGGTGCGTTTGGCCACGCCCAGCATGTGGTCGAGGGCGTGCATCAGGTTGACGGCCGTAGGCCGGGCCTTGCGCAGGACGGGCTCGGCGGCGACCACGTCGTCCAGCCGATTCTTCTTGGCCGCGAGCGCCATGCCGTAGGCGGCGGCGCAGCCGATCAGCGGGGCGCCGCGCAGGACCATGTCCTTGGTGGCCTTGGCCACGTCGGCGGCGGTGCGGCACGTCACGTACTTCACCGTGCGGGGCAGCAGGCGCTGGTCGAGGACCTGGAGACGGTCCCCCTTCCAGACGATGTGCTTGATGGGGTCTTCGTGAAGCGGCCGTTTGCTCATGTTCGGGGAACGATTATAGCTTCTTTAAAATGGGACGAGGGCGAACGAGGCGCTTCTCCTCGTTCGCCCTCGATCTCAACGCCCTACTGTGCTGCGGAACCGCTTGGTCAGGGGATGGAGTCCATCACCCGCTTCAGCTGCTCCTCCGTCTTGCCCACGATCTCGACAGTCTTCTCACGCCCGTTGGCGCCGCGAAGGATGCTGACGCGCTTGCCGGACACCTCGAAGAACTCGGCGAGGTAATCCTTCAGCGCGGCGTTGGCCTTCTCGTCGACCGCGGGTGCTGCGACCTTCACCCGAAGCACGCTTCCGATGCGGCTGACCACTTCGTTGTCCGCGGCGTTGGGGATGACGCGCACTTTCACGATCATGCAGGTGCCTCCATGGTTGCCGGACTAGGGTGCAAAAATCTGTGTGCCGACCCGGATCAGGTCGGAGCCTTCTTCGATCGCGATCTCGAAATCGCGGCTCATGCCCATGTTCAGCCTTCCGCCGGGCAGATGGCGGTCCCGCAGCTCCCTCAGGAGCCGGAAGCTCGGCCTCACGGCCTCGACCGGCTCGAGATCGGGCGCGATGCCCATCAGGCCGGTCAGTTCGAGGTTCGGGAGCTTGCGCACCGCCTCGATGAGCCCCGGCAGTTCTTCCGGGGCGACGCCCGACTGCGTGTCCTTGTCCGTCAGCTTCACCTGGATCATGACGGGAAGCTTGGAACCGGTGCGCGCGTCGTTGAGGGCCTTGGCGACCCTCTCGCTGTCGACCGAGTCGACCGCGTCGAAGACCGCGGCGGCCTTCTTCGCCTTGTTCGTCTGCAGATGCCCGATGAGGCGCCACCGGACCGTTCCCGCGAGCGCGCCGAGCTCCAGCTTCTTCTTCTCGGCGTCCTGCACGCGGTTCTCCCCCACCTCGGTCAGGCGCCCCGACGACAGGGCTTCCTTGACCGCCTCGAGGGAGGCGTACTTCGTGACCGCCACCAGGTCGATCGCGCGGGCGTCACGGTTCGTTCGTGAGGCCGCCGAGGCCATGCGGTAGCGGATTTTGTCTAGGTTGTCAATGAACACCGAACAGGAGACATTATAGCACACTCCGGGAGTAAAATGACGCGGAATGGGCCGAAAGTCCTATTTAGAGGCATTTCAGCGGCATCCGCCTCCGGCGGGGCCCAGCCCCGGCCCGGGCCTTCCGACCCCTGTCCGCCGCCCCCCGCGGCTGTACCCTATCGGGGCATGCGGCAATACGCCTATGAAGAGGTTCTCGAGGCCTGCGCGGCCGGGACGTACGCGTCCTGCGAGATCCGCGCCGCATCCGGCCGCCTCAACCGCCTGCTCGGGGTCTCCCCCGAGGCCTACCGCCGGGTCGAGGGCCTGGCGCGGGCCCACCGCGTCGGCCTGCTCCTCCTCGGGAGCCGCGTCTCCGGGCCGCGCGTGCGCCAACGCGGCCTGCACCCGGCCCTGGGCTTCCTGCCGCTCGAGACGAGCGCCCGCATCCCCTCGGCGGTCGATCCGGGCTCCACCGGCGTGCGCATCGAGAAGACCGCGATCAAGGAATACGGGCGAAGCGATCCGCGCACGTCCGACCTCAGCGTCCTGATCATCGACTCGCGTCGCTCCGAGGCGGCGTTGGAGGCTCTCGGCGTCGTTTTGGAAACCGAGCTCAACGGGCTGGGGCTGAGCTTCCCGGTGCGCGTGTTCACGCGCCTCCAGCGCGGCCGCTGGCGGGCCGAGGAGGACTTCCGGGCCGAGGGCGAGGCCTACCTGCGCTCCCTGGCTCCGGACGCCCCCCTCACCGAAGCCGACCGCCGCGAGGCCCTGGGCGAGCTCTACGCCCCGGTGAACCTCCCGCGTCCCCTGCTCGGCCGCGCGGACTGGCGCAACGGAGCGCTGACCGCCGTGCTGTTCTCGGCCTCGTTCAGCCTGGGCCTCGGCTTCCACTGGATCCTGCCCGCCGCCGGCTTCGCCTTCGGGCTGTTCGGCCGCTACCTGGCGCGCCTGCGCGCGGGCACGGCGCGCGTCCTGGGCGACGGCTGGCTCGGCAACGGCGCGGCGCTCCTCTTGGACGCTTCGATCGGCGCCGCCCTCATGGGCGGGCTCATCGTCCCCATGGCCGGCCTGGCGATCGGCTGGCGCGCGATCCTGGCCGGCTCGGTCTCGCACACGCTGGCCAAAGGCACGATGCGGCTCTGGCTCGACAAGCGCTTCTCGGTCGGAACGCTGTCGCGCCAGTCGCGCGGCGTCCTCGCCGTCTCCGCGCTCAACTTCGCGCAGGGCGTGCTCACGAGCCTCGTGTACGCGGGTTCGAAGACGGCCTGGGCGCTGCAGCTGTGCGTCTGTCTCGCCGGAGCGGCGCTTCTGTTCGG
>CAZURZ010000131.1:0-3701 GCA_964623465.1 uncultured Elusimicrobia bacterium
CAGCAGCTCGGCGGGGCGCTCGATATGGTCGGTGTGCGGGCCGAACAGCACGGGCGCGCCCGCGGCGGCCGGCTCCAGGAGGTTGTGGCCGCCGACCTTCACCAAGGTCCCGCCGACGAAGGCCGCGCGCGCCAGCGCGTAGAACGAAGGCAGGACGCCCATCTCGTCGAGCAGCAGGGCATCGGCGCCGGGGACGTCCGCCCCGCTCCAGCGAGCGACCTTGAGCTTGGCGTGCGCGAGGAGATCGGCGGCGTCGGCGGCGCGCTCGAGATGGCGCGGGGCGAGCACGAGCTTGAGCGCGGGGGCCTCGCGGCGGGCGGCGAGGAAGGCGGCGAGCACCATCTCCTCCTCGAAGGGATGGGTGCTGCCGGCCACGAACACCGGCGCGGCGCCCCAGCCGAGAGCGGCCGCGCGCGCGCGCGCGGAGCCGAGGGCCGGGGCGGGGAGCGCCTTGTCGTATTTCATGCTTCCGGTCACGCGGAGGTTCTCGCCCGGCGCGCCGAGCGCGGCGAAGCGGCTGCGGTCCTCCTCGGTCTGCGCCGCCACGACGGAGAGAGCCTGGAGCGCCGGAGCGAGCAGGGGCGCGATCAGGCGGTAGCGGGCGAAACTGCGCCGCGTCAGGCGCGCGTTGACGAGGGCGGGTGACAGCCCGCAGCGGCGCGCGAGCAGGATCGTCGTCGGCCACAGCTCCGTCTCCGCGAGCACGAGGCGGCGGGGCGCCAGCGCCGAGATGAAGCGCGCGACGCACGGCCAGGCGTCGAGGGGCGCGAGCTGCGCCCAGGCCACCGTCGGCAGCGCGCGCGCGGCCTCCCGCCCGGAGGCGGTCGTCGTCGTCAGCACCAGGGCCGGCCCGTCCGGGCGGTGCAGGGCTTCGAGCAGGGGCGCGAGGCCGGAGACCTCTCCCGCCGAGGCGGCGTGGAACCACCAGACCTCGCGCCCGCGCAGGCGCTCGAGCGCCTCGCCTCGGACCGCGCCGAGGCGCTCGGGCAGCTCCTCCGCGAGGCCCGCCAGGCGGCCGCGCTTGGGCGAGAGCAGGAAGGCCGCGACGACGCCCAGCGCCGCGACGGGCGCGAGCAGGAGCTCCAGGATGAGGACGAGGACGGTCATGCGACCAGCCGGTCCGCCTCGTCGGTGAGACGGTCGAGCGCCGCCTTGAGCTCGGCGGCCTTGGCGCCGAGGTCGTCTCCCTCCCTCACGTACAGCGGCTCGCCGTAGATCACGACGGAGCGGCCGAACGGCAGGGGCACCTGGAAGCGGTCCCAGGCCTTGGCGATCTCGAGCTTGCTCGACAGCGCGTTGGCGATCGGCACGATGGGCATGCCCGAGAGCTGGGCCACGCGCACCGCGCCCTCCTTCACCTCGCGCGCCGGCCCCTTCGGACCGTCGGGCGTGATGCCGACGTCCCAGCCGGCCTTGAGCGTCTCCACCATCTCGCGCGCGGCGGCGGCCCCGCCGCGGGAGGACGAGCCCCGTACCGCCTCGATGCGCGACAGGCGCATCGTGTCGGCGATCATCTCGCCGTCTTTGGACTTGCTGACGAGCACCGCGGCCTTGGCGTCGCGGTGGGACCAGGTGAAGAAGACCTGGCGCTGGTGCCAGAAGGCGTAGATGAAGCGTTCGCCTTTGGCGTGGACCGATCGGGGGATGTCCGACTTCAGGACGCGCTGGCGCGTGGTCCAACCGACGAAGGTCACGTAGGAGTAGACGAGGTAGGGGACGAGCTTGCGCAGCACTACTTGCGCTTCGCCTTCGACTTCGCGAGCCAGGACTGGCTGACCGCGAGGGAGGCGGAGGGGGAGAGGCGCGCGCCGTCGGCCGTCACGCCGAGCTTGGCCTGGGCGTCGAGCTTGCGGACCGCGGCCTCCAAGGCCGGGGCTTCGGTCAGCGTGCTGAGCGGGGAGAGTTCGCAGTTGTCCTTCTCGGCTTCGTCGGCGATCAGGGTCGAGGCGAAGCGCACGGCCTCGTCGAGCGCGTGCTCCTCGAGGATGGGCCACAGCGCCTCGGGGATCGCCGTCTCCTTCTCCTTGAGCGGCGCGAACCCCTCGCCGAGCGACGCGAGGATGAGGCTGTAGGCCAGCCCCGGCATGGGCGAGAGCAGGGTCTGGTCGGCGTCCGGGGCGCCGAAGGTGTCGAAGACGACGCCGGGGTTCAGGCCCTTCGCGGCGCGCTCGAGGAACTTGGCCAGAACGGGCTCGCTGAGGCCCGCGGCCTCGAGATCGAGCTTGGCCTTGCGCGAGCGCTGCTTGACGACGTGGGGCCTCAGCGTGAGCTTGAAGCCCTTGATCTTCCTCACCGGCGGCGCGCTCCGCCCCGGGGCTTGGCGGCCTCGGCCGCGGGCGCCGCGGCGCGGCGCCGGCCGCCCTGGAACTGGTAGATCAGCGGCATGGAGACCGCGAGCGTCGAGTAGGTGCCGGAGATCGAGCCGACGAGCATCGCGAAGGCGAAGTTGTGGATGACGCTGCCGCCGAACAGGAACAGCGCCAGGACCACGGTGAAGACCATCGCGTTGGTGATCAGCGTGCGCGTGAGCATCTGGCTGACGCTGTCGTTGATCAGCGTGCCGAAATCCTCGCCCTTGCGGTGGCGCATGTTGTCGCGCATCTGGTCGTAGATGACGATCGTGTCGTTGATCGAGTAGCCGGCGATCGTCAGCAGGGCGGCGACGATGACCAGGTCGACCTCGAGCTGGAGCGCCGAGAACACGCCCGCCGTGATCAGCACGTCGTGGGCGATCGCCGCGACGCCGGCCGCGCCCCAGAGGGGGTTGTCGAAGCGGAAGGCGACGTAGCCGATGATCGCGAGCAGGGCCAAGGTGATCGCGGTGATCGCCTGCTTCTTCAGGTGGCGGCCGACGGAGGGGCCGACGAACTCCTTGCGGTCGATGCGCAGGCCCTCGCCGGCCGCGCCCTTGAGCTTGGCCACGAAGGTCTCGACGACCGAGGCGTCCATGTCCTCGGAGCCTTTCAGCATCAGGGCGAATTCCTTGCCGCCGCCGAAGCTCTGGGCGGAGGCGTCGGGATACCCGGCCTTCTCGAGGTGGCCGCGCACGTGCGCCAGATCCGTCGCCTCGGGGTAGGAGACCTGCACGAGCGTGCCGCCCGTGAAGTCGACGCCGTAGTTGAAGCCCTTCGTCGCGATGGAGACGGCGCTGGCCGCGCAGAGCAGGCCGGAGATCGCGAAGAAAAGGGTCCGCTTGGAGACGACGTCGATTCGCAGGTTGTTCATGGGATCCTCAGGCCGCCGCTTCGGCGTCGCCGCCGGTCATCCAGGCCTCGTAGAGCATGCGGGTCAAGACGGTGGCGGTGAACATGCTGATGACGGTGCCGCCCGTCAGCGTCACGGCGAAGCCCTTGATGGGGCCGGTGCCGAACTGGAACAGCAGGGCCGACGCGATCAGCAGCGTCAGGTTCGAGTCGATGATGGCGCTCGCGGACTGGTCGTAGCCGGCCGCGATGGCCTGGCGCATCGGGCGGCCCTTGGCCAGGTTCTCCTTGATGCGCTCGAGCACGAGCACGTTCGCGTCGACGGCCATCGCGATGTTGAGCGCGAGGCCGGCGATGCCGGGCAAGGTCAGGGTCGCCTTGAGGTAGGCCATCAGCGCGAAGAGGAAGAACAGGTTCGCGACGATGGAGACGTTGGCGATCAAGCCTCCGGCTCGGTAGTAGAGCGCGAAGAAGAACAGGATGATGCCCACGCCGACG
>CAZURZ010000132.1:0-3394 GCA_964623465.1 uncultured Elusimicrobia bacterium
CTCGGCGACGGCCTCGCGTCCGCGTCCGGCCCCGGCGAGCGCGCGCCCGCGCAGGAGCAGGCCCAGCGGCGCGCCGGACGCGGCGGCCGCGTCGAGAGCGCGCCAGTACGAGGCGCGACGCTCCTCGCGGGAGGGGAGCCTCCCCTCCCGCGCGTCCTCGGCGTTCCAGATGCCGGAGGGCTCGAGCGGGTGCACGCGCTCGAAGTCGGCCCAGGCGCCGGCCAGGCGGCCCAGGCGCAGCCGCGCCTCGCCGCGCCAGGCGAAGGCGAGCGTGTGCGTCGGATCGAGGCGGCAGGCTCGTTCGAGATCGGCCAGGGCCTCGGCGGGGCGGCCGAGCATCAGGCGCAGGCGGCCTCGGCACTCCCAGGAGAACGCGTAGCGCGGCGCGTCCGCGATCGCGCGGCCGAGCTCGCGTTCGGCCTCCGCGTAGCGGCCGAGCTTGCGCAGGATCTCCGCGCGCCAGGCGCGGGCCGCGCCCAGGCGCGGGCGGCGGCGCAGGGCCTCGTCGAAGTCCTTCAGCGCGGGCTTGAGCAGGCCGCACATCCCGCGCAGGCGGCCGCGCTGGGCGTGGAACCACCACGGCGCCGCGCCCGGGCCCGCGGCGCGCTCGAGCTCGCGCAGGGCGGGACGGTAGCGGTAGAGATCGGCCAGGATCTCGGAGCGGCCGATGCGCACGGCGACGTCTCCGGGGTCGGCGCGCAGGATGCGCGCCAGGTCGGCGAGGCCGCTGTCGTTGTCCTCGAACTCGAAGCGGATCTGTGCGCGCAGGAGCAGCGAGGCCCGCGACGGGCGCAGGTCCACGGCGCGCTCGGCCTTCTCGAGCGCGCGCGGCAGCCAGCGCCGGCTGCGGCGCTGGTCGCCGAGCAGCCACAGGGCGCACGCCTCGAGCAGGGGCACTCCCGCGGCGGCCGCGAGCGCGGCGGCCGGAGCGTAGCGGCGCGCGCAGAGGCTCTCGTACGCCGCGAGCGCGTCGCGCAGCGGGCCCGGAGAGAGGCGCGCGAGCCCGCGACGCGCGGCGGCGCGCTCGGCGGGGGTCAGGGAGGGGTGGCGCGGGTTGTCGGAGAGGAGGTCCTGATCCGACACGAAGTCGTAGAACGAGTCGAGCGGGGGGAGGCGGCGGCGCAGGGAGGGCGCCAAAGCGCCGAGCGCCGAGTGGAAGTCTCCGCGCGAGGCGCAGCGGGCGGCGGCGGACGAGACGTCAGCCAAGACGGCTCAGACGGCGGCTTCGGCCTTGGTCCTGTTCAGGCGCGACATCCAGGCCTTGGCCTGCTTGCACTTGCCGTCGAGGATGAAGGCGCGGCGGAAGGCGGCCTCGGCCTCGGTCTTGCGGCCGAGAGCCCACAGGGCCTCGCCGTGCCAGACGTGCGCGAGCGCGTAGCGCTGCTCGGGCGTGTCGAGCGCGGCCTCGAAGGCGCGCAGGCCTTCGTCGGTCCGGCCGGTGCTCACGAGGACCTGCGCCTTCCAGGCGCGGGCCCAGCGGTTGGACGGGTCGAGCTTGAGGGACGCCTCGAGGTCGGTCAGCGCCCGGCCGAAGGCGCCCAGGCGGCGGGAGCCCTCGCCGCGCCACGCGAGCGCGTAGGCGTTGGCGGGATCGATCTGCAGCGCGCGGGTGAGGTCGCGCAGGCCGTCCTCGACGCGGCCGGAGCCGATCTTGCAGCGGCCGACGAAGGCCCAGGCGTAGGCGTCGCCGGAGCGCACGCCCGCCTCGAGGTCCGCCCAGAAGTGCTCCTGCCGCTTGCCGCCCTCGGCGTCGAGCATGAAGTAGTTCTCCTGCGTCTCGTTGGCCTTCAGGCGCGCGTTCCAGAAGCCCTGGGGCTCGGCGGGATACACGGCGTCGAAGTCCGCGGCGGCGCGGCGGTAGTCGCCGGACTTCCACCAGGCCTCGCCGCGCCACGTCTGCGCGAGCATCTCGCGGGGCTCGATGCGCAGGGTCTCGTCGAAGTCCTTCACGGCGACGGCGAAGTCGCCGACGAGCAGGCGGACGCGGCCGCGCCACGCGTGCGCGAGACGGTAGCCGGGGTCGAGCTCGATCGAGCGGTCGAAGTCGGCGATCGCCGCGGCGAAGTTGCCGAGGCGGCGGTGGGTCTCGCCGCGCCACGCGACCATCGGGCCGCACGTCGGGTCGAGCTCGACGGCCTTCTCGAAGTCGGCGAGGGCGAGCTTGTAGAAGCCGGAGATGCCGCGCAGGCGGCCGCGCTGCGCCCACGTCCAGGCGGCGGAGGGGAAGCGCTTGATCAGCGCGTTGAGTTCCTTGAGGGCGAGGCGGTAGTGCCCGGTCTCGCCGAGCACCTCGGCCTTCTCGGTGCGCGCCCAGACGAAGCGCGGCGCCATCTTGATGACGCGCTCGGTGTCGGCGAGGCGGCCCGGGACGTCCTCGAGCTCGCGGCGCAGGCCGGCGCGGATGATGTAGGCGTACATCTGCTTGTCGTCGACGGCGACGGCCTTCTCGATCGCGGTCAGCGCGGAGGGCAGGAGGTCGCGCGTGCGGCGCTGGTCGCCGAGGAGCCAGATCGCGGCGGCGTGCAGGAAGTGGGGCCAGTAGTCGTTCGGCGCGGCCTCGCAGACGGGCTTGAGGGCGGAGGCGGCGCGCTCATACTCGCCGAGGAAGAGGTCGAGGTAGGCGGCGAGCAGGACGCGCTCCTCTTTCGGGGCCGAGGAGGCGAGCACCGCGCGGCGGGCCTTCTCGTAGACGGGCTTGTGCTCGGCGAGGCCGAAATCCTGTTCATACATCAGGTCCTGGCGGCCGTCGCCGTCGGGGAAGAAGACGGAGAGGTCTTTCGGGAGGGTCAGAGAGCCGCCGGCGAGGCGCTCGATGACGCGGTTGAAGTCACGCTGTTTCATGGTCTTTCCCTCTTGTTTTAACGACATTTTCGCGACGCCGCACGGGTTCCCCCAGTGTAACAGGTCCGGCCGGTCAAGTCAAGAAGCGGCTTTATAGGGAAAGAAAGGCTAAAGTCCGCGCAGGCGGCGGGCCTCGGGGCCGTCGCCGAGCCCCTTCAGGGCGCGGCGCGCCAGGAAGGCCATGCGCGCGCGGGCCGCCGCCAGGAGGCCGGGGGGGAGCGCGGCCCCTCGGTCCACGGCCTTGAGCAGTTCGGCGCACGCGGACACGTCGTCCGGCGCGAGGCGGGCCGCCGCCAGCGAGCGTCGCGCGCGTGCCTCCTCGTAGCCCGGGTCGAGCCCGAGCGCGCGGTCGAAGGCCTCCAACGCCGCGCGCGGACGGCCGAGGTCGTGCAGGGCCGCGCCGAGCGCGCACTGGAAGCGCGCGACGGTGCCGTTGAGGGCGACCGCGCGCTCGAGCGCGGCGGCGGCCTCGCGCGGGCGTCCGAGGCGCTGAAGCAGAGCCCCGCGCGCGCCGAGGTAGGCGGCGCACGGCCGCTTCGCCGCGGCGCGCGCG
>CAZURZ010000133.1:0-3335 GCA_964623465.1 uncultured Elusimicrobia bacterium
CTGCCGCCGGGCCCGGAGCTGATCAACCCGGTCGCGCCGCTCGCCGCCGCGCGCGAGCGCTTCCACTCGCCGCGCCGCGCCGCTTACTGGCTGCGCAACCGCGCCGACGGGCCGCGCCGCGCCGGCGTCACCTCGCTCGGCGTCGACGGCGGCGCCGTGCTCGCCGTCATCGAGCAGTTCTAGCGCTAGGCCGCCTGCGCACGCGCCGAGGACGAGCGCCGCCAGCCGCTCGGCGCGCGCGCCGAGGCCTTGTTCGCCGTAGAGGCCGCGGGCTCGAAGGAGCTCCTGGCCGGCCTCGACGCGCTGATCGACTGGGCGGCGGCGCAGGACCCGGCGGACGGCATCGAGGCGCTCGCCCGCCGCTGGTGGATCAAGCGCGGCCAGGCGCCCGAGCGCGGCCATGCCTGCGCGCTCGTCGCGCGCGACTGGAAGGAACTCCTGGCGCTCGCGCGCTCCTCGGCCGACTCGATCCGTGAGAACCCGGAGCGCCCGCTCGCCACCGACCGCGCCTACCTCACCGCGCGCAAGCCGCTCGGCGGCGACCTCGCCTTCGTCTTCCCCGGCTCCGGCAACCAGTACCTGGGCATGACCGCCGGCTTGGGCGCGCAGTTCCCCGAGATCCTGCGCCGCCTCGACTCGGAGAACGGGCATCTGCGCGACCAGATGACGCCCGCGCGCGTCGCCCCGTGGCGCCTTTCCTGGGAGCCCGGCTGGGAGGCCAAGGCCGAGAACGAGCTCAACGCCGACTACCACGCCCTGATCTTCGCCTCGGTGGCCCACGGCACGGTCACCTCCGACCTTCTGCGCTCCTTCGGCGTGGAGCCCTCCGCCGTCATCGGCTACTCGCTGGGCGAGACCGCGGGGCTGTTCGCCACGCGCGCGTGGACGTCCCGCGACGAAATGCTGCGGCGCATGAAGCAGTCCTCCCTCTTCACGTCCGAGCTGGCCGGCCCGTGCGACGCCGCCCGCCAGTTCTGGCGCCTGCCGGCCGAAGAGAAGGTCGACTGGGTGCTCGGCGTCGTCGACCGCCCGGCCGACGCGGTGAACCGCGCGCTGAAGGCCGCGGATAGAGCGGCTCTTTTGATCGTCAACGCGCCGGTCGAGTGCGTCGTCGGCGGCTACCGCTCCGCCGTCGAAAAGCTGGTCGAAGGTCTCGGCTGCGTGTTCCTGCCGCTGCAGGGAGTTTCGACGGTTCATTTCCCGGCGGCCAAGCTCGTCGAGAAGCAGTATCGCGATCTCCATCTGTTCCCGACCCGGCCGCCCAAGGGCATCCGCTATTATTCAGGAGCGTTCGGGAAGTCCTACGAGGTCACGCGCGAGTCCGCCGCCGACTCGATCACGACCCAGGCCATTCGCTCGGTCAACTTCGCGGCCCTCATCAAAACGGCTTACGAGGACGGAGTTCGGACGTTCGTGGAACTCGGGCCGCAGGGATCTTGCACGCGCATGGTCGGCAAGATCCTCGGACCGCTGACCCACAACGCGCGCGCGATCGACGGGAGGGGGACCGACGAGGTGTCCGGCGTGCTCAAGCTCCTGGCTTACCTGATCGCCGAGCGCGTCCCGGTCGACCTGAAGCCTCTCTACGGCGCGCGCACGTTCTGCGCCGGCCACCAGCCCGCCAAGACCGCGCCCGCCCAATTCGTGCGGCTGCCGTTGGGCGGCCGCCCGGCCAAGGTCTCCTGGACCCCGTCGCGCCGCGAGCCCCCGCCGCCGCCCGCGGCGCCGAAGCCGCCCGCGCCGGCCAGCCTCCCGGCCCCGCCGCCCGCGATCGCGCCGAGCGCGCGCTTCCCCGAGCCGCGCCTGCCCGGCGACGGCCTGGCCGGGGAGGAACTCTTCCCGGGAAGAGTTCCGGTCTCTCCGGCGGGCTCCTTGGCCAACGCCGCCGCATTGACGGCTCAGGCGCACGAGATGTACCTCAAGCTCGCCCAGAACTTCGCCGCGTTGCAGACCAAGAACCTGAGCGAGCAGATCCGCATCGCGACCGGCCAGGACGCCCCGCCGGCGCTGCGGCCCGTCATCCCCAATTCCGGCAGGGTCAGGCACGAGGATTCCGGGGATTCCCGGAAGGTCTTCATGGACCGCCGGGCCTGCCTCGAGTTCGCCTCGGGCAAGATCGGCAAGGTGCTCGGCGAGGCCTTCGCCCACGTCGACGCCTACCCGACGCGCGTGCGCCTGCCCGAAGAGCCGCTGATGCTGTGCGACCGCGTCATGTCGGTCACCGGAACGCCGAACTCGATGAAGTCGGGCTCCTGCGTGACCGAGCACGACGTCCTGCACGACGGCTGGTACCTCGACGGGGGGAGAATCCCGACCTGCATCGCGGTCGAGGCCGGCCAGGCCGACCTGTTTCTTTCAGGATATCTGGGAATCGATACCCAGACGAAGGGTTTGGCCGTCTACCGGCTTTTGGATGCCATCGTTACTTTCCATGATCATCTGCCCAAGCCCGGCGACGTGATCAAGTACGACATCTCGATCGACGGCTTCGGCCAGCACGACGACATCTGGCTGTTCTTCTTTCGCTACGATAGTACCGTCAACGGAAAACCGTTGTTGACCATGCGCAAGGGCTGCGCGGGCTTCTTCACCAACGCCGAGCTCGCCAAGGGCAAGGGCATCGTGCTCACCGACGCCGAGAAGGCGCCCGCGCCGGGCAAGAAGCCCTCCGACTGGAAGGCGCTTGCTCCGTTTAGAGAAAAATTGGCCATGACTGACAGCCAGTTCCAGGCGTTGCGCGCCGGGGACCTCAAAACCGCGTTCGGTCCTGAATTCGGTTCCATTCCGTTCGTTCCCGAGACGCTGCCCGGCGGCCGCATGAAGCTCGTCGATCGCATCCTCGAGCTCGACCCGCACGGCGGCCGCTACGGCCTGGGCCGCGCGATCGGCGAGATGGACATTCATCCCGACGATTGGCATCTCGTCTGCCACTTCAAAGACGACAACGTCATGCCCGGCACGCTCATGTATGAGTGCTGCCTGCACACGCTGCGCGTCCATCTCCTGCGCATGGGCTGGGTGGGGGAAAAGGGCAAGGTCTGGCACGAGCCCGTCCCCGGCGTGGCCTCCCAACTCAAGTGCCGCGGCCAGGTGCTCGCGTCCACCAAGAAGGCGAAGTACGAACTCCACATCAAGGAGCTCGGCTACGGCGCCGACGGCGCGCCGTTCTGCATCGCCGACGCGTTCATGTACAGCGACGACAAGAACATCGTCCAGATCACGGACATGTCCGTCCGTCTCTCCGGCACCACGCGCGAGCAGATCGAATCGCTCTGGGTTAAGCGCGAAAAGAAGGTTCTCTACGGCCCCAAAGAGATTCTCGCCTACTCGAACGG
>CAZURZ010000134.1:0-3306 GCA_964623465.1 uncultured Elusimicrobia bacterium
AGGCAAATAACGACATGATCGATCCCATCAAGTTCGGCACCGACGGCTGGCGCGGCGTCATCGCGCGCGACTTCACGTTCCAGAACTGCCGCCGCGTCGCCCAGGCCATCGCCGACTACGTCAAGGAAGAGAAGATCAAGTCGAAGAAGGGCCCTATGACCGGTCCGATGGTGGTCGGCTACGACCGGCGCTTCCAGTCGGACCTCTTCGCCCGCGAGATCGCCAAGGTCCTGGAGGCCAATCAGATGGCCCCCGTGCTGATGGCCGAGCCGCTGCCGACTCCCGCGGTGTCCTACATGACCAAGAAGCTCGGCGGCCTCGGCGTGATGGTCACCGCCAGCCACAACCCGCCGTCCTACAACGGCGTCAAGATCAAGCTCGACGGCCGCGCCGCCCTCGAGAACGTCACGAAGGGCGTCGAGAGCTGGGTCGACCGCACGGCGCCGACGCGGGCGGTCGAGGTGAAGATCAAGTCCTTCCGCGACCAGTACGTCTCCTACCTCAAGGGCCGGGCGGACCTCTCCAAGGTCAAGTCCAAGATCAAGAAGCCGATCGTCGTCGACGCGATGCACGGCGCCGGCTCCGGCCTGATGGCCGACGTCCTGCCCGTCAAGAACCTCGTCGAGATCCGCGGCAAGCACGACCCGCTGTTCGGCGGCGTCCACCCGGAGCCCATCGAGCAGTACCTGGGCGCGCTCTCCGAGGCCGTGAAGAAGAACAAGGCGGCCGTGGGCCTCGCCCTCGACGGCGACGCCGACCGCTTCGGCCTCGTCGATGAGAACGGCAAGTACCTGACGCCCTGCCAGGTCTTCCCGATGATCGCCCTGTACCTGATCGAGAAGAAGAAATTCAGCGGCAAGATCGTCCAGTCCGTCTCGCTGGGCTACCTCGCCGAGCGCATCGCCAAGGAGAAGAACCTGCCCTTCGAGCAGCTCCCCGTCGGCTTCAAGTTCGTCGCCGAGAAGCTCGCCGCGGGCGAGGCCGCGATCGCCGGCGAGGAATCCGGCGGCTACGCGTGGGCCAACAAGGCCGGCATCGCCGAGCGCGACGGCGTCCTGACCGCCCTCCTGTTCCTCGAGATGATGGCCGTCACCGGCAAGACCCCCTCGCAGCTCTGGAAGGAGGTCGAGTCGCGCTACGGCGCCTCCCACTACAAGCGCGTCGACTACCGCATCCACAAGGCCGTCGCCGACAAGACCGTCTGGACGACGAAGCTCGTCAAGAAGCTCCCGAAGAAGATCCTCGGCACCGCGATCAAGGAGCTCATCCAGATCGACGGCCTGAAGATCGTCCTCGAGGACGGCCACTGGCTGCTGATGCGCCCCTCAGGCACCGAGCCGCTCATGCGCGTCTACGCCGAGTCCGACAAGGCCGAGCGCACGCAGGCCCTGCTCGAGCTCGCCAAGAAGTGGGTCGCCCCGAACCTCAACAGCTGATGACTCCGAAACGGGCGATGCTCCTGGCGGCCGGCGCGGGCACCCGCCTGCGCCCGCTGACGTACGAGACGCCCAAGCCGATGGTGCCGGTCGTCAACCGGCCCGTGATCCATCACGTCCTCGACAACCTGCTCAAGCACGGCGTCGAGGAGGTGATGGTCAACCTGCACAACCATCCCGAGCAGGTGCGCGGCTACTGCGGCGACGGCTCGCGCTGGAGCCTGGGCCTGCGCTACTCGCTCGAGAAGAAGCTGATGGGCACCGCCGGTTCGATCAAGGTTCCCGCCGTCGAGAAGTTCCTCAAGGACGGCCCGTTCTTCGTCATGTCCGGCGACGGCCTCTCCGACATCGACCTCACCGCGATGTGGAACTTCCACCGCAAGCGCGGCGCGATCGCCACCATGGCGGTCAAGCGCGTCGACGCCCGCTTCGAGTACGGCGTGACGATGACCGACGGCGGCCAGCGCATCAAGGGCTTCCTCGAGAAGCCGTCCTGGGGCGACGTGTTCTCCAACAAGGTCAACACCGGCATCTACCTCTTCGAGCCCGAGGTCCTGAAGCTCATCCCCCAGGGCAAGGCCTACGACTTCGGCCACGACCTGTGGCCCAAGCTCCTGAAGCTGAAGAAGCCGATCTACGCCTACGAGACCGACGCCTACTGGTGCGACGTCGGCAACCTGCCCGAGTACCGCCGCGCGCAGGCCGACTGCCTCGAGCGCAAGGCCAAGATCAACATCCCGGGCGTCGAGATCCGCAAGGGCGTCTGGGTCCAGGAAGGCACAGTCGTCGACCCCAAGGCCAAGCTGACCGCCCCGGTCGTCATCGGCAAGGGCTGCCGCATCGCCGCCGGCGCCAAGATCGGCCCGGGCACCGTCATCGGCGACCGCGCCCAGATCGGCAAGGGCGCGACACTGGCCGCCTGCATCCTCTTCGACAACGTCACGGTGGGCGAGAACGTCAACCTGACCAACTGCATCATCGGGCCGAACGGGCACGTGAAGGAGAACATCTCCGTGTTCGAGGCGGCCGTCCTCAACATCCGGGCCTAGGCCCTCTTCCTCGTCGGAAAATTGGTATAATCCTCTTTCAGCCGTGCGGCGGCTCAGCCGCCCAAAGTCACGGCCTGGAGGACTCGAACATATGCAGCGCAAGGGCAAGTACTTCTTCAACTCCGAGTCGGTGAGCGAAGGCCACCCCGACAAGGTCTGCGACCAGATTTCCGACGCCGTGCTCGACGCGGTCCTCGCCATCGATCCCATGAGCCGCGTCGCCTGCGAGACCTTCGTCGGCCGCGGCCTCGTGGTCGTCGGCGGCGAGATCACCACCAAGGCGATGCTCGACATCGACCAGATCGTGCGCCAGGTCGTGAAGGACATCGGCTACACCCGCCCCGAGTACGCGTTCGAGTCCAACTCCTGCGCCATCTTGAACGGCATCGGCCGCCAGTCTCCCGACATCGCCCAGGGCGTGGACACGGGCGGCGCCGGCGACCAGGGCATCATGTTCGGCTACGCCTGCCGCGAGACGGAAGAGCTCATGCCGCTGCCGATCATGCTCGCGCACAAGCTCGTGAAGAAGCTCGCCGAGGTCCGCAAGAACGGCACCCTCCCCTACCTCGGCCCGGACGGCAAGAGCCAGGTCTCCGTCGAGTACCTCGACGGCCGCCCCGTGCGCATCGACACCGTCGTGCTCTCCACCCAGCACGGCCCGGAGATCCTCGACAAGTCCGGCGACCAGATCACCGAGAAGTCGCGCAAGGAGATCATCGACACGGTCATCCGCCCCGTCCTCGGCAAGCGCCTCATCGATGAGAAGACGCGCTTCCTCATCAACCCGACCGGCAAGTTCGTCGTGGGCGGCCCCGCCTCCG
>CAZURZ010000135.1:0-3132 GCA_964623465.1 uncultured Elusimicrobia bacterium
GCAGCTCGGGATCGGCCGCACGCCCATCCGGGAGGCGCTGCAGCGCCTCGCGCGCGAGGGGCTGGTGAACATCCTGCCGCGCCGGGGCATCGTGGTCTCCGAGATCAACGTCTCGCGCCAGCTGCGCCTGCTGGAGGTGCGCCGCGCCCTGGAGACGCTGGTGGCCCGCACCGCCGCGCGCCGCGCCACGGACGCCGAGCGCGAGCGCCTGGCCGAGCTCGGCGACATCTTCGAGCGGTGCGCCCGGGAGCGCGACGACGTCGCCTTCATGCGCGCCGACCGCGAGTTCAACACCCTGGCGAGCGCCGCCTGCCACAACGAGTTCGCCCTGGGCGCGATGGGGCTCATCCACTCGCTCTCGCGCCGCTTCTATTTCACGCACCACAAGCAGGTCGGCGACTCGGCCCTCACCGCGCGCATGCACGCGGAAATGGCGAGGGCCATCGCCTCCGGCAACGAGGAAAGAGCCGCCAAGGCCACCGAGAAGCTGCTGGACGTCATCGAGAAGTTCACCCGCGACACGACCCACGTCTGAACCGCGAGAAGCCCAACCCGGAAGAGGAGGAATTCCATGAACGACAAGCGCCGCAAACTGCTGCAAGCCATCGGGGGCACCGGTGTGGTGGCCGCCGCTTCGCCGTACCTGAGCTTCCCCGCGATCGCCCAGAGCGGGCCGCTCAAGGTCGGCATCATCGCGCCCAAGGCCGGCATCGCCGGCACGATCGGCGAATGCGGGCTGCGCGGCACGCTCTTCGCCACGGAGCGCATCAACGCCGCGGGCGGCATCGCCGGCCGCAAGGTGGAGCTGATCGTCGAGGAGGAGACCAACCCCAAGGACTCGATCGAGCGCCTGAGGAAGCTCGTCCTCCAGGACAAGGTCGACTGCGTGCAGGGGATCGTCTCCTCGGGCGTCTCGCTCGCCATGGGCGCGGTCGCCGAGGAGATGAAGGCCCTCACCGTCTTCTGGGACGGCACGACCCAGGACGGCGTGAAGGAGACCATGGCGAGCCCGCGCTACATCTTCCGCAGCACCGACAACGAGTGCGAGGCGGTGATGGCCTCGCTCCTGGCGATCAAGTACTGGAAGGGCAAGTTCGCCACCATCGCCGGCATCAACCCGGACTACTCCTACGGCCGCAACAACTTCGCCGCCTTCCAGGCGCTGCTCAAGAAGTTCGGCGTCGAGCACAAGGTGGTCGCGGACCAGTGGCCGAAGGTGGGCACGACGGACCTGAACTCCCACGTCGCCGCGCTCAAGGCGGCCAAGCCGGACCTGGTCTTCTCCTCGCTCCTCTTCGCGGACCTGCCCATCTTCATGCGCACGGCGCACGGGGCGGGCCTCATGGACGGCGGCACCAAGTTCGTCTTCCCGGCCGCGGGCTTCCAGCACACGGCGCTGAAGAAGACCTTCACCCCCGAGGGCATGATCTTCGGCCACAACACGCTCTACTTCGACTACCCGGGGGCGAGCGCCTTCCAGAAGCAGTTCGTGAAGGAGTACGCCGACAAGTACAAGGACTACCCGCACTGGGAGGCCGACCGCGCCTACTTCGCGATGATGGTCTACAAGGCGGGCGTCGAGGCGGCCTACAAGGCGAAGAACGCCTGGCCCGGCAAGGAGGACGTGATCAGCGCGATGGAAGGCGTGAAGGTCGAATCCCTCGGCGGCCCCGGCCACATGAGGAAGGACCACATCGCCGAGCAGACCTTCTACCAGGGCCTCACCACGCACAAGAACGGCTACGACTTCCCGACCCTGGGCAAGCTCGACGTGATGTACTCCGACCAGCTGCAGAAGCCGCCGGGGGGCGACTTCTGGAAGTGGATCGAGACGGCGCAGATCAAGCTCTGACGCGCGCTCCTTGGTCTCGTTCCTCGACATCCTGCTCGGCGGCGTCTTCCACGCCGCCGTGCTCTTCCTGGTCGCCGCGGGCCTGCAGCTGGTCTTCGGCGTCCAGAAGATCGTGAACCTCGCCTGCGGGTCGTTCTACGCCCTGGGCGCGTACTTCGGCATCACGGCGGTGAACTGGGCGGTCGCGGCCGGGGTGCCGCCCGTCCTGTTCCTGCCGGTTCTCATCGCCTCCGGCATCCTCCTGGGCGTCATCGGCCCTTTCATCGAGGCCCTGCTGCTCACCGTCTACAAGCGCGACGAGGCCTTCCAGCTCCTGCTCACCTTCGCCCTGGTCCTCATGTTCCAGGACATCCTGCGCTACTTCTGGGGCGCGACGCCCAAGGTGCTCGGCGACATCGCCACCGTCTACGGCCGGATCGAGCTGGGCGCGCTCAAGGTCCCCACCTACAACCTGCTGGTGATCCTGGCGAGCATCGCGATCGCCCTGGGCATCGGCGCGCTGCTGCAGAAGACGAACTACGGGCGCATCCTGCGCGCCACCGCGGAGAACCGCGAGATGGCCCTCGCGCTGGGCGTGAACGTGCGCGTGATGTACGCGAGCGTGTTCACGCTGGGCACGCTCCTGGGCACCGTCGGCGGCGCGCTCGTCGTGCCGACGGCCGCCGCCTCCCTCGACATGCCGGTGGAGCTGGTGGTCGAGGCCTTCGCGGTCGTGGTGATCGGCGGCCTGGGCAGCATGCGCGGGGCGCTGGTGGGCGCGCTCATCGTGGGCCTCATGCGCGCGGCGGCCATCTCCTGGTACGCCGAGCTCGAGATGCTCGCGATCTACCTCGTGGTGATCGTCGTGCTCGTGTTCCGCCCGGCCGGGCTCTTCGGCAAGGCGGTCGAATGAGGACGGCCGTCGGGGTCCTGGTCCTGGTCGCGCTGGCGGCGCTCGTCGCGCTGCCGAGCGTGCTGTCGGCCTACTACATCACGCTGGTGCTGCCGGCGGTGGCCTACGCCATCGCGCTGCTGGGCTTCAACCTGCTCTTCGGCTACACGGGGCTGCTGTCCTTCGGGCACGCGCTCTACGTCGCGGTCGGGGCCTACTCGGCGGCGGTGCTCTCGAGCAAGCTGGGCGTGAAGAGCTTCGAGCTGGTGCTGCTGCTCTCGGGGGCGGCGGCGGTGGCGGCGGCGATCCCGGTGGCGCTCCTGTCGGTCCGCTACGAGAAGATCTTCTTCGGCATCCTCACGCTCGCCTTCGGGATGCTGTTCCACTCGTTCCTCTTCAAGTTCTACGA
>CAZURZ010000136.1:0-2940 GCA_964623465.1 uncultured Elusimicrobia bacterium
CGGGTCTACTACAAGCTTCGCGTCTGGCTGTTCTCGCGCCATCGCTACTGGGGCGAGCCCATCCCGATCGTGCACTGCGCCAAGTGCGGCATCGTCCCGCTCCCCGAGGATCAACTGCCCCTGCGCCTGCCCGAGGTCGCCGACTTCAAGCCCACCGGCACCGGCGAGTCGCCGCTCGCCAACGCGACGGAGTGGCTCCAGACGAAGTGCCCGACGTGCTCCGGCCCGGCCCGGCGCGAGACGAACACCATGCCGCAGTGGGCGGGCTCGTGCTGGTACTACCTGCGCTACATCGATCCGAAGAACCCGTCGGCGCCCTGGGCCAAGGACCTCGAGCAGGCCTGGGGACCCGTCGACTGCTACGTCGGCGGAGCGGAGCACGCCGTCCTGCACCTGCTCTACTCCCGCTTCTGGCACAAGGTCCTCTTCGACCTCGGCTTCGTGAGCACGAAGGAGCCCTTCCAGAAGCTGCGCCACCAGGGCATGATCCTGTCCTACTCGAACCGCGACTCCAAGGGGAACTATCACCCCTACGAAGACGTCGAATACGACGAGAAGGGCCAGGCGAAGCTGACCGCCACCGGCGAGGTCCTCGCCTCCCAGGTCGAGAAGATGTCCAAGTCCAAGAAGAACGTGGTCAACCCGGACGTCGTGCTCAAAAAGTACGGCGCCGACGCGTTCCGCCTCTACGAGATGTTCATGGGCCCCTTCGAGCAGGCGAAGCCCTGGGACATGCGCTCCATCGAGGGCGTCTACCGCTTCTTGAAGCGCTCGCATTCGCTCATCGAAAACCTCAAGGAAACCCCCGCCTCCGGGGACGGGCTCGTCGCCCTGCGCCACCGCACGATCAAGAAGGTCGGCGAGGACATCGAGGCGTTCGGGTTCAACACGTGCATTTCGGCCATGATGATTTACCTCAACGCGCTTCAGGAGGAGAAGGTTCCCGCGCGGATTGATCTCGAAACGTTCCTGCTGCTCCTCAATCCGTTCGCGCCCCATCTGACCGAGGAGCTCTGGGAGCGGCTCGGCCATAAAGAACTCCTTTGCCGTCAGCCGTGGCCCGCCTACGACCCCAAGAACCTCGTCGACTCGACCATCGAATACCCCGTGCAGGTCAACGGCAAGCTCAAGGCCACCTTCGTCATCGACGCCGGCGCCGACGACGAGACGGTGAAGACCGCGGCGCTGGCGCTCGAGAAGGTCAAGGCCGCCACCGACGGCAAACAGATCGTCAAAGTCATCCTCGTGCCCAAGAAGCTCGTGAACCTGGTGATCAAATGATCAAGAGAATCGCCCCCCTCGCCCTCATCCTCGCGGCCGCGGCCTGCGGCACCGATGTCGCCTACAAGCCGACCCCGCAGCTCCTGCCGCAGCACGTCCAGCGCCTGGCGCTGCGCCCGATCGTCAACAAGACCCAGCAGTTCGGCCTCGAGGACAAGTTGCTGCTGCGCGTGCGCGACGAATTCCTCCGCGACCGGCGCTACCCGCTCGTGCCCGAAGCCGAAGCGCAGGGCGTCGTGATGATCACCATCTCACGCTACATCCTCACCGCCGTGCAGTTCGACTCGACGCTGGCCGCCACCGCCTTCAAGCTGCGCATCCTGGTCGACGTGCAGTTCCTCGACAAGAGCACGAATCAGATCCTCTGGGAGGAGAAGAATCTCGAGGGGATCCTGAACTTCCCCGTGCAGACCCTGCGCGGCGGCCTCACCGAAGAGCAGGCGCGCGAGCAGATCTGGGACATCCTGGCCCGCAACATCGTGCGGCGCGTCGTCCTGGGCTTCGGCTCGATCACCGGCACCTCCAACCGCCGCATCACCGGCGAGGCGCCCTCCACGGCCCCGGTCGTCAAGCCCGACGAGCCCCTCAAGCCCGTCCTCAGCACCCCGTACTGAAGAGATGGAGCTGAGGCCCGCCGACCTCGCCGCGGAGTGGAAGGCCGGGAAGTTCCGGCCCGTCTACTACCTGTTCGGCGAGGAATCGGCCTCCAAGACCGACGCGGTCCTCAAGCTCAAGGAGCTCTTCAAACCCGACGATTTCAACTATTGCGATTTCCCCGTCGGCGCCCCCGTCGATCACGCCGCCGTCCTGACGGAGGCGCTGACCCTGCCGGTGTTCGCCGACCGGCGCCTGGTCGTCGTGCGCAATCCGAAGATCCCGGCCGAGGCGCGCGCCGCCTTCGCCGAGTACGTCGCCGAACCCGCCAAGACGACGACCCTCGTCCTGCTCTGCGAGGACCGTCGCCCGGACAAGAAGGACGCGCTCGCCTCGGCCGCCGCCGCTTCGCCGCACGCGGGCGTGTGCGTGTTCTCGCCCCTCACCGAGGACGAAGCCGTCGAGCGCCTCATCGCCGAGGCCAAGAAAGCCGGCAAGGCGATGGCGCCGGAAGCCGCCGCCGCCGTGGTCGAGGAAGCCGGGACCGACTGGGGCATACTGGCCGGCGAGCTGGAGAAGGCGATCCTGTTCGCGGGCAAGGACGCCGCGATCGGCCTCGAGGCCGTCTCCGCCGCGTCCGGCAAGCGCGGCGGCGCCTCCGACCCCTGGGCCTTCGAGAAGCTGATCTCGGCGCGCGACCTGAAGGCCTGCCTCGGGCACCTGGAGGAGGCCCGCGCCGACGCGAAGCCCGAGGAAGTCGTCTTCCGCGCCCTCGCCCAAGCCCGCGCCGCCTACCTCAAGCAGCTCAAGGCCAAGCGCCTGCTGAAAGCCGGCGAGTCGCAGTTCGTGATCGAGAAGAAGCTCCGCATCTTCTACGACAACGGGTTTTTCCAGCGCGCCGCCCGCGTCACCGAAAGCCGGCTGCGCCGCGATCTACGCCGCCTGCCCCAATCCGACGACCGGACCGGACGTGACGGTGGCGGAGCTCAACGGCAGCGCCCCGCTCAAGAAGACGTCGAGCCCGATCGACGGCCACCACGCTTACGCCATCGGCACCGACTCGGT
>CAZURZ010000137.1:0-2922 GCA_964623465.1 uncultured Elusimicrobia bacterium
GCTCTGGTCGGCCCAGATGCCGCCCAGCATAGTGCCCACGAAGCTGAAGAAGAGGCTGAAGGCGATCACGCCGTACGCGAGGGAGGCCAGGGCCTTGCTCGCCTCGGGGTCGGGCTCGGCGACGAGGTGGCGGCGCGCCACCCAGGCGATGCCGAGGGCTCCGGCCAGGAAGGCCGCGCTGTAGCCGATGGTGATCGCCACGACGTGGGTCGCGAGCCAGAAGTTCGAGTCGAGCACGGCCCTCATCATCTCCATGGTGTCGCCGGAGCCGGTCAGGTGGTGCGCGACGAGCAAGGTGGCGAAGCCCGTGAGGCAGGCGCCGGCGGCGGCGAAGCCGCGCGTGTGCACGCGCTCGGCCAGCAGGCCGACGAGCGCCGCGGCCCAGCCGACGAACACCGCCGAGGAGTAGAGGTTCGTCACCGGCGGGCGCCCCTGCAGGGCGACGCGGGCGACGAGGCCCAAGGTGTGGACCGCGAAGGCGGACCAGGCCAGGGCGCGCGCGGAGGACGCGAGGCCGGCGCGCGGGCGCGCCCAGGCGGCGAATATGAGGAGCAGGGCGCCGACATACAGCGCCATGCCGGAGACGAAGGGTTGAGCGCGGTTGAACAGGACCTCGGCGCGCGCGCGGCGGGCCTCGGCGGGGCGCTCTTTTTCCAGCCAGGCGCGGTGGTCGGCCAGCGCCGCGGAGAAGGCCTTCGCGTCGCCCTGCTTGTAGGCGCGCCCCATCAAGGCGAAAGAGGCGAGGCCCGGGTGCGGCTCGCTGTCCGCGGGCTTGGTCATCGACTCGCCGATCGAGGCCCAGGCCTCGTCCGGAGCTCCCGCGGGCGGAGGCAGCGGCTTGAAGGCGGCGGCCTTCGCCAGGAATTTGTAGCGCTGGAGCAGCTCGGCGAGCACCTTCACCGCGTCGCGCTCCTTCGCCGTCGCCCGTCCGCCGTGCAGCGCCTTGAGCGCGAGCGGCACGACTTCGCCGAACACGGCGAGTTCGACGGCGGGGTCGCGCTGGCCGGAGACCATGAAGGTGTTCTTGATGCGCTCGTAGAGAACGAGCCGGCGGTCGAGAGCGAGGACGCCGCCCTGGAAGCGCGAGCGGCGGGCGGAGGGAACCTCGTTCGCCGCTCGCGCCTGCTCGGCCACCTCGGCGCGGCGCGGCTCGATCTGCCAGTAGGCGAACGTCCGGGCCTTGCCGTGCTCCAGGCCGAGCAGGTCGAGGATCTCGGGCTCGTCGATGAGGAAGACCGGGTAGGTGTCGGCGGCCTCGGGCTTGTAGGCGGCGTCGAGCAGCCAGGTTCCGGCGTCCAGGCGCTTGCCGTCGACGAGCGCGTTCTGCTTGCCGCGGATCAGGAGCAGGGCGTTGCGCGCGAAGCTGTCGAGCGGCTTGACGCGCCCGCCCTCGAGAACGGGCAAGGCGGCGAAGCCGGCGGCGTCGAACCCGCCCTTCGCGGCGGGACGCGCGAGCGGCAGGGCGGCGAGCAGCAGGCCCGCGGCGAAGACGGCGGCGGGAAGGCGCTTCACGCGGCGCTCCGGACCGTCTTGGCCAGCGCCGCCCCGAAATGCCAGAGCAGGCCGGCGGCCACGAGCACGCAGGCGAGGTAGGGGATCGTCCAGCCCGGGTTGCGCACCACCTGCAGGACCGAGAGCGTGTCGTTCTGGCCGAAGCTCGCCTGGTAGAACGTGCGCCCGCCGTGGCGCAGCGGGTCGTTCATCGAGATCAGCACGTCGCGGTCCTCGCCCGCGGCCGGGTCCTTCAAGCGCACGAGGCTCGAGAAGTTCTTCGGGATGTCCGTGCCCGGGTACACGTCGTGCCGGAAATCCTTGAGCGTCAAGGTGAAGGGCAGGTAGTAGCGCCGGTTGCGCACCGCCAGGCGCCAGGTCCGGCCCTCGTGGACGAAGCCCTGCGGCGCGCCGAGCGCGTTGGAGAGCAGGAACGTGCCGAGCGAGCGGCCGCCGGGCGCGACCGCCTCGACCACGGCGACGGCCGTGTTCTCGGCGTCGTCGACGGTCACCGGCGGGGCGGGGCGGAAAGCCAGGCCGGGGCCGACGCCGGCGGTCGCCGGAGACGGCGGATCGCCGGCTTCGCGCGGGCGCAGTTCGGCGTTCTCATGCCAGGCGCGCACGCGCAGCTCGAAGGGCAGGCCTTCGGGCCGCAGGACGGCGCCGGGCTCGAGCAGGGACTCCGGGATCCCGCGCACATCGTCGAAGCCCGGGTCGGTGGCGTCGGTCACGGCCAGCTCCATGAGGCGGTAGTCCTCGGACCAGTCGCGCGTCTCGCCCTCCAGGATCGGGATGCGCGACTCGACTTGGAACAACGCGGTCGCGAACTCGCCGACGAACAGGAAGGCCAGGCCGAAGTGGATGATCCACAGCCCCGCCTTGCGCCAGGAGCGCTCCAGGCGCAGGAACTGGGCGAAGGCGAGGTTGGCCAGAAGCACGGCGCCGACGAGCCCGCCGCCGGGGAACACGGGCACGCGGAAGGAGGCGCCTTCGGGCGTCCACCAGACCAGGAAGGAGCGGATGTACTTCTGCACCGCCAGGTGCGTGCCGAGCTGGACCTGGGCGAGCGTGCAGGCGACGACGAGGAGCATCAGCAGGACGAAGCAGGCGATCGCGAGCTCGAGCGAGCTCAGCGCGGCGACGAGACGATTCTTACCGCGCGGCACGCAGGCTCCGCAGGAGGGACACGAAGGCCGGGCGCGCGGCGGACGCGGCCTCGTCGTCGCCCATCAGCTTGAAGAACCAGGTGCTGTCCTCGGCGAAGATCGCTCCGGCGACGAGGCGCGTCTTCGCCGCGCCCTCGCTGGTGAAATCATAGAGAGCCACCATGCCCGCTTTGGAGACGAGACTCTGGCGGGCCTTGATCAGCCCGGCCTCCTCGATCGGCGCAAGACCGATCTGGCCGCGCCAGCGGTTGACGTTGGCGAGCTC
>CAZURZ010000138.1:0-2764 GCA_964623465.1 uncultured Elusimicrobia bacterium
GATCTCCCGTTCTTCGCGGGCCTGGCCGCGTGCTGGTACACGCTCCAGCAGGAGTTCGTCACGACGGTCGCCGCGACGACGGTGATCGCGCTCTCGCTGGTGCTTCCCGGCCTGCGGCCGCTCGGGGTGCTCGCGGCCTGCCCGGTCGTCGCGCTGGCCCTGGGCCACTGGCTGACGCCGCGCGCCGACACCTGGCCGCGCGTGCTGCGCTGGGCGCTGCTCGTCGGCTTCCTGCTGGCCGGTTACCAGAAGTTCATCACCGCGCCGCTGTCCCGGGCGCGCGGCTACGGCGCCCCGACGCTCTCCGGAGCGGCGCACTTCCTGAAGTCGAACGCGGTCGGCGGACGGATGTTCAACGAAGCGGCGTCCGGCGCCGAGCTCATCGGCCTGGCGGGCCGGCCCGTGTTCATCGACCGGCGCCCCGGCCTGTACTCCGCGAAGTTCCGGGCCGAGGCCGCGTCCTGGCGCTCGGCGTTCACCCAGCTCGACCAGGTCTACGGCTTCGATTACGCGGTGATCCTCAACCGCCGCGCCGGCGCGCCGGCGCGCGTCATCGACGAGAATCCGGGCTGGGCCCTCGCCTACGCGGACGACCGCGCCCTGGTCTACCTCAAGCGCAGCGGCCGCAACGCCTGGCTCGTCCCGGCGCGGCCGATGCGCCTCGTCTCGCCGAACCGGATGTGGCCCGACGCGCTCGATCCCCTGCTGGCGGACAAGCGCAAAGCCGGCGCCGTGCTCGAGGAGCTCGACCGCTGGCTCGTGCAGGCCCCCGACAGCGTCCAGGCGCTGCTGTGGAAGGGCTACGCTCTCGGCAAGCTCGGGCTCGCCGACAAGGCCGACCGGCATCTCGAGCTGGCCCGCGAGCGTCCGCGGCTGCGGCGCGATCCGGAGCTGGGCGCGGCCTACGCGTTCGCGCTCGAGGCGCGCGGCCGCGAGCGCGAGGCGCTGGCGGCCTATCACCGGGCCGTCCGCTCCGCCCAGGCGCTCCACGACGTCCGCGCCGAAGCCGAGATCCTGCCGCGCCTCGCGGCCCTGCACCGGCGCCTGGGCGAGGAGCCGGCGGCCCGCGAGGCCGAGGCCCGGGCCAAGTCGCTGCCCGCGCCGGGCGAGGAAGACTGACCTGGACAAGCCCGGGTCGTCCTGGTATACTCGGGACCGCCGAATACGATGAAAATAAAGGCAATTTTCGCCGTCACGCTGCTCGCCGCCGCGGCCTGCAATCCGCCTAAATACGCGGACTACACGTCCATCAACAAGGATTTCTCGGTTTCGGTTCCGTGGGGCTGGCAGGTGATGACGGACCAGCAGGACACCGACTACGCGCAGACGGTCTTCATCGGCCCCTTCGATCCCGACTTCTATCTCGGCGCGCCCAGCCTGAGCGTGCGCTGGTACCGCCGCAACCGCGCGCACCGGCTTCCCGACGGCCGCCTGGAGATGTACGGCGGAGTCGACGATTTCATCTCCCAGATGCTGTCCCAGGTCTACGGGCCGCGGTATGTGCTGATGTCCCTCGACAGCAAGCTGTCCTACAAGAAGGCCGGCGAGACGGACGCCGTCGAGGTCGTGCCCGAGATCACGTTGCTGCAGTCGGGCCTGAAGGCGAAGGCCTTCATCGTGGAGTCGCCCGTGGCCGCTCCCGAGGCGAACCGCTGGGGCATCAGCGAGCAGAGCGGGACCGGAAAGCCTTTCGTCCTGCGCAAGCACTCGTACGCCGTCGTGCCGATCGAGGACGGCTTCTACGTGCTGACCTATCCCGCCACCGAGCGCGGCCACTACAATCACGTCGACAAGTTCGCCGGCCTCATCGGCTCCTTCATGCCGCGCACGGCGGGCCCGGGGGGAGTCAAGGTCCGGGTTCCCGGCCCGTCGGCCTCTCGTAAATAAGGTAATATCCGGCACTGGCCTGTTCGCGGGTCCTGTGCTACACTCAATCCCATGCCGTCCGCCGAGAAGCGCCTTCCCGCCGTCCGCGACATCCGCCTCGCGGCCCTGATCCGAGCCAAACCGGAACACGTTTACCGCAGCCTCACCTCGGCCCGTGAATTGACGCGTTGGTGGCTGCTCGGCGCGGAGACCGACGCCCGCAACGCCGGGCGCCTGCGCATGATCTGGCCGCGCGTGCGCGGCGGCGCGGTGTTCGGCGAGCGCGAGGGCGTCTTCGTCGACCTGGAGCCCGGGCGCAAGGTCGCCTGGCTGTTCAAGCCCCTGCGCGGCGAGACGATCGTCCCCGCGCTGACCTCGGTGTTCGTGCTTCCGGCCAAGGGCGGCAGCGAGGTGACCTGGCTGCACGCGGGCTTCCCGTCTCCGAAGGCCGACCGCTTCTACGCCGGCTACGCGCGCGCCTGGGAGGACGGCCTGGCCAAGCTCAAGCTCTACCTCGAGACCGGCCGCACGTGCAAGCTCGAGTCGCTCGATCTCGAGGCGGCGCGCATCCTGACGACGAGGAAGAAGAAATGAACGCGCTGACGATCCTGCTGGCCGTCGTCGCCGGCGCCTGCGTCGCCGGCGCGGTGTTCTACCTCGTCTTCTTCTCCTCGCGCAAGAACGACGAGGCGTCGCGCCTCCAGGCGCGCGAGGACTTCCGCGCCCTGCTCGAGCTCGCCGAGCAGAAGTTCGAGACGGAGCGGGTCAAGCAGAAGAGCGAGCTCGACGAGAAGAAGGTCGCCGTCGAGAACGCCGTCGAAAAACTCTCCGAGCGGCTCAAGAACTACGAGGAGCTCGTGAAGAAGTTCGAGGCGGACCGCGCCGTCAAGTACGGCTC
>CAZURZ010000139.1:0-2755 GCA_964623465.1 uncultured Elusimicrobia bacterium
CGTGATGCCCAACCCGACCAAGGTGCCCGTGCGCTTCGTCGCCCGGCTCGAGCCCGGCTTCGTGATCACGATGGAGCCGGGAGTCTACTTCATCGAGGCGCTGCTCAAGGACCCGGTCCTGCGCAGGAAGCACAAGGCCTCGGTGAACTTCGCCCTGGCCGACACGTTCCTCGGCTTCGGCGGCATCCGCATCGAGGACGACGTCGTCGTCCGCGCCGGCGGCCCGCCCGAGAATCTCACGTCCGTGCCCAAGGAGATCGACGCCGTCGAGGCCGCCTGTGCGCGCTGAGCTGGCGCTGGCCGCGGCGCTGCTCGCGGCGCCGGCCGTCGCCGGGGATCTCGGCCGCGGGCTCACCTTCCGTTCCCAGCGCGCGGAGGGCTTCCAGGTTCTCAGCGGACCTCCCGCTTCTCGCGTCCTCTTCGACAGCGGCGACAGCGACCTTCCGGGCGAAGAGTGGGACGTCCTGCTGATACAGGGCGAGATGCCCGATCCGGGCGTCCGCTTTCAGGCGGGACGCACGAGCTGGATCGATCCTTGGGTCGATCTCGAGATGCACCGGAGGCCGGATGGGCGCTTCTGGGCGCGGGGGCGCTTCCCTCGCCGGGGAGGCGCGGTGCGCCTGCGGGCGCTCGACGCCGGCGTGCGCTCCGACCACCGCGTGGCGATCTACTCCGCCGAGGTCTACGCTGACGAGCCCGAGTCCGCGGCTCCGTCCGCGCCGCCCGCCCGGGGTCCGGCCGATCCGGCGGCCGCGCCGCCGCCGATGACCGGACGGGCGGATTGGGGAGCGCGTCCGCCGACGAATCCGTTCTCGCCCGACCCGCTGCCGTGGCGCGTCACGTTGCACCACACCGACGGGCGGCGGACCGCCTCGCTCGCGGAGAGCAAGGCCGAGGCCCTGTTCATCCAGGGATTCCATCAGAACGGACGCGGTTGGAGCGACGTCGGCTACCACTATCTGGTCGACTCCGTCGGCAACATCCTGGAGGGGCGCCCCCTCGGCACCCTCGGGGCGCACACCTTGAGCAACAACGAGGGCAACGTCGGGATCGTCCTGCTCGGCTCCTATCACGCGCCGCGCGACGACAAGCCGACCGCCGCCCAGCTCGCGGCGGTCGCCTCGATCGGCCGCTTCCTCGTGGCGCGATTCGGCATCGATCCTCACTCCCTGAAGGGGCACCGCGACTACAAGATGACGGACTGCCCCGGCGACCGGGCTTATCCGAAGCTGCCCGAACTGCGGAACGCGTTCGGGACCCCGCCCGTCGCGACTCCCGCTCCCGCGCGCGCGCCGCGCAGGACGGTCCGCGCTCCCGCCCTGTCCGGGGCGCTCGATTGGGATCAGCGCGGGAGCAGCAACGCCGCGGCGCCGACCGCCGAGCGGTAAGCCGCGTAGGGCTTGAGGCCGCCCTTCGGCAGGAAGCGCAGGAACGCGCCGACCGCCGCGAAGCCGACCGCCGCGGACGTCGCGAGCCCGAGGAGAAAGGGCGTCGTCACGTCCGCCGCGCCGAGGTGGCGCAGCTTCAGGACGGCGGCGCCCGCCACGATGGGAGTCGACATCAAGAAGGAGAGCTCGGCCGCCTGCGCGCGGCCGAGGCCGAGGAGCAGGGCGGCGCTCATCGTGGCGCCCGAGCGGGAGACCCCGGGCATGAGCGCCAGCGCCTGCGCGCAGCCGACGAGCAGCACGACGCGCGCGCCCGCCGAGCGCCACTGCGCTCCGGCGTCCGCGCCGCGGCGCTCGGCCCAGAGCATGACGCCGCTGAAGAGGATGAGGCAGGCGCCGATGCGGCGCGGATCCCGGAACGCCTCCTCGGCCGCGTCCTCCAGGAGCAGGCCGGCGGCCACCGCGGGGAGCGTGGCGAGCGCCAGGAGGGCGAGCGAACGGGCCTCTTCTCCGCGCGGCTCGCGCGCGGCGCCGAGGATGAGGCCGGTCCACGTCGCGCGGTAATAGACCAGCACGGCCAGCAAAGTCCCCAGATGGAGGGCCACGTCTACGGTCAGGCCGGGATCGGGGAAGGCGAAGAACCGGGGCGCCAGCGCCAGATGAGCCGAGCTGGAGACCGGCAGGAACTCCGTGAGTCCCTGTATCGCGCCCAGCAGAACCGCCTGGGCGGCCGTCATTCCTCGGAGGCCTGGGGCACGAGCGCCATGTCGCGGCGCACGGTCTTGCCCGCCGTTCCCACCCAGGGGAGGCTGCGCGCCCCGGCCTGCATGAGGAATTTGCGCTGCTCGAGGTCGGCGCGGCGCAGGGAGCTCGTCGAGTCGAGCTCGTCGATGTGCTTGCCCGAGTAATCCTCGTGCAGCACCCGCATCTGATAGCCCGCCGCCGGCCCGGCCGGCATCGTCACGCGGTACTTCCCGCTGGCGCTCGTCTCGCAGGACGCGACTTCGTTCTCCTCCGCGTCCAAGAACAGGAGGCGGGCGCCGAATACGCCGCGCGTGGAGATGAGATCGTAGACCACCCCCTCGAACACCCACTGCGGCCCCTTCGGCCGGGGCGCCGGCGCCTCGGCGGCCGCGGGTTTGGGCTTGGCCGCCGCGAGCGGCGGGGCGACGCGCGGCGTCTGAGCGAAGGTCGCCGTCGGGCGCGACGGCGCCGGCGGCGCGGCGGGAGCGGGCGCCGGCGCCTTGGCGGGCGCGGGCGCGGGCGCGGGCGCGACGGGAGCGGGCGGAGGGACCGGCCCGGGCGCGGACGGCGGAGGCGGTACGGACGCGCTCGGCACGGGCGGCGCCGGGATGCGCGTCGGCGCCGGC
>CAZURZ010000140.1:0-2673 GCA_964623465.1 uncultured Elusimicrobia bacterium
CGGTCTTGCCGAGGTCGACGCTGATCGAGCGCTCGACGAAGCGGTGGACGGAGCCGGAGACGACCTCTCCCTCCTTCGGCTTGAACTCCTCGTAGAGCTTGTCGCGCTCGACCTCGCGCACGCGCTGGGTCAGGACCTGCTTGGCGGTCTGCGCCGCGATGCGGGCGAAGTCGGCCGCGGGGGCGGCGTAGACCACCTCGTCGCCGACCTTCGCTCCCTTCTTGTACTTCTGCGCCTGCTCGGGCGTGAGCTCGAGCTCGGGATCGGCGACGGTCTCGACGACCTTCTTCGCCACGACGGCGGAGAACTGGCCGCTCTCGCGGTCGATCGTCGCGCGGATGTCGGCGTTCTTGCCGACGTTCTTGCGCAGCGAGGACACGACGGCCCCCTCGATCATGGAGAGAATCTCCTCGACCGGGATGTTCTTCTCGCGCGCGATCTGCTCCAACGCGCCCATCAGTTCGGATTTGCTCATAAACTCAATCCTCCAAGTCCGCCGCGGCCGAGTCGTCGAGCCGCAGCTCGTCGACGTTCGTCCGGTCGAACGACTTGAGGTTCTTCTCGACGAGAACCTCCACCTTCCCTTCCTTCAGGCCCTGCAGCACGCCGGTGAACTTACGCTGGCCGTTGGCCTCCGCCAGCTTCAGGCGCAGCTTCACCGGCTTCCCGGCGAAACGCACGAAATCCTTGTCCTTCTTGATGACCCGGTCCAGCCCCGGAGAGGAGACCTCGAGGACGTACGACTTGCTGATCTTGTCGCCCTCGTCGAGCGCGGCGCCGACGCGGTTCGAAAAATACTCGCAGTCGTCGAGGGTGATCCCGCCCTGCTTGTCGAGGAACAGGCGCAGGACCCACGAAGGGCCTTCCTTGCGCCACTGGAGGTCGACGAGTTCGCCGCCCTCCTGTTCGATGATCGGCGTCAGAAGCGTCTCAATCTCTTGGGCATCCATGGTTTTTTGGCCAATAAAAAGAGCGGCCCGAACGGCGGCCACTCCTTAAGAAAGCGCGCCCACCGAAACGCACGGTGGGCGAACGTTGTCATTGTAGCAAGATGGCGCGCCCGGCGTCAAGCCTCCTAGCGCGGCCGCGTTTCAGCAGTGGCCGCGGGCGCGGGGGCCTCGCCCGGAGCCGTCAGCCCGTGCGACACGCGGAAGTTCCAGCCGCTCACGGTGTGAAGAACGAACTCCCCGGCGACGAGGAACAGCGCCGTGAAGGACGCGGCGGCCACGAGCAGGTTCCGGCGACGCTCCGACGGAGTGGCGACGACGCAGCCGTTCTTCGGCTCGTGCGCGGCGCGCTCTCGATGCTCGCGCCAAAGCATGAACAGACTCGCCCCGGCAGCGAGAGACGCGACGATCAGGAGGGGGACGCGCAACGGAGACTTGTCGAGCCAGACGGCGGCGGCGAGCAGGCCCGAGCCGAGACCCGCGCCGAGCGAGAGGGCCCACGAGCCCACGAAGACCTTGCCGAGGCATGCGCCGCCCGCCAGCGCCGCGAGAAACCCGGTCAAGGTCAGAACGGGCCCCGAGGGGACCGGCGCGAGCGGGGCGGGCATCCCGGGCGCGCCGCCGCCGGTGAGGCGATAGGCGACGCTCGGCTCGCGAAAGCCCTTGAGGCGCAGCGCCTCCCGCGACGCACCCGGATAGCGGGAAGCGACGAGCGCGTAGACGTTCTCTGCGATCAGTATTTCGCCGGCGCGGGCTTGCGCCTGCAGGCGCGCGGCCTGATTGACGACGTCTCCGATGGCTGTGTAATCCTTGGCGTCGTCGGAACCGAGGCGCCCCACGCGCGCCCACCCCGTCGCGATGCCGATCGAGGCGCGCAGTTCATGGCCCAGTTCATTCGACAGCGCGGGGAGAGCGCGCTGCAGTTCGAGAGCCGCGTCGACGGCCGCAGCCGAGTGGTCCGGGCGCTTGACCGGCACATTGAAGAACGCCATGACGCAGTCCCCGATGTACTTGTCGATGAAGGCGCCCCGCGCCGTCAAAACGCCCGCGGCCGCGCGCAGGTATTTGTCGACGACGCCGTACGTCGAGTCGGCGCCAAGGCGCGCGGTCATCTCCGTGAAGGAGGAGAGATCGGCGAAGACCATCGTGAGTTCGACGAGGCGGCCTTCCTCGATGTGGACGTTGCAGCGCGTGCAGCAATGCGGATTGCGGGAACTACGCCGCACGCCGGCCAGGGCCGCAGCCGCGCCCCAGACGCCCACCAGCGGCAGGCCGCAGACAAGGCAGGAACGCGAGAGCTCGGGGTTCAACGCGCCGTGGGGACCGCGCCGCCGAGGACGAAGGCCACGCGCTCCGGCGCGTCCTCGAGCTTCCAACGTTCCGCGTCCGCGCTCCCGCGCTTCTTGTACTCGGCCTCGCCGGCCTCCAGCGTGCGCTTGGAGACGACGAGGCGGTGCGGGATGCCGATGAGGTCCATGTCCTTGAACTTCACGCCGGGCTTGCCGTCGCGATCGTCCTCGAGCACCTCGATGCCCTTGGCCTCGAGCGCACCGACGAGCGCGTCGACGGCCGGGCGGACCTTGGGCTCGTCGGCCTCGTCGAGGACGACGACGGCGACGTGGAAGGGGGCGATCTCGGAGGGCCAGACGATGCCGTCCTTGTCGTGGCCCTGCTCGATGGCGGCGGCGACGACGCGCGTGACGCCGATGCCGTAGCAGCCCATGAC
>CAZURZ010000141.1:0-2659 GCA_964623465.1 uncultured Elusimicrobia bacterium
GGCAAGACCGAGGGCGTGCTGCCCCCGCGCGAGCAGATCCGCCGCGAGCGCTACAACCTCGGCGGCAACGTGCGCGCCGTGATTCTCCGCGTCGATAAATCTCAGAGAGGCCCGGCCGTCGTGCTCTCGCGCGCGGCCGACCTGTTCCTGCAGCGCCTCATGGAGCAGGAGGTCCCCGAGATCGCGGACAAGACCGTCGAGATCGTCCGCATCGTGCGCGACCCGGGCTTCCGGGCCAAGGTCGTCGTGAAGTCCAACGACCCGCGCGTCGACGCGATCGGCTCCTGCGTCGGGCTGCGCGGCTCGCGCATCCGCTCGATCATGAACGAGGTCGCGGGCGAGCGCATCGACCTGATCCCGTTCTCCGAGGGCGTCGAGGAGTCCCTGGCCAACGCGCTGGCTCCGGCCAAGGTTTCCTCCGTCCAGGTCATGGATCCGGAGAACCGCATCGCCGAGATCCTCGTCGCCGAGGAGCAGCTCGCCCTGGCCATCGGCAAGGACGGACAGAACGTGCGGCTCGCGCAGAAGCTCACGGGTTGGACGCTCGAGGTCAAGGCGGAACCCGCCAAGGGCGCCGCTGCGGCCTCGGCGGCCGATGAATCGCTGTCCAAGATCGAGGGCATCGGCCCGAAGACGCTCGAGACCTTGGTCAAGGCGGGCATCACGACGGCCGCGGCCTTGGCCGCGGCGTCTCCCGAACAGTTGAAGGACGCCGGCGTCGGCGAGAAGACGGCGGCTAAGATCATCGCCGCCGCCCAGGAAGCTTCTAAATAAGGCGTTACGCGCCGTCAGGGGGCCGGGTTCCGCCTGGGACCCGGCCCCCTCTTTTTGCTATAATGGCCTGTAGGATCAAGGACAAAATGGAAAAGAAGACGACGAAGAAGGCTCCGGCGAAGAAAGAGGCGAAGGAGGCCGCTCCGAAGGCCAAAGCCGCCCCCAAGGCGAAGTCCCCCGCCAAGAAGAAAGCCGCCGCGAAGCCCGAGGTCGAGGGCGTTTCCAAGGCCGCCGCCGAGGTGCGCACCAAGCAGGAAGAAGGCTCGATCGCGCCGCCCACTTCCAATCTCGTCTCCGCGTTCGCGATGTTCAAGAAGCGAGCCGCGACCTCCTCCGGTCCGACCGTGACGCGCCTCGCCGCCGGCGCCGCGCTCCCGAAGCCTCCGGCCCCGCCGAAGCCCGTCGTCGCTCCTCCTCCCGTCGCCGCTCCCGCGCCGGCGCCGGCCCCCTCGCCCGCGCAGGCCCCGATCGTCGCGAAGCCGGCGGTCGTTCCCGGCACCGTGCCGTCGCCCGTCGTGAAGCCCGGCGTCACCGGTCCCCTTCCCCCGAAGCCGATCGCGCCGCCCGCGCCCGTCGCCGGCGCCGCCGCTCCCGTCGCGCCCAAGCCCGCCGCTCCCGGCGCGCCTGTCCCGCCCGCGGCGAAGCCGCCCGTGCCCGGTGCTCCCGCGCCGATCCCGGCGAAGCCCGGCACCACCGGCCCGCAGAAGCCCGTCATCCTGCGCCCCGGCGCCATCACCACGCGCCCGAATTTCGCGCCGCGCCCCGGCGCGCCGCGCCCGCCGATGCCCGGCCAGAACCGCCCCGGCCAGCGTCCCGGCGGCGGCAGCCGTCCGCAGCAGCGCCCCGCGGCCAAGCCCGTCGAGGCCGCTCCGAAGGGCGCGCTCAAGAAGATCCAGGTCTCGTCGATGATCACGGTCCGCGAGCTCTCCGAGAAGATGGAGGTCAAGACCAACGACGTCATCAAGAAGCTCATGGGCCTGGGCATCTTCGCGACCATCAACCAGCGCCTCGAGACCGAGGCCGCCCAGCTCATCGCCGCCGACTTCGGCTTCGAGATCGAGGTCGTCGCGATGTACAAAGAAGAGGAGCTCGCCGTCACGACGAAGGAGAAGGAGGACCCCGCGAAGCTCAAGGCGCGTCCCCCCGTCGTCACGATCATGGGCCACGTCGACCACGGCAAGACCTCGCTGCTCGACGCGATCCGCTCGGCGCGCGTCGCCGAGGGCGAGTCCGGCGGCATCACCCAGCACATCGGCGCCTACAAGGTGAAGATGGAGAAGGGCGAGGTCGTCTTCCTCGACACCCCCGGCCACGAGGCCTTCACCGCCATGCGCGCGCGCGGCGCCAAGGTCACCGACATCGTCATTCTCGTCGTCTCCGCCACCGACGGCATCATGCCGCAGACCATCGAGGCCATCGACCACGCCAAGGCGGCCTCCGTGCCGATCATCGTCGCGGTCAACAAGATCGACCTGCCCGGCGCGAATCCGCAGAAGATCCGCCAGGACCTCGCGAACTTGGGGCTGCAGCCCGAAGAGTGGGGCGGCAAGAACATCTTCCAGGACGTCTCCGCCAAGAAGCGCCTCAATCTCGACAAGCTGCTGGAGTCCCTGCTGCTCCAGGCCGAGATCCTCGAATTGAAAGCCAATCCGGATCGCCCCGCTTACGGCACGGTCATCGAGGCGAAGATGGATCCCAAGCGCGGCGCCGTCTCCACCGTGCTCGTCCAGGCCGGCACGCTCAAGGTCGGCGACGCGTTCGTCGCGGGCCTCGCGCACGGCAAGATCAAGGCCCTCATCGACGACGTCGGCACGCGCGTGCAGTCCGCGGGCCCGTCCACTCCGGTCGAGATCCTCGGCATCATGGGCACGCCGCAGGCCGGCGA
>CAZURZ010000142.1:0-2630 GCA_964623465.1 uncultured Elusimicrobia bacterium
CTCGCCGCCCGCCGCGAACTGGCTTACCCCCCGTCGGGCGGGCTGATCCGCGCCGTGCTGGCCTCGCCCGACGAGGCCAAGCTCGAGGCCGCCGCCGCCGCCTGGGCCGACGCCCTGCGCGCGGCCGCGCCGGACGCGGACGTCGTCGGGCCCGCGCCGGCGGTCCTGCGCCAGGTGCGCGGCAAGTTCCGCTCCCACGTCCTGATCAAGGCCGCCCCCGCGGCCGTCGAAGGCGTGCTCAAGGCCGCCCGCGCCCTGCCGTTGTCGTCCACGGTCAAGCTCACGCTCGACGCCGACCCCTACGACATGCTGTGACCGGATTGGGGTGGAGAAGCCCAATGGGGATAAGCTATATTCCTCATTAGCGTGGAAAAAACCCCTCTGGAGCGCCTGAAGCGAGGGACGGTCTCCCTCGTCAGCGACGCCGAGCTCGCTAAAAAGCTGAGTTCGGGGCGTACTCTGCGCATCAAGCTGGGAGTCGACCCGACTTCCGCCGACCTGCACCTCGGCCATTCCGTCGTGCTCACCAAGCTGCGCCAGTTCCAGGACCTGGGTCATACGGCCGTCCTGATCATCGGCGACTTCACCGCGATGGTCGGCGATCCCTCGGGCCGGGACTCGACCCGCCCGACCCTCACCGCCGACGAGGTCAAGAAGAACGCCGAGACGTATCGCGCGCAGGCGTTCAAGGTGCTCGACGAGGCGAAGACCGAGCTTCGCTTCAACTCCGAGTGGCTCGTGCCCTTCATGCGTGACGGCCTGCTCGACGTGCTCAAGAAGCACACGGTCCAGCAGGTGCTGGCCCGCGAGGACTTCAAGAAGCGCATCGCCGAGAACTCCCCGCTGTCCATGCTCGAGACGTTCTACCCGCTGCTCCAGGGCCAGGATTCCGTCGCCGTGAAGGCCGACGTCGAGCTCGGCGGCACCGACCAGCTCTTCAACCTGCTCATGGGCCGCAAGATGCAGCAGGACGCGGGCCAGGAGGCGCAGGTCGCGCTCACGGTCCCTCTGCTCGTCGGCCTCGACGGCGAGAAGAAGATGTCGAAGTCCTACGGCAACTCGATCGCCCTCAACGACCCGCCCAACGACATGTTCGGCAAGACCATGCGCGTCTCCGACGAGCTCATGCTCTCCTACTACGAACTGCTCACCGGCGCGGATCTCGACGCGGTGCGGGCCGCGCACCCGATGAAGGCGAAGAAAGAGCTGGCCCGCACGCTCGTCGCCAAGTACCACGGCGCGAAGGCGGGCGACGAAGCGCTCGCGTATTTCGAGTCCACGTTCTCCAAGAAGGAGCTCCCCACCGACCTGCGCGTCGTCAAGGCGGCGCCCGGGATCGCGCTCGCCAAGCTGATCGTCGAGGCCGGCGCCGCCAAGTCCCTCGGCGAAGCGCGCCGGCTGATCTCGCAGGGCGGCGTGCAGATCGACGGCGTGAAGGTCGCCGCCGACTCCCCGGTTTCCGCTCCCGCCGCGTTCACGCTCAAGATGGGAAAACATCAATTCGTCAAAGTGGAGCTGACCTCATGAAGATCCTGCTCGCCGCCGTCCTGGCCGTCTGCGCCGCCGGCGCGGCCGCGGAGTCCGCGCGCGCGGAGAAGTGGGACGCCCGGATCGCCGAGACGTCGGGCGACGTGTCGATCCAGCCCGCCGACGGCTCTCCCGAGGTCTCCGCCGAAGCCGATATGCCGCTCGAGGACGGCGACCGCGTCGTCGTCGGCGAGGGCGGCTCGGCCGAGGTCGCCCTCGACGGCGGAAGCCTGATCACGGTCAAGGCGAACTCCGATCTGAAGATCGAGCAGTCCGACAAGGGCGACTCCTCCTTCTTCCTGGCGGCCGGCGCCTTGCTCGCCAAGATCCAGAAGCTCGGCAATCACCGCCTCAAGATCCGCACGCCGCACGCGGTCGCCGCGGTCCGCGGCACCGAGTTCGGCGTCGAAGTCGAGGGCGAGCACTCGCACGTCGGCGTCTTCGACGAAGGGAAGGTGGAGGTGAGCGGCGGCGCCGGCGGCGCTCCGGAGCTGCTGATCTCCAATCAGGAGACCTCGGTCAAGCAGGGGGCGGGGCCGGGGCACGCCGCCCAGTTGAACCGCTTCATCGCGCGCCGCGCGGCGATGCGCGCTCACGGGCGCCGCATCGCCGCCATCAAGGCCAAGTGGAAGGCCCTGCCGCCGGAGCAGCGCCGCGAGATGCGCAAGAAGCTGATGGAGAAGATGCGCGAGCGCCGCAAGGCCTTCATCGAGAAGCGCCAGGCCATGCGCGAGAAGATCGAGCAGAAGCGCAAGGAGAAGGCGGACCGCGGCCAGCAGCGCCGCCAGGAGAATCTGCGCAAGATGGAAGAGCGGCGCAGCAAGGCCCGGAGGAACCGCCAGTGAGCCGAGCGGCCGAGAAGGCGAAGGCCCCGGCCGCGCCGCCGGCCGCCGATCCGACGACGCTGTCGGGCATCCCGGTCAAGCGCGAGTACGGTCCTGAGGATCTCCCCCCCGCGGAGGCGATCGGCGCTCCCGGACGGTTCCCCTTCACGCGCGGCATCAAGAGCGGCGGCTACCGCATGACACCGTGGACGATGCGCATGTTCGCCGGCCACAAGACGGCCAAGGACACCAACGAGCGCTTCAAGTACCTGCTCGCGC
>CAZURZ010000143.1:0-2608 GCA_964623465.1 uncultured Elusimicrobia bacterium
CTGCTCCGGGTGGCCGATGGCGACGACGGGGTCTCCCGGCTCGACGGCGGAGTCGTCGCCGAGAGCGATCGGGGCCGCCCGCAGCCGCGAGGCGGGCTCGAGCACGGCGAGGTCGAGCCCGCGGTCGAAGCGGACGACCTTCGCCTCGACCGGATCGCGCAGGTCGCGCTTGGAGTCGCCCGAGACCTTCTCCGGCTTCAGGTACACGCGCACCGTCTCGAAGGGGCGTCCGGTCTTGTCGCTGACGACGACGTGCGCGTTCGTGAGCACCCGTCCGCCCTCGATCACCGAGCCGGTGCCGAGCTCTCCGCCGCCGGCGCCGCCGTCGGCGGCCAGGATCAGGACGACCGACGGCGCGGCCTTCTGGTAGATCTCCTTGGCGGAGAGCGTCTTGGCGGCGGCCGCCGGCGCCGCGGCCGCCGCGGGAGCGGCGGCCTGCGTCGCGAAGAAGCCCGCGATCTCGCGGTACTTGTCCGCGGCGGCCATGTGGACCGTCGCGGCTTCTGCCGGCGAGAGCTTGCCGCTCGCCAGCGCCGGGCCGCCGGCGTCGATCTCGGCCAGCAAGGAAGAGATCCTCTTGTCGGTGTCGGTGGAGAGCTTGCGCCCCCCGCGCACCGCGGCGACCGCGGTGGGTCCGTGGGTTTGGAAGCGCTGCGCGTTGGCCCACGAATTCAAGTCGCTCCACCAGCCGGTCTCGGCGAGCAGGTCGGCGTCGATGGCGGCGGCCTTGCCGTCGTCGGCGACGGTGCGGCCGGCGTCGTCGTAGACGCGCGCGGGCAGCCGGCCGCGGTTGTCTCCCAGAGGCGCCCCGGCTTGCCGCGCCGGGCTTCCCGTCCGGCTCGCCTCGACGGGCGCCGGGGTCGCGGCGTCTCTCTCGGCCGCCAGCCGGCGGAATGCCCGGTTGAGCAGCGCCTGCCGGTCGAATTTGGACCAAGCCGGGGCGGGGCTCTGGGCGGCCGCGGCGGACGCCAAGCCGCGGTAATCCTCATCGGAAAGCGTGAGCACGTACTCGATCGAGGCGCGCAGCGACGCCTCTCGCTGGGCGTCGAACGGCTTGCTCTCGGCGGCGCGCACGGGCGCGCACAGGGCGAGAATCAGGAGCGGCAGAGCGGGGATGTTCATGGTTCGGAGAATACCAAAAAAAATAAGTGTCCCCTCCAGGAATCGAACCTGGATCATCCGCTTAGAAGGCGGAGGCTCTATCCATTGAGCTAAGGGGACGTCGGCAGATTATACCGGAGGAGCCTCCGCCTTCGATATCAAGAAAGAGTCCGGCCGGAGGCCGGACAGGCGGAGGCTCTATCCATTGAGCTAAGGGGACCTGCTTGAATTATATATGATGCCGCCATGCGCAGGATCGGCCTCACCGGCTGGATCGTCGTCGGCCTCGTCCTCGGCGTCCCCGTCGGCCTGTGGCTGGGCCCCGCGGCGGCTCCTTTCGGCGAGCTCGGCAAGCTCGTCATCCAGGCGATCAAGCTCGCCGCCGCCCCCCTCCTGATCCTCACGATCGTGTCCGAGGTGCTCTCCGCGACGGTCGGCTGGAAGGACGGCCTGCGCATGACCTTCTTCGCGACGATCAACGCGACGATCGCGCTGACCATCGGCCTGACCCTCTCCAACGTCTTCCAGCCCGGGCGTCACCTCGCGGCCGAGGCCGCCGCCTCGGCGGGCAGCGTCGAGACCGCGTTGGGCGTCGCCGCCGGCAAGAAGCTCGGCCTGGCGGCTTTCCTCTCCAACATCGTCCCGCCGAGCCTGGTCCAGCCCTTCATCGACAACGCGATCTTCCCCCTCGTGGTCCTGTCGCTGACGCTCGGCCTCGCCCTGCGCAAGCTCAAGGACGCGGGCGAGCCCGTCTCGGGGATCGAGTCCGGCATCGGCGTCCTGCGCCGCGCGATGGCGGTCGTGCTCGGCTGGATCATCACGGTGGCGCCGCTGGCCGTGTTCGGCGTCGTGGCGACCTCGGTGGGCAAGTACGGCCTCTCGCCGCTCAAGGGCCTGGCCGCCTACGTCGCGATCGGCCTCGCCGGGCTGGCCCTGCACCCGCTGCTCGTCTACCAAGGCTGGCTGCTCGCCTACGCGCGGATGCCGCTGCGCAAGTTCTGGGCGGCCGCGCGCGAGCCCGCGATCTACTCGGTCGGCGCCAATTCGAGCCTGGCCACCCTGCCGCTCACCCTCAAGGCGCTCGACGACCTGAAGGTCTCCAAGACCTCGGCCACGCTCGGCGCCTGCGTGGGCACGAACCTCAACAACGACGGGATCATCCTCTATGAGGCGATGGCCGTGCTCTTCGTCGCCCAGGCCCACGGCATCGACCTGTCCTTCGCCCAGCAGCTCTCGGTGGCGGCCTCGTGCCTGATCGCGGCTATGGGCATCGCGGGCGTGCCCGAGGCGGGGTTCATCTCGCTGGCGCTGGTCTTGGCCACGACCGGGCTGCCGGTCGAGATCCTGCCGCTGCTCCTGACCGTCGACTGGATCCTCGCGCGGGCGCGCTCGGTGGTGAACGTGCTCGGCGACATGGTCAACTCGATCCTGATCGACCGCGCCGCGGGCCGGCGCTTCTCCTGACGTCCTACCAGTTCGCTTCTTTGTAGTCCTTCAGGAACTTGCC
>CAZURZ010000144.1:0-2437 GCA_964623465.1 uncultured Elusimicrobia bacterium
ACCAGCACCTTGTTCGGCAAGATCGCGGTCGGCCTGGCGGCCGCGCTGATCATCGGCGGCGCCGGCCTGTTCGCTTACGGTTCCCTCATGGGCGCGGCCGCGGACGGCGCCTTGGGGGGCGGCGACCTGGGCGCCTTGACTTCGTCCATGCGCGTGCGCGGCGGCGGCGTCGACCGCACCGGCTACCTCGCCAGCAAGGGCGAGATCATGTTCGATCCCGCGGCCAAGACCGCGGGCAACGCCGCGGAACAGAAGAAGGAAGAGGCGCCCGCCGAGCAGCCGGCCGAGGCCCCGCCGCCGGAGCAGACCGCGGACGCCGCGGGACAGGGCGCGGGCTGGAACCGGCCCGGCCTCGAGCACAACTTGAGCGGGGCGCGCCTGTCGTCGAGCCTCGGCGGAGGCAGCTTCGGCGGCAAGAACATCTTCGGAGGCAACAGCGCGGCCAACCGGCTCGGCGCGACGATGGGCAAGTTCGACATCAAGTCCGGCGAGAAGGGGCGCATGACGGCGACGCGCACGAGCCGGACCGGCCGGGCGATGGCCGGCTCCACCCGCCAGGGCCCCAAAGCGAACAAGGCTTTCGGCCAGCTGAAGGTGGCGCGCGGCGCCTCGATGCTCGGCGCGGGCTCGACCGGGGCGGAGGGGGCGTCGAGCAACGCCTCGCGGGCTTTCGACGGCGGCAGCATCAACACGGCGACGACCGAGGGCGGCGGGGGCGGCGGTCTCGACACGGGGCCGGTCACCACGCCCAGCGAAACGGGCGGCGGCGGCGGCGGCGCTCCGGACATCACGGCGCCCACCCCGAATCCGAACGTGGGCCTGCAGGCCCAGCAGACGGCCGCGATGATCGCGGCGATCGCGGCGTTGGCCAAGCAGGCCGGCGAGATGAAGAAGAAGGGCATGATGATGATGGCGATCGGCGTCGCCTTGATGGCGATGAAAGGCATCCCTGTCGTCGGCCCTTACCTGTTCCTGATCGGCCTCATGATCTTCGGCATGGGTATCGCCATGTACCAGATGAGTCAAACCATGCAGGCCATGGCCAAGTCCATGAGCGCGGCCCTGGCGCAGCAGAACACCGACCAGAACCAGAACCGCATCAACAATTACTGCATCGACCGCGCCTACGAGGGTACGCCGCCGTCGAGCTGCAACCCGCCGGCGGACGTGACGAACGTGAACGAGCACGACTCCGCGCGCCGCAACGGCTTGATCCGTCACGACAACATGGTCCGCGAGACGTCGCGCGTCGAGGGAGAGAACGGGACGCCGACGCCCTAGGGCGCGGCGAAGGACAGACCTCATGAGCACCTTCATCCAGAGGAATAAAAAGAAGAGCGCCTTGGCCGCGCTGCTGCTCTTCATCCGCACGCGCAAGACCGTGTCGGCGCTCCTGCTGGTGGCGATCCTGGCGTCGTTCTTGTTCGTGAGCCCGTCGTCTCTGATCTTGAGCCTGCCCTTCGGGGCCCGGGTCGCGGCCGGGATCGCGTGGATCGCGGGCAAGGCGGGCATGGACACCTCCAAGTGGGGCCTGGGCGGCGGCAAGCAGGACTACGGCGACCTGGTGGCGGCGTTTCGCGCCGCGAAGGAGAGCGGAGCGAAGGCCGGCTGGTCCTCGTTCCTGCGCGGCGGCGCGGGAGAGGGCGGCTACGGCGCCGGCGGAGCGGGCGGCGGCTCGCTCGATTTCGTGAAGGGCAAGAAGCAGGACCTCGAGACGAAGGGCGCGGCCGGCGAGAAGCTCGCCAAGGGCGGCGGCGGGGTCCAGGGCGTGCTCAATCCCGACGACGCGAAGGACCGCGGCGAGGGCGACGCGGTGGCGCTCGACGACGAGGACCTGCGCGGCGAGCGCGAGGGCTTCGTGAAGAGCGCGTTCGCCTCCGGGTTCGCGAACGGCTCGAGCGGATTCTCCGGCGGGGCCAACGGCAACGTCGGCGTGGGCGGAGCCTGGGGCGGGAGCAGCTTCGGCGGCGGCGCGTACGCGGGCGCGGGCTTTTTCGGCGGGAGCGGCGGCGCGGCCGGTTCCAAGACCAGCGACAAGGTCGCCGGCGGCCTGGCCAACGTGCCCGGCGTGAAGGTGCCGAAGTCGAACATCAGCGGCGGCGGCGGGCGCCTGTCGGGTCCGCGCGTGTCGACGGTCCGGACCAATCTCTCCAAAGGCATGGTCTCGCAGAACGCGATCCAGAGCCAGAAGGCGTTCGTCCAGCTCGCGACCGGCAACGGGCGCGCGGTGCTGTCCGTGGGGAACAACTGCAACGCGGACAACGGCTGCCCGTCCGAGTTCGCGGCGGTGAACACGGGCGTCAACTACGACGGCGGCCGCATCGACGGCGACGGGACGGGCATCCTGACGACCGAGACGGATCTGCCGCCCGTGGTGCCGTTCGAGACGGACATCCCCTCCAACGTCGATCCCGAGAAGATGGCCGACGCCGCGGCG
>CAZURZ010000145.1:0-2397 GCA_964623465.1 uncultured Elusimicrobia bacterium
TCGTCGGCCAGCTCGTTGATGGCGCGGATCGCGGCCTGCATCTGCTCGTGGCCGTAGACCACGGCGCCGAGCATCACTTCCTCGCTGAGCTCGTTCGCTTCCGACTCCACCATCAGCACGGCCTGCTCGGTGCCGGCGACCACGAGGTTGAGCTTCGAGCTCTCGAGCTCGGTCTTGGTCGGGTTGAGGATGTACTCGCCGTCGAGGTAGCCAACGCGCGCCGCGCCGATGGGGCCGTCGAACGGGATGCCCGCGAGCGTCACCGCGGCCGAGGCGCCGATCATGGCCGGGATGTCGGAGTCGACCTCGGGATTGATCGAGAGCACCGTCGCGACGACCTGCACCTCGTTGTAGAAGCCGTCGGGGAAGAGCGGGCGCAGCGGCCGGTCGATCAGGCGGCAGGTGAGGATCTCCTTCTCCGACGGGCGGCCTTCGCGCTTGAAGAAGCCGCCGGGGATGCGGCCCGCGGCGTAGGTCTTCTCCTGGTAGTCGACGGTGAGGGGGAAGAAATCCTGCCCCGGCTTCACGTCCTTGCGGGCGGTGACGGCGACGAGCACCACGGTGTCGTCCATCGAGACGAGGACGGCGCCGTCGGCCTGGCGGGCGATCTCGCCGGTTTCCAGCGTGACTTGGTGGCGGCCGAACGCGAAGGTCTTCTTGATCGATTTCACGGGTAGGGATCCTCTTGGGAAGTGGGGGCACGGAAGCCGGGCCCGGGGGGCCGCGACGGGACCGCGAAAAGCCGGATGGAAACGGCGCGAACGGGGCCCGGAAGTGAAAAACCCCGCGAGTGCCTCGAGGAGGCCTTCGTCGCGGGGTTCGCCGGACCGGTGGCGCCGCCTACTTGCGCAGGCCCAGGCGATCGATCGTCTTGCGATACCGATCGAGGTCGCTGCGCTTCAGGTAGTCGAGCAGGCTGCGGCGCTGGCTCACCATCCGCAGGAGGCCGCGGCGGGAATGGTGGTCCTTCACGTTCGCCTTGAAGTGGTCGGTGAGGCCGTTGATGCGCTCCGTGAGGAGGGCGATCTGGACCTCGGGCGAGCCGGTGTCGCCCGGGGCCCGCTGGTAATCGGTGACGATGCGCGCCTTGTCGGCGGTGGTGACGGTCATGCTCTCTTCTCTCCCGGGCGCCCTGTGGCACCCCCAGTGGTCTGTTGCGTTCGGTGAAAGGCGGATTTTAGCAAGTTTCCCGCCCCAAACTCAAGCTTAATCAGGGGCCTATCCGTGGCCCGTGTGCATGAGCCGCGCCGCCGAAAGACGCCCGGCCGTCACCCGCCCGACGCCCAGGAAACGCCCGCCGGCGGCGAAGACGGCGAATTCCCCTTCCCCATCCGCCGGATCCACCGGCCACTCCTGGCCGTTGCACAGGGCCCAGGCGCCGTCCCCACCGAGTTCGAGCTTCGGCAGCGACTCGACCAGCACCTGCGTCGGAAGGAGCCTTTGGCGAGCGGCCGCCGGCCCCAGCGCCAGCAGGTCGTCCGGCGAGAGGGCCTCCTCCACCCGGAAGCGGCCGATCGCGGTCCGGCGCAGTTGCGTCAGGTAGGCCCCGCAGCCCAGGCGCCTGCCGATTTCCTCGCCGAGCGTCCGGACATAGGTCCCCTTCGAGCATTTGACGGAAATTTCCAGAAATTCGCCGGAGTACGACGCCATTTCAAGGTCATGGATCTCGATTCTCCGGGGTTCGCGGGCAATCTCGACCCCCTGGCGGGCGAGGTCGTAGAGTCGCCGGCCATCGACACGGACGGCGGAGTGCATGGGCGGGACCTGGTCCTGCCGCCCCAGGAGCCCGGAAAGAACGCGGGCAATTTCGTCCATCTCCGGCGAAAAATCGCCGATCTTCGTTATCTCGCCTTCCGTATCGCCGGTGGTGCTGACATGGCCCAGGTGGAGCCGCGCCTGGTAGGTCTTGTCCGCGTCGAGCAGAAAGCGCGAGAACTTGGTCGCCTCACCGAAAACGAGCGGCAGCAGGCCGGTCGCGAAGGGATCGAGGGTGCCGGTGTGGCCGGCCTTGCGCACGTCGAGGGCCCGCCGGGCCGCACCCAGCGCCCGCGTGGACGTGATGCCCGCCGGCTTGTCGACGAGGAGGACCCCGTCACTCGGCGCCGACACGGCGGCCGGTTCAGCCCGCCGTGCGCTTGCGGCGCGGGGCGCGGGGCGCGGGAGCGGGAGGCGCGACCGCTTCGTCGATGAGGCGGGAGAGCTTCACGCCGCGCTCGATGGACTCGTCGTATTCGAAATGCAGTTCCGGCACCGTCCGGGTGGAGAGGCGGTGGGCGAGCCCGGCCCGCAGGAACCCGGCCGCGCGGGCGAGCCCCTCGCCGCAGGCCGCGGCGTCCTCGGGGGGGCCGAGCGTGGTGAAGAAGACCTTGGCATGGGACTGGTCGCGGGAGAGCTCGA
>CAZURZ010000146.1:0-2219 GCA_964623465.1 uncultured Elusimicrobia bacterium
CCGCCAAGGCCGGCGGCCTCGCCTACGCCGCGTACGGGTACTACTACCAGCAGTACTACCACTCGTACCAGCAGCCCGTCGCGCCCGCCGCCAAAGAGTCATGACCCCGGCGCCGCGGCGCGCTCTGGCCGAGGGCTGCCTCATCCTCGCGATCGTCGCGGGCCCCTTCGCCTTCGCCGCGGTGGAACCGTGGTCCGAGGCCTTGCTCGTCCTGCTGTGCGCGGCCGCCCTCTTCGCGTGCGGCGACTCCGCGTTCCGCGCGCGGGGGGGCTGGGCCGTGCCGGGGCTGTTCGTCGCCGCGGCGTTCCTGGCGCTCGTTCAGGCGATGCTTCCCGCGTCCGCATGGGGGCCCGCCCCTCTCGGCCCGCATACGATCGCGCCCGTCTCTTCCCTGACCGCCGCCGCGAAGTTCCTGGCCTGCGCGGCGCTGGCCCTGGCCTGCCGCGCGCATTTCGATGACGAGGCGGGCCGCCGGCGCCTGGCGTGGGTCCTGCTGGGGTCCGGGGCCGCGATCGCGCTGATCGGCCTGCTCCAGTTGGCCGACGGCAACGAGCGTCTCTACGGCCTGCGCTGGTACCAGTCGCGCATCAGCCCGTTCGGCCCGTTCTACAACCGCAATCACGCCGCGGCGTGGCTCTCGATGGGCCTGCTCGCGGGGGCCGGGCTGGTCTTCGACCGGCTCAACGCGCGCCGCGAAGCTTCCCGTCCCCGCGCCGACTTCGCCGCCGAGCTCGCGATCATGGCGTGCCTACTGGCTCTGCTCGGCGCGGGCCTGATCGCGGCGCGCTCGCGCGGTGCGCTCGCCGCTTTGGCGGCCGGGGGCTTTCTCTTCGCCCTCTTCCGCAGGAGGCTGACCGTGACGATCGCCGTCGCGGCGCTCGCGCTCGCGGCCCTCGGCGTTTGGGTGGGGCGAAGCAAGGGCGGGCTGGCGGCGTCGTTCGCCCAGCGCCGGGCCATCTACGCTTCGACCCGGACCTCGATCGCGGACTTCCCCGTTTTCGGACGCGGCCTGGGCGCCTATGAGTCGCTGATGCCGGCTTATCAAGCGAGGACCGACGAGGGCTTTGTGCGCCAAGCCCACTCCGATCCGCTCCACTGGACCGCGGAGGCCGGGGCGCCGCTCTTCGGCGGGGCGCTTCTCGTCGCGGCGGCCGTTCTGATCGTGGGGTTGCGCCGTGAGCTCGATCCGCTGCGCGCGGGCTACGCCGCCGCGGCCGCCGCCTTCCTTCTGCACGGCCTGGTCGACTTCGGAGGCCAGATCTTCGGCCTTCTGGTGCCCTTCTCCGCGATCTGGTCGCTCGTTCCCTCGCCGCGACCGCAGGCGGCGATGCCCGAGGCGCTGCGCGCGCCGGCGACGGCGCTGACGTGCGTCTTCCTCTGCCTTGCGGTCGCCGGCATGGCCGTGCGCGCCGCGGCGCTCCCGCCGCTTCTCGGGCCCGCTCTGGTCCCGCTGTGGACGCCGCCGGGCTGGTGCGCGGCGCTGGCCGACCCCGCGGGCGCGGCCGCGTCGGCGGCCCAAGCCGCGCTGGCCTCCGGAGATCGCTCCGCCCAATACGAGGCCCTCGCCGCGCTCGAGCGCCGTCTCGCGGAGCAGCCGTTCAAGCACCGACTGCATCTCCTCACTGGGCGGCTGCTCGACGCCCTCGGCCGCGGTGGCGACGCCGCCGCCCGGGACGAGGCCGCGAGGAGGCTGCGCCATGGCTGAGCCCTTCCGGATCGGCATCATCGGGGCGGGTGCCGTCTCCGACGGCTACCACGCGCCCGTGCTGTCCCAGATACCCCAGGTCCGCCTGGAGTGGGTCCACGATCTCGACGCCCGGAAGGCGTCCGCCTTCGCCGCGCGTCACCGGATTGCGCGCGCCGTTTCCTCGTTGCGCGAGGCTCCCGCCGTGGACGCCGTCCTGATCGCCATTCCCGTCGGCGCGCGCGAGGAGGCCCTGCGCGTCGCCTTCGAGCGCGGCTGGCATGCGCTCATCGAAAAGCCCTTCGCCGTGAGCCGCACCGCCCACGAGTCGATCCTCGCCCAGGCCGACAAGGCCGGGACGAAGGTCGGCGTCGGATTCATGCGCCGCTTCTACCGTTCGACTTTGGCGGCGCGCGAGCTGATCCGCTCCGGAGCGTTCGGCCCGCTGCGCGAGATCCTCGCGGCCGAAGGGGGGCCGTTGCGCGGCTCCGGCCGGGACGACGCCTGGTATCAGAACGACCCCGCGGCGGCCGGC
>CAZURZ010000147.1:0-2172 GCA_964623465.1 uncultured Elusimicrobia bacterium
GCGGCCGCGGTCCAGGACAGCGCGCGCGCGAAGGTCTCCTCGCGGCCGCGCGCGCCGCGGGCGGCCAGCTGCGCCGCGGCGGCGACGAGCGCCATTCCCCAGACGCCGTGGACGTAGGAGTCGTAGCGGCCCAGGAAGCTGACGCGGCGGTCGGCCGAGAAGAAGGCGGAGAGAGCCGCCGCCGCGAGCAGGGCCGCCGAGGGCAGGTCCAGGGCCGTGCGCCCCGCGGCTAGGACGGACGGACGCGCCGCCGCGCCGCAGGCGGCGAGCAGCAGGCCCAGGTTGAGCGCCGTGAGCTTCGGCAGGGTGAACTCGGCCACCGCCGCCTTCGTCCAGGCGAGCGGGAGCGCGACGACGAGCAGGACGAACGCGGCGTCGACGGCCGGGTGCGACCGGCGTGCGGACCCGGCCGTCACGCCTTGGCCGTGGCCGGGGTGAAACGGTAGCCGTGGCCGTGCACGGTCTGGATCATCTCCGAACACGATCCCATCTTGCGGCGCAGGGATTCGACGTGCTTGTCGAGCGTGCGCGTCTCCACGCCGCCGGGGTAGTTCCAGACGGCGGCGAGGAGCTCCTCGCGCTTGAACGCGCGGTCCGGGTGCTTGAGCAGGTGCGCGAGCAGGTCGAACTCGAGGCGGGTGAGGTCGACCGGCTTGCCGGACGTCGTGGCCTGGCGCGAGATCAGCTTCAGCGTGATCGGACCTCCGGTAAGGACGGTCGCGCTCTCCTCGGGCGCCTCGCCGGAGACCACGGCCCGGCGCAGAAGGGTGCGCACGCGGGCGAGGAAGATCGGCGGCTGGAACGGACGCGCGATCGCGTCGTCGGCGCCCGCGTCGAGCAGGGCCACCGTGCCGCGGGAATCGGACTTGGGGTCGACGCACAGAATGGGGAAGAGGCGGAAGTCCGGCTCGCCGCGCAGGCGGCGCAGGAGCGAGACGGCGTCCTCCCCGTCCCCGCACGCGAGCACGAGAAGATGCGGCTTGGACGAACGCAGGAACGCCACGCCCTTCGCCGGATCGGCGAACTCGACGACGCGGTGGCCGCCCTCGGCCAGGAGGCCGGCGAGCTGGGAGCGGAACTTCGCGCTGTCGGCGCCGACGGCGATGATCACGGCCTGGTCATCCTCCGAAGACGGGGTATTCCCCGAAGACGTCCTTGAGCGACTGCGTGACCTCGCCCACCGTCGCGTAAGTCTCGACGGCCTCGAGGATCGGCGGCATGAGATTCTCGGTCCCCTTGGCGGCCTCGCGCACGCGCTTGAGGGCGGCCTGGGTCTTGGCGTCGTCGCGCTCGCGCTTGAGCTTCTTGAGCGAGCGCACCTGCGCCTTCTCGACGGCGTGGTCGATCTTGAGGATCGGGGGGGCGGCGCCCTCCGAGGCCTGCTCGTTGACGCCGACGATCTTGCGCCGGCGCGCGGCGAGGTCGAGCTCGAAGCGGTACGAGGTCTCGGCGATCTCGCGGTGGAAGTAACCCTTCTCGAGCGCGGGGACCACGCCGCCGAGCTCCTTGATGCGCCGCATGATCTCGGTCGCGCGCCTCTCGACCTCCGCGGTCAGGCTCTCGAGGTAATACGAGCCGCCGAAGGGATCGGGCGTGTCGGTCACGCCGGTCTCGAAGGCCAGGATCTGCTGGGTGCGCAGGGCGAGCTTCACCGCGTCGTCGGTCGGCAGGGCCAGCGCCTCGTCGAAGGAGTTGGTGTGCAGGCTCTGGGTGCCGCCGAGCGCGGCGGCCATCGACTGGTAGGCCACGCGCGCGAGGTTGTTGAGCGGCTGCTGGGCGGTGAGGCTCACGCCCGCCGTCTGGCAGTGCATCGGCAGCATCCAGGAGAGCTCGCGCTTGGCGCCCAGCTCGTCGCGCATGAGCTTGGCCCAGATCGAACGGGCCGCGCGCAGCTTGGCGATCTCCTCGAAGAAGTCGTTGTGCACGTCGAAGAAGAAGGAGAGCTGGGAGGCGAAGTCGTCCACGTCCAGCCCGCGCTTGATCAGGCGCTCCGCGTAGTCCCGGCCGTCGGCCAGCGTGAAGGCGAGTTCCTGGACGGCGTCGGCGCCGGCCTCGCGGATGTGGTAGCCGGAGATCGAGATGGGGTAGAAGCGAGGCACCTCGCGCACGCAGTGCTCGATGAGGTCGAGCACGAGGCGCATGGACGGCTCCGGCGGATAGAGGTACTCGTTC
>CAZURZ010000148.1:0-2155 GCA_964623465.1 uncultured Elusimicrobia bacterium
CAAGAGCGTGCGCACGATCAAGAACCAGGAAGGCCACGTCGTCGTGGTCTCCCGCGCCGGCATGGCGATCGTCACCGACAAGGCGACGGGCGGCACGGAGGAGTTCAAGGTTCCCTACGGTTCGCGCCTGAAGATCTCCGACGGCGACAAGGTCGCTCCCGGTGGTCTCATCGCCGAGTGGGACCCCTACACGATGCCGATCGTCTCGGAGCACGAAGGCAAGGTCGCGCTCAAGGACGTCCGCGAAGGCGTCACGCTGCGCACCGACCTCAACAAGATCACCGGCATCGTCGAGCGCCGCATCATCGAGCAGGAAGCCCGTCGCGGCGAGCGCGGCGCGGGAGCGGCCAAGCGCCTCAATCCCCGCGTCGTCGTCGAGAAGGGCGGCAAGGAAGTCGCGGTGTTCCCGCTGCCGACCGACACCATCCTCCTCGTCGCCGAGGAGCAGGCCGTCCACGTCGGCGACATCATGGCCAAGATCCCTCAGGAGATCACGAAGTCCAAGGACATCACCGGCGGCCTGCCGCGCGTGTCCGAGCTCTTCGAGGCCCGCAAGCCGAAGAACCCGGCCATCATCTCCGAGATCGAGGGCATCGTCGGCCTCGGCATCGGCGCCAAGGGCCTCGTCCAGGTCTCCGTCCGCAACGAGGAGACGGATATGGTCCGCGAGTACCTGATCCCGCAGGGCAAGCATCTCGTCGTGTACGAAGGCGACCGCGTCGGCGTCGGCGAGGCGCTCACCGACGGCGCGATCAACCCGCACGACGTCCTGCACGTCAAGGGCATCAAGGAAGTCCAGGAATTCCTCGTCAACGCGATCCAGGAGGTCTACCGCCTCCAGGGCGTCGCGGTGTCCGACCGTCACATCGAGTGCATCGTCCGCCAGATGCTGCAGAACGTGAAGGTGGACAATTCCGGCGACACCTCGTTCCTCAAGGGCGAGATCGTCAATCGCTTCGCCTTCGCCGCCGAGAACGCGGCGGTCAAGGGGAAGGGGGGCAAGGAAGCCCAGGCCGAGCCCGTCCTGCTCGGCATCACCAAGGCCTCTCTCGCGTCGAGCTCGTTCATCTCGGCGGCGAGCTTCCAGGAGACGACCCGCGTCCTCACGCAGGCCGCGACGACGTCTCAGATCGACCACCTGAAGGGCCTGAAGGAAAACGTCATCATCGGCCACATGATTCCGGCCGGCACGGGCCTTCAGGCTCGCGAAAAACTCATCGAGCTCGCCTCGCAGTCCGCGGCGGCGGCCGCGTCTTAAGGAGATACATAGTCATGCCTACGATCAGTCAGCTCATCCGGCACGGCCGCAACAAGAAGCGGACCCGCCCCAAGGCGCCTGCTTTGGAACATTGCCCTCAAAAGCGCGGCGTCTGCACGCTGGTGAAGACCACGACCCCCAAGAAGCCGAACTCGGCCCTGCGCAAGATCGCGCGCATCAAGCTGACCAACGGCATCGAGGTCACGGGCTACATCCCCGGCGTCGGCCACAACCTGCAGGAGCACTCGATCGTCATGATCCGCGGCGGCCGCGTCAAGGACCTGCCCGGCGTGCGCTACCACATCCTGCGCGGCGTGCTCGACGCCTCCGGCGTCGACGGCCGCAAACAGGGCCGTTCGCTGTACGGCGCGAAGCGCCCGAAGCCGGCCGCGAAGTAGTCATCAATCTGAGAGAGGAATAAGAACATGCCCCGCAAAGGACTCCGCCCCCGCGACCGCCGGCCCGCTCCGCCGGCCGACTACCGCTATAAGTCGGTGCTCGTCTCCCGGCTCATCAACAAGCTCGACCACGCCGGCCGCAAGCAGGCCGCCGAGCGCGTGATGTACGACGCGCTCGACATCGTCGCCGAGCGCACGAAGCAGCCCGCCCTCGAGGTCTTCACCCAGGCCATCGAGAACGTCCGCCCGCTGCTCGAGGTCAAGGCCCGCCGCGTCGGCGGCGCGACCTACCAGGTTCCGATCGAGGTCGCCGCGACCCGCTCGTCCACGCTCGCCATGCGCTGGATGCTCGACGCGGCCCGCGCCAAGACCGGCAAGCCCATGGCCGAGCGCCTCGCCGAGGAGATCCTCGCGGCGAACAAGAAGGAAGGCATCGCGTTCAAGAAGCGCGAGGACACGCACAAGATGGCCGAGGCCAACCGCGCGTTCGCCCATTACC
>CAZURZ010000149.1:0-2123 GCA_964623465.1 uncultured Elusimicrobia bacterium
AAGGCCTCTACCTCTACTCCGAGGAGCCCGCGGGCGCCTTCCGCGCCCACATCTATCCGGTGCCCGACATCCGCAACCCCTTCCTCGGCGTGCACTTCACGGTGACCGTGGACGGCCGCGTCAAGATCGGGCCGACGGCGATCCCGGCGCTGTGGCGCGAGAACTACGGAGGCTTGGACGGCTTTTCCGCGGCCGAACTCGCCGAAATCGCCTGGCGCCAGGCGGGCCTCTTCCTCGGGGCGGGATTCGACTTCCGGCGGCTGGCTTTCGAGGAGATCCAGAAGAACTCCCGGTCCGTCATGACGGGGCTCGCGTCGCGGCTCGCCGGCGGCGTGAAGCCCGCGAACTACCGGCGCTGGGGCAAACCCGGCATCAGGGCGCAATTGATCGACATCGGCAAGAAGACGCTGGTCATGGATTTCCTGCTCGAAGGCGACCGGGAGTCGTTCCACGTCCTCAACGCGGTCTCGCCCGGCTTCACCTGCGCGATGCCCTTCGCCGCGCACGTCGTGGACAAGGTCGAGGGAATGCTAAAATCGCGATGATGAAGAAAATCCGCGGGACCAAGCCGGGCGCCACGCACGTGACCGGGCCGGGAGGCCTGGACGCGCGAGGCTTCGCCCGCTGGTATCGCGAGCGCACGATCGAGCAGTGGAACCGCCTGGACTTGGACGCCCTGGCCCGCGTCGCCGCCGTCGTCGAGCGCGCGCAGTCCGCCGGACGCTTCCTCTGGGTGTGCGGCAACGGCGGCTCCGCGGCGATCTCCGCGCACGTGGGCTGCGACTTCGGCAAGACGGCGGCGGTGAAGGGCGCCAAGCGCCTGAAATGCGTCTCGCTCGCGGACAACACGGCCTACATGACCGCGATCGGCAACGACCTCTCCTTCGACGAGACCTTCTCGCGCCAGCTGGAGAACGTGCTCGCCAAGGACGACGTCGTGCTCCTGGTCAGCGGCAGCGGCAACTCGCGCAACCTGATCGCGGCGGCCAAGCTCGCGCGCCGGCGCGGCGCCAAGGTGGTGTCCTTCCTGGGTTTCGACGGCGGCCGCCTGAAGGCCCTCTCCGACGAAATCCTGCTGATTCCCTGCGATCAGTACGGCGTGATCGAGGACATGCACATGGCCGCGGCGCACATCCTCACTTTCTACCTGAAGCAGCGGCGCTGAGCCGCTCCAGCTCTCCGCGCGGGACGAAGCGCACCGTCTTTTCGTAGCCCGACAAGGGGGGCGGTCCCTCTTTCGCGGCGGCGTCCCGGGCGGCCTTCACCTCGGCGCGCGCGTCCTCGCGGCGCCCGAGGCGCAGGAGGGCCTCGGCGCGCAGCAGCCGCGCGGAGACGAAGCCCGGCTCGAGCGAAGCGGCGCGGGCGGCCAGGCGTTCGCAGTCCTCCCAGCGCCCCGCCGCGCCGGCGAGCTGGGCGCGCCGCCACGGATGGACCCCGTTGAACGGCTCGAGCGCCTCGGCCGCGGCCCAGTGCGCGTCGGCCTGAGACGCGTCCTTCGCGGCGTACGCGAGGTCCTCGCGCGGGCCCGGCTCGACGGGAAACAGGCGCGCCGCCGTCGCGGGATCCTTCGCGGCCAGCGTCGCGGGCATCCAGGCGACGAGAGCCAGGACCGCGCCGGCGGGCGCGGCCCAACGCGGCCAGGCGCGGCCGGCGGCCGGCGGCGCGGAGACGGCCAGCGCGCACAGCCACAGCGCGGCGAGCGCGGGAAGCTGGAGCATATTGTCGACGAGGAGCTGGGCGCTCATCGCGGCGGCGGCCGCGGCGGCGGCCTCGGCGACCGGGTCCGCCCCGGCGCGCTTGAGCAAGACGCGCAGGCTCAGGCCCGCGGCGGCCAGCCACAGGAGCAGGCCCGCGAGGCCGGTCTCGGCGGCGGCCTGCCAGGGCTCGCCGTGCGCGTAGGCGGTGCTCATCGACCAGCGCGCCGCTCCGTCCTCGAAGGGGACGGGGCGCAGCCGGAAGCCCGCCGCGAAATTGCCCGGACCGGTTCCGAACCACGGGCTGTCCGCGGCGATCGCGGCGGCGGCGCGCCAGATCCGCGGCCTCGCCTCCGCGTGCGTCCGGTATTTCTTGAGGAGCGCGTCCTCGACGGGCGCGGGCAGCGCGCCGGCGAACAGCGCGCCGGC
>CAZURZ010000150.1:0-2112 GCA_964623465.1 uncultured Elusimicrobia bacterium
TCGCCCGCCTGATGGACGTGCTGCAGATGGAACTCGACAAGCACGCCGAGGGGGCGAAGGCCGACCCGCGCAACTGGGGCTTTGCGGGAAGCCTCGGGAAAGTCCGCAGCGACCTGATCGACCTGGTCGGATTCCTCAGCAACATGGATCCCGAGCACGTCGAGGCATTTCTGAACGACGCCGAATGACCGCCACCACGGAGACACGCCATGAAGATCAAGCACATCGTCATCGAGGGCAGCGAGGAAGACATCATGGTGCGAGCCACGGCCGACGGCGCGACCGCGAGCGTGGTCCGCATGAGCCGAGCGCAAGGCCGCTTCGACAAGGTCATCGCCGAGTTCCGCCGCGACGAGAGCTGCGAGGCCCGCTACGCGAAGGCCGCCGAGGTGGCCAAGCACGTCTATGGGCGGGACCGCCGGGGACAGGCGGCCGCCACCAACTCGATGGTCCACGACGTCCTCAACGAGATCGAACGTATCGCGGGATGCTGAACGCCCGCGCCACCAAGGAGACCCGCCATGAACGAGATCGAAATGCAGAACACGCTGCTGTCCCTGATCCAAAGCCTCCTCGACGCCCGCGAAGAGATCGAAGGCGAAGACGACGACATCGCGCTGGCCGACATCGCCCGCGACATGGTGAGCGAGGCCGAAGGCCTGGCCCACGCGGACACCTTCGACGGCGTGCAGTTGCTCACGAGCAACAAGGGGCTGGTCCTGCGGATGGAGGACGGCTCCGAGTTCCAGATCAGCATCGTGCAGAGCCGCTGACCCGCCCGACGCGGCGTCGCGGGGAACCGCGACGACCACGCTTCCCCGCCGCAGCGTGCGGCGGGAGTTCCAACCCCCAGTTCGGAGATGACCATGAGCACGAAGACGAAGAAGCCCGCCAAGCCCCGCACCCCACGCATCCCGAAGATGTCCAAGAGCGCCGCCCGCGCCGAGGGAGCCGCCAAAACGGACCGCCTCCGCAAGGCGGCGCTCGCCGAGATCAACGACCGGTTGGCGGGCGGGAAGCAGGATCACGAGGTCCCCAGCGAGAAAGAGGTCGCCATCAACGCGAGCCTTGGGGCGGCTACCAAGGGCACGAAGGCCAAGGGTGAGAAGGCCCCCAAGACGAAGGCTGTCAAGGAGAAGAAGCCCAAGCGCGTCAGCGCGCTCGACGCGGCGGCGCAGGTGCTCGCCGCGAGCGAAGTGCCGATGCGGGCCAAGGAGATGATCGCCGCGATGGAGGCCAAGGGCCTGTGGACGAGCCCTGGAGGGAAGACGCCCGAGGCCACGCTCTACGCCGCGATCATCCGCGAGATCGCTGCCAAGGGCTCGGCGTCCAGGTTCAAGAGGCACGAGCGCGGCGTCTTCGTCGCGGGGAAGGGAGCCTGAGCCGTGCCTGCCGCGCCCACCCAAACCCAACTCGAGGCCGTCCTGCAGGCCGCGCTCTACCTTCTCGGCGCGAGGCAGGACCAGATGCTCACCATCGAGGAGTGGACGGACTTGGCGCGGGCAGTCGCCGCCTGCCAAGAGCGCAAGACGGCCGACTACCTGACCGATCACGACCTCGAAGACATCGCCGAGCGCTACGCCCTCGAATGGGACGAAGCGACCGACGGCCCGCTCCCGAACCTCGACGAGTGAGGCGTTCATCACGCCTCGCTCCCAGCCGCGACGCCTGTCGCGGCTTTCTCTTCGGCCACACTCTTTGCCGGGAGCCGCTCCGCCTTGCGGCCTGTGAACTTCTCCCAGCGCTGCACGATGACATCGCAGTAGAGCGCGTCGAGCTCCATGAGGAACGCATGCCGTCCGGTCATCTCCGCACCGATGAGCGTGGAGCCGCTGCCCCCGAAGAGGTCGAGCACGTTCTCGCCGGGGCGCGACGAGAACTCGATCGCCCGCCGCGCGAGCTCGACGGGCTTCTCGGTGAGGTGGACCATGCTCTGCGGGTTCACCTTTTTGATCGACCACGTGTCGGGCACGTTGGCGGGCCCGAAGAAGCGGTGCGCGGCCCCTTCCTTCCAGCCGTAGAAGCACCACTCGTGGTTGCCCATGAAATCCTTGCGCGTCAGGACCGGGTGCTCCTTGATCCAGATGATCGCCTGCGCGAAGTAGAGCTCGC
>CAZURZ010000151.1:0-1996 GCA_964623465.1 uncultured Elusimicrobia bacterium
CCACTCCTGCGTCGCAGGGAGAGGGGGTTCACCTGCCGTGGAGCGGGTGCCGAGTTGCGCCCTCCTTCGCCTCGGCCGAAAAGCAAAGAGCGCGGACGTTGCCGTCCGCGCTCTTTGGAGCAAGGAGAGAATCAGGCGAAGAGTTCCTTCACCGGCTTGGCGCCTTCGCGGACGAGCTTCATCGGGCGGCCCAGCGGGGTGGTCAGCTCGCGGGTGTGGTCAATGCCGAGGGCGTGGCAGACGCTAGCGTGGAGGTCGGCGACCTGCACGGGGCGGTTCTCCGGGGCCATGCCGTCCTTGTCGGACGAGCCGATGACCTGGCCGCCCTTGACGCCGCCGCCGGCCATGAAGCAACTGAAGACGCGCGCGTGGTGGTCGCGGCCGGCGTCCTTGTTGATCTTCGGCGTGCGGCCGAACTCGCTCAACATGATGACGAGGGTCTTTTGCAGGCGGCCCGACTGGTGAAGATCCTCGATGAGCGAGGCGACCGCCGGGTCCATGACGGAGCCGTGGTTGCGCATGGCGGGGAAGACATCCATGTGGTTGTCGAAGCCGCCGCGGTTGACCTGCACGAAGCGCACGCCGGTCTCGATGAGCTTCCTGGCAAGCAGGGTGCCGCGCCCGAACTCGGTGAGGCCGTAGCGTTCGAGGGTCTTGGGGTTTTCCTTGTCGAGATCGAAGGAAGACAGCGCGGGGCTTTTCATCAGGGCGACGGCGTCCCTGAGGGCGACATCGGCCTCCTTGAGATCGCGGGCGGCGAGCTTGCCGGAGGTGCGGAGGTTCATCTTTGCGAGAATCTCCAGGCGCTTCTCACCCTGCGCGTGGTGAATGCCATCGGGGAAGGCGAGATAGGGGTCGCGCTCGCCGGGAAGGCCGATGTAGTAGGCCTCGCAGCGCTGGCCGAGGTAGCCCGCGCGCGGGGCCATGCCGCCGATGCTGATGTAGGCGGGGAGATCGCCGGACTTCTGGCGCTCGTTGACGACGAAGGAGCCCATGCCGGGATGCACGAGCGCCGGGTTTTGCGGGTGGCTCGTCTGGAGTTCGTAGGTGGCGCGTCCGTGGTCGCCGTTCGTGCCGGCGATGGAGCGGATGATGGAGCAGTGGTGCATCTGCCTGGCGAGCTGCGGGAAAATCTCGCTGATCTGGATGCCGTCGGCGCTGGTCTTGATGGCCTCGAACTCGCCGCCGACCTCGCGGCCCGGCTTGGGATCCCAGGTGTCAATGTGGCTCATGCCGCCGCCGTTCCAGAAGAGGACGACGGACTCGGCCTTCGGCGCGTGGGCGGAGCCAATCGCGGCGACGAGGCGGTTGATGGGCATGCCGAGCAGCGCGCCCACGCCGGCAGTTTGCGCAAGGAAGCGGCGACGGGACGTGTAGTAGTCAGTGCAGGAGCTCATGGGTTTGATGATGTGAACAGACTTCAGGGCAGGTAACGGAATTCGTGGGAGTTGAGCATGGCCCAGCGGAGGTCGGCGAGGCCGTCAGCGGGCGTCTTGCCGGCGGCGATGACTTCGCGGGCGTCGGCCAGCTCCTCCGCCGTGGGCCGGCGGGTGTAAATCTCCAGATAGACCAGTTCCACGGCCTTGGCCGGATTCGCGCTCGGGCCGGTGATGAGGTGGTGCACCGGTTCCAGCGGGCCGACCCGCGAGGCTTCGTGGGTGGCCTTGCCGTTGAGCAGCATCAACTCCTGGCGCAGCGAAGGTGATTCGTCGCGGAACTCGCCGAGGTTGTCGCGCGCGGGCTGGCCGAAGACGCGGAGGAAGTGCGAGGCCGGCGCGGGCGTGGCCATGCGCAGGGTGGTGTCGAACTTCGGGTTGTCGTCCACGATGGCGGTGATGGTCTCGAGGCGGAAGCGCTCGGCGTTGCCGGACTGGAGCAGGCGGATGCGCGCCTGCCGCGCGGCCTCGATGGCGTCGTCCTCCATCTTCTTGTTCATCGCGAGGTCCTTCTTCGACTCGGACAGCACGTCACCGAACTTGTCGTCGTCCTTGCTCAT
>CAZURZ010000152.1:0-1804 GCA_964623465.1 uncultured Elusimicrobia bacterium
GTAGAGCGTCTGCAGGCCGAGGTAGTCGAACTGCAGGTCCCGCTCGGGCTGCAACGCCTCGCCCAGGCGCTTCAGGTCGAAGGTGCCGAGCCGCTCGTCCAGGAGCTGGGCCTTGATGCCCGACTGGATGAAGGCGGGGAAGTATTCGGCGTAGCGCGTGCCCATCTGCTCCTGGGTCACTTCCTCGGCCAGGACCTCGCGGCGGATCGTGTGCAGCAGCAGGCGCGCCGATACATAGGTATAGGCCGGATCCTGCTCGATGAGCATGCGCGCGGCGAGGATCATGCACTTGTGCACTTCCTCGAGCGGCACGCCGTCGTAGAGGTCCCGGAGCGTCGCGTCGAGGATGCGCTTGGGCTCGACGTCGCTTCCGCAGCCCTTGCACGCCGAGGCGATCAGCGCCTCGAGCTTGCCGATCTCCAGGGGCTCGCGGGCGCCGTTGACGAGCACGTGGATCTTCGGGGCCCGGGCCTCGGCCGCCTCCTGCGCGCGCTTGGCCCGCTCGCGGGAACGCTCCTCGCGGTACAGCACGTAGGAACGGGCCACCTGGTGCTCGCCGGCGCGCATGAGGGCGAGCTCCACCTGGTCCTGGATGTCCTCGATGTGGAAGGTGCCGCCGGCGGGGTGGCGGCGCACCAGCGCCTGGACCACGGCCTCGGTCACCGCGCGCACCTTCTCGCGCACGCCCGCGCTCGCGGCGGCGGTGCCGCCGGACACGGCCAGGAACGCCTTGGTCACCGCGACCACGATCTTGTCGGGCTCGAAGCCGACGACGGCGCCGTTGCGGCGGATGACCTTGTGGTCTGCGAAACCCTCGGGGGGCGTGCTGCCGGCTTCCTCGCTCGCGGGGGGGGTCAGCGGGGACATGGTTTGGATATCGGAAGCCAGGCGCATCGGTCGTCTCCTTGCTGAATCGTTTTTCGCGACGGATGGGTTCGCTGGGTCCCCTCCGACGGTCTTTTGGACGGGCGGCCTTAAGTGGCCGCTCTAACTGCTTGATTACTTTGTGGATAAGGGGTCCGAATCCCCGGGGTTTTGAACACCTTGTCCACAATCATTCCACAAGATGTTGTGCCCTGTGGAATACCAAGGCACAAAGTCTAGTAAAGGAAAGGGGGCAACGCAAGAGACGCGAGAAGAATATTTTTCCCGCGGAAATTCAAGGCGTTGGAAGGGGTTCTTGCCAAAGATTTGGGCGCGTCGGGCGATCGCCGCGAGCGCATGAAAAAAAACCGCCCGGCTCCACTTCGAAGCCGGGCGGCGCCCTGCCGGACCGGGGGTCGGGGAGGACCCTCAGTCCTCCAAGGACGCGGGATTGCGAGCCGCCACATGCCGCGTCATCGGATCGATCCGCAGGCGGACGGTCTTGCCCTGCGGGGTGCGCACATCCATGTGGTAGTGCGCGTGGGTGGCGTCGCTCGCGTCGAGCTCGGCCAGGGTCACTTCGCCCGGGAAGTACTGCTTCATGAAGGCCAGCGCATCGGCCATCGACATGGCCCCGGGGGCCAGCTCGGCTTCGGTGGAGCGCGAGGCGATGCGGCCCGAGACGGCGTCGACTTCCAGGCGCGCGGTCTTGCCGTGGTTGAACCGGACATCGACGTGATAGTGCTTGCCCTTGTCGCCGGTCGCGTCGAGTTCCGCGGCCGTGACTTTTCCGGGATAGAGGGACTGGACCAGGGCAACGGTCTCGCCGAGCGTCATCGGGGATGAGACCTGGGTGGCGCTGCCGGCTTGCGCGGGGATCGCGAAGGCGGCGGCAACTGCGGCGGTCATCAGAAGGCGGCTGTTCATGGTGATCTCCTGT
>CAZURZ010000153.1:0-1776 GCA_964623465.1 uncultured Elusimicrobia bacterium
CCTCGGAGACCAACCGCATCGTCTCCTCGATGAAGACCGAGCTCTCCGGCCAGCTCAAAGGCAACAACGTCCGCATCATCGACCCCGCCATCGTCCCCGAGAAGCCCATCAAGCCCCGCAGGCGCCAGGGCCTGACCTTGGGCCTGTTCGGCGGACTGGCGCTGGGTTTGGCGCTCGCGTTCCTGGTCGAGATGCTCGACCAGAGCGTGCGCACGCAGGAGGACGTCGAGGAAAAGCTGGCCCAGCCCTTCCTCGGCGCGCTTCCCCACGCGCAGATCAAGGACGGCCGCATCTTCGAGCCGCTCGTCTCAAAGGAGCTCACCCTCACGAGCGAAGCCTTCCGCAATCTGCGCACGATGGTGGACTTCGCCGGGATCGGAGGAAAGGCCAAGGCCCTTCTCGTCACGTCCACCGTCCAGGGCGAGGGGAAGAGCTACGCCGCGGCCAACCTCGCCGTCTCCTTCGCCCAGCTGGGCGAGAGCGTGCTCCTCATCGACGGCGACCTTCGCCGCCCCAGCATCCACCGCGCCTTCGGCCTCTCCGGCGAGAAAGGCCTCTCCGACTTCCTCGTCGCCGGCCGCAAGGCCGAGGACGCGGCCGACCTCGTCCATAAATCCGAGATCCCCGGCCTCTCCGTGATGCCCTGCGGACCCCGGCCGCCCAACCCCTCCGAACTGCTCAACACGCCGCGGTTGGGCGCCCTGATCGCCTGGGCGCGCGAGCGCTACGACCGCGTCGTCGTGGACTGCACGCCCATGTTCCCGATCAACGACACCCTGCTGTGGGGCCGCCACATCCCGTCGGGCGTCTTCGTCGTCCGCTACGGCGAGACGCGAACCCCGCTCATCAAGACCGCCTGCCAGAAGCTCCAGACCGGCGGCATCAAGCTCCTCGGCGTGGCCGTCAACGCCGCCAAGGCCGGCGGCCTCGCCTACGCCGCGTACGGGTACTACTACCAGCAGTATTACCACTCGTACCAGCAGCCAGCCGCACCCGCCGTCAAAGAGTCATGACCTCGGCGCCGCGGCGCGCCCTGACCGAAGCGTGCCTCCTTGCCGCGATCGTCGCGGGTCCCTTCGCTTTCGCGGCGGTCGAGCCCTGGTCCGAGGCGCTTCTCGTCGCTCTCTGCGCGGCCGGCTTCGCCGCCTGCGGCGATTCGGCGCTGGCGAGAAGAGGGGGTTGGGCGGCGCCCGGGCTATTCGCCGGAGCGGCGCTCCTGGCCTTTATTCAGGGACTCTTTCCCGCGCCCGCCTGGGGCCCCGCCCCGCTCGGTCCGCACACGATCACGCAGGCCGGATCCTTGATCGCGTCCGCGAAGCTCCTGGCCTGCGCGGCCCTGGCCCTGGCCTGCCGGGCCCATTTCGGGGACGAGGCCGGCCGACGACGGCTGGCGTGGGTCCTGCTCGGCTCCGGAGCGGCAATCGCCCTGATCGGCCTGCTTCAGTTGGCCGCAGGCAACGAGCGCCTCTACGGCTTGCGCTGGTACCAGTCGCGAGTCAATCCGTTCGGCCCGTTCTACAACCGCAATCACGCCGCGGCCTGGCTGTCGCTGTGCCTGTTCGCCGGCGTCGGACTCATCCTTGAGCGAATTCGGGAGCGAAACGCGGATTCCCGCTCGCGAGCCGACTTCGCCGCCGAGCTCTCGATCACGGGCTTCCTCCTGGCGCTGATCGCCGCCGGCCTGATCGCGGCGCGATCCCGCGGAGCGCTCGCGGCGCTCGCGGCGGGGGGAGTTCTCTTCGTGCTCTTCCGCAGGCGCTTGAGCGCCGGGGTCGT
>CAZURZ010000154.1:0-1754 GCA_964623465.1 uncultured Elusimicrobia bacterium
CATTCGTCCCTGATCGTGACGCCGTTGCGGCGCAGGTTCTCCACGTTGGTCGAGCCCTGCAGGAACCACAGCAGCTCGTGGATGACGCTCTTCAGGTGGACCTTCTTCGTGGTGACGAGCGGGAAGCGCTCCGAGAGGTCGAAGCGCATCTGGTGGCCGAAGACGGACAGCGTCCCCGTGCCGGTCCGGTCGGTCTTGCGCGCGCCGTGCTCGAGCACGTGGCGCATGAGATCCAGGTAGGCTTTCATGCGGATGCCAAGGATACCGCAGGCGGGCCGGGCCGACGGGCCCGCCGCCGCGTCAGCCGCGCTGCGCGATGAGCGTCCAGAGCTTCGCGATGTCGGCCGCGCCGTCGGTACCGTGCACGCTCTTGAGCGTCTGCAGGGCGCGCGACTTGGAGCCCGCCTGGATCTGCGCGACGCCGAGCAGGAGCTTCGCGTCCTCGGGGCGCTTCAGGCCGCCCTTCTTGATTCCCTGTTCCATGATCGCGAGGCCCTTCTGCGCGGCGCCCTCGGTCACGTAGTTGAACCCGATCGCGACCAGGGCGTTGCCGGCCTTGTCGGCTTGCGCCTCCTTCTCGTCCTTCGCGCGGGAGGCCAGCGACTCGGCCGCCGTCTTGTCCGCGAGGTCCTTCAGGCGCTTGTGACGCTCGGCGTCCTTGCCGGTGCCCAGGGCGCCCGCGGCGTAGCCCTTCTCGACGATCTTCTTCGCTTCCGTGGGAAAGCCGGCCTGGAGGGCGAGCTGCGCCATCTCGAGGTAGTCGTTGGCCGAGTTGATGTTGCCGGTGGCCATCTTGAGGCGGTAGACGTCGAGCGCGAAGCGGTCGGAGAAACCGTTCTTCTTCTGGACGCGGTTGAGCAGGTCGGTCCAGTACTCCTTCTTGGGGTAGCTCGCCACGAGGCGCTCGATGGCGGAGACGTAGCCCTGGTTGTCCTTCTGCCGCAGGAAGCAGTTGGCGAGGATCTGGAGCTCCTCCTCGGTCGCGCGGCGCCCGTTGTCGGACTCGCCGACGATCCGGGATACCGAGGCGCAATCGTTGGCGAGGTAGTACGACTGGACGAGCAGCGTGCGCATCGACGGGTCGTTGCCGCCGTCCTTCTGGTATCGCGCGGCCCACGTCGCGGCCTTCGGGTATTCCTTGGCGCGGTAATAGAGCCCGGCGACGGCCTGCATCAGCTTGAGGTTCTCGGCGGCGGGAGACTTGCCGGAGGCGATGACGGCCTCGAAGGCCTTGGCGGCGGTCTCGTGGTCGCCGGCGACGGCCGCGATGCTGCCGCGCGTGCGCTGGATGACGTAGTTCTCGTACGCGGTGCGGCCGGCCACGGCTTCGGCCTCGGACACCTTCGCGAGCGCCTCGCGGTGCTTGCCCGACTTGGAGAGGGCCTGGGCGGCCTGCAGCGCCTTGCCGACATCGGCGCGGACGGTGTCCTGTGCCAGGGCCTGCGAGGCCCCGGCGAGCAGGATCGCGGCGAAGGCGGCGGCGACGGCACGGCGGGCTGAAACGATCTGCATCATCGGACGTCTCTCCGGTTCCTGGAAACGCGCCGGGGCCACGCCCTGCGGCGCGGCCCCGGCGCCATGCTGCGTCAGTCGATGAACTGCTCGGCGCCGACCAGGCCGATCTTGGTGATGCCGTTGCTCTGCGCCGAGGCCATCACGCCCGCCACGTGCTTGTAGGTGACGAGCTTGTTGGGACGCAGGTGGAATTCCGGCTGCACCGGAAGAGCCGCGGCGGCGACGAACTTCTGGTCGAC
>CAZURZ010000155.1:0-1661 GCA_964623465.1 uncultured Elusimicrobia bacterium
GCATCGGCTGCTCCAGCCGCTTCCCGTACTACATGAACACCTACGGGTTCCACTCCATCCACGGCCGCGCGCCGACGGTGGCGACGGGCCTGAAGTGCTCGAACCCCGACATGCAGGTGTGGGTCGTCACCGGGGACGGCGACGGCCTCAGCATCGGCGGCAACCACCTGATCCACGCCCTGCGCCGCAACGTCGACCTGAAGATTCTCCTGTTCAACAACCGCATCTACGGCCTCACCAAGGGCCAGTACTCGCCGACCTCCGAGATCGGCAAGAAGACGAAGTCCTCGCCCTTCGGCACGATCGACGCGCCCTTGAACCCGATCGCGCTGGCGCTGGCCTCCGAGGCGACCTTCGTCGCGCGCGCCGTCGACACCGACCTGCCCTTTCTCGGGGAAGTGCTGACGCGGGCCGCCAAGCACAAGGGCTCGGTGTTCATCGAGATCTTCCAGAACTGCATCGTCTTCAACGACGGCGCGTTCGAGTCCGTCGCCGCGAAGGACGTCCGCGAGGACCGCATGATGAAGGTCGCGCACGGCAAGCCGATGATCTTCGGCGCGAAGAAGGATAAAGGAATCGTTCTGAACGGCCTGGAACCCGAGGTCGTGACGTTCGATCCCGCCAACCCGCCCAAGAACCTCCTCGTCCACGACGAGAAGGCTCCGTCGGCGACGCTCGCGAACTTCCTGGCCCACATGGCCGAGCCCGTCCCGCAGGGCGTGTTCCGAGCCGTCGAGAAGCCGACCTTGCACGAGCTCATGGACGCGCAGGTCGAGCAGGCGAAGGCCGCCAAGCCCGCCGATCTGCAGAAGCTCCTGACCGGTCCCGAGACGTGGACCGTCGCCGCCTAAGAAAAAGGAAGATCACCGAATGAAACTCCTCGAGCACGAAGGCAAAGAGATCCTCAAGGCCCGCGGCATCGCGGTCCCTCCCGCGGGCGGCGTCATCACCAAGCCCGCCCAGCTCGCCGCCGCGATGAAGCGCGCCGGCAAGGCGCCGTGGGTGATCAAGGCCCAGGTGCTCGCGGGCGGCCGCGGCAAGGCCGGCGGCATCAAGCTCGCCAAGACCCCCAAGGAGGCCAAGGAGATCGCGGCCAAGATGATCGGGATGAACCTGGTCACGCACCAGACGCACGGCCAGGCGATCAAGGTCACCGAGGTCTTCGTCGAAGGCGGCGTGAAGATCGAGCGCGAGATGTACTTCTCCGTCGTCATGGACCGCAAGAACGCGGGCCCGACGATCATCGCCTCCGCCCAGGGCGGCATGGAGATCGAGACGCTGGCCGAGGAGAAGCCCGAGGCCATCATCCGCATGCCCGTCGACCCGAACGTCGGCCTGCGCGACTTCGCGGCGCGCCGCCTCGCCTTCCAGCTCGACATCCCGGCGACGCACACCGGCGAGTTCGTGAAGACCGCGAAGGCGCTCGTGAAGGCCTTCATCGACCTCGACTGCTCGATGCTCGAGATCAACCCGCTCATCCTCACGCCCAAGGGCGTGGCCGCGCTCGACTGCAAGCTGTCGACCGACGACAACGGCGCCTACCGCCAGAAGGAGCTCGAGAAGTACCCCGACCACGAGGCCACCGCTCTGGAAAAGGAGGCCAAGAAATCGGACATCTCCTACGTCGGCCTCGACGGCACGATCGGCTGCATGGTCAACGG
>CAZURZ010000156.1:0-1651 GCA_964623465.1 uncultured Elusimicrobia bacterium
AGGACGCGATCAACAAGGCGCGCGCCGGCATGGCCGACCGCGCCTCGACCACGAGCCCGAGCGTCACGCGCCCCAAGATTCCCGCGGGGACCTCGACGGTGACGCTGCCGGTCCCGAGTTTCGTGCAGGACAAGCGCAAGCTCACGCTCCTCGCCGGGGGGCTCGGGGCGCTGGTCGTCGTCCTCGCGATCCTGGTCGCGACGAAGCGGCCCTCGCGGCCCGATGCGGTCGCGGAAGCGCCGCCCGCCGCGGCCGCGCCCGCCAAGCCCGCGGACAGCGGCGCCGTGAAGCCCGCCGCCCCGGATGCGAAGGCCGTCTCGCCGGCGCCGCCCGCGAGCGCGGTGCCCGCGTCCCCGACGGCCGCCGGGGGTGATGCCGCCAAGCCGGACGCGGCGAAGAAGGCCGAGGCTCCGGCGACGGACGTGGCGAAAGCCGCCGGCGCGAAGCCCGACGCCGCGAAACCGGATGCCGCGAAAGCCGCCGCCGCAAAACCCGAGGTCGCGAAAGCCGATGGCGCGAAGGCCGACGCGAGCAAGGCCGCGGCCGGCGGAACCCCCGCGACGGCCGCCACCTCCGCCACGCCCCCCGCCACGCTCGTCTTCGCCGTGCAGCCCTGGGGCGAGATCTTCGTGAACGGCAAGTCCCGCGGGGTCGTGCCGCCGATGAAGACGCTCAAGCTGGACCCGGGCAAGTACAAGCTCGAGGTGAAGAACACCACGTTCCCCGCCTACGTCCAGAACCTCGACCTGAAGTCCCGGGACGAGGTCACGGTGCGGCACCGGTTCCAATGACCGGGGGAAGCACCCTCCGGCGCCTGGGCGCCATGGCGCTCGTGGCCCTCCTCGCCGCCGCCTGCGCGCCCGCGCCGGAGAAGCCCGCGCCGGTCGCCCCGCAGATCACGGTGGAGACGCTGCGCGATCGCGCCCGCGAGCAGGCCGCCCAGGGCGTGCGGCAGTACAACGCCGGGGAATTCGACGCCGCCCAGAAGAGCCTGCAGGGCGCCCTCGACCACGGCCTGCTGCCCAAGGCCGAGCAGTCCACGACGCGCAAGTACCTCGCCTTCGTGCATTGCGTCTCGGGCCGCGAGCCCGCCTGCCGCGAGGAATTCCGCAAGGCCTTCGAGATCGATCCCGACTTCGCGCTCACTCCCGCGGAGGATGGACACCCAATTTGGGGGCCGGTGTACCGCAACGTCCGCGCCCAGCTCATCGCCGAGCGCGAGGCCTCGGTGCCCAAGCCCAGGGAAGCGGCGCCAAAGGCCGAGCAGATGCTCGCCGCGGGCCTGCTCAAGTACGACGCGGGCGAGTACGTCGAAGCCCAGAAGCTCCTCGAGGGCGCGGTCAAGGAAGGCCTGCGCGAGAAGCCCGACCAGGTCCGGGCGATGAAGCACATCGCCTTCTGCCTGTGCCTCGACAACAAGTGGCCGCAGTGCCGCGCGACCTTCGTGAAGATCTACGACGTGAACCCGGACTTCGACCTGACGCCCGCCGAGGCGGGCCACCCGTCGTGGACGAAGACGTTCGCGCAGGCCAAGGCCCAGGCCAAGGCCGCGCTCGCCGACAAGGCCGCGAAGGAGAAGGCCGAAAAGGCGGCGAAGGAGAAAGCCGCGAAGGAGAAGGCCGGCACGCCGCCCGCCGCGGCGCCGACGCCT
>CAZURZ010000157.1:0-1586 GCA_964623465.1 uncultured Elusimicrobia bacterium
TACCGCAAGATCATCGCCGACCTCGGCCTGCGCTACTGAGCGCATCACCCACACGAGCGCGCGACCGCACTGACGCGGATCGCGCGCTTCGTGTACAGATCAGAGACAAAACAGAATGATGCATCGTATCGAGCGGACCTTCGCTGGCCGCCCCCTCATCATCGAGACCGGGCGCATGGCCAAGCAGGCCGCCGGCTCCGCCCTCGTGACCTTCGGCGAAACCGTTATCCTCGCCGCCGTCACCGTCAGCGACAAGAAGAGCCCGCTGCCCTTCTTCCCGCTCACCGTCGAGTACAAAGAGAAGACCTACGCCGCCGGCAAGATCCCGGGCGGATTCCTCAAGCGCGAGGGACGCCCCCGCGACGAGGAGATCCTCTCCTGCCGGATCATCGACCGCTCCATCCGGCCGCTGTTCCCGGAAGGCTTCAAGAACGAAGTGCAGGTCGTCCTCTACGTCCTCTCGGCCGACCAGGAGAATGACGCGGACGTCCTCGGACTCCTCGCCACCTCTTTCGCCCTCTCGTCGAGCAAGCTGCCCTGGGCCGGCCCGATCGCCGGCGTCCGCGTGGGCCGCGTTGACGGCAAGTGGGTCCTCAACCCGACCTTTCCGGCGCTCGCCGTCTCCGACATGGACATCATGGTCGCCGGCTCCGCCGACTCGATCATGATGGTCGAGGGTGGCGCGCTCGAAGTGTCCGAAGAGGACATCGTCGAAGGCCTCAAGATCGCCCAGAAGGGCATCGCCGAGCTCGTCTCCATGCAGGAAGAGCTCATGAAGAAGGCCGGCCGCGCCGAGAAGATGGAGTGGGCCGCGACCGAGATCCCTGACGCCGTCCGCAAGACCGTCACCAAGGTCGCTCAGCCGCGCATCGAGGCCGCCATCAACCAGAAGGACAAGGCGACCCGCGTGCAGGCCGTGGAGAAGGTCAAGGACGAAGTGAAGGCCGAGATGGCCACCGTCCTCGAGCCGGAGCACCTCCCGCTCGTGGGCAGCATCGTCGGCGACATCGAGTACAACGCGCTGCGCGCCCAGGTCCTCGACACGGGTCTCCGTGTCGACGGCCGCAAGCCGAACGTCGTGCGCGACATCTCGGTCGACACCTCGCTCCTCCCGCGCGCCCACGGCTCTGCGCTCTTCACGCGCGGCCAGACGCAGGCGCTCGTCGTCGCGACCCTCGGCACTGCGCGCGACGTGCAGCGCATGGACGGGATCGACGACGCGAAGGAGACGACCAAGTCCTTCATGCTCCACTACAACTTCCCGCCGTTCTCCACGGGTGAGGCCAAGCCGATGCGTGGCACCGGCCGTCGCGAGATCGGACACGGGGCGCTCGCCGAGCGCGCGATCCAGGCAGTGCTGCCGGCCTTCGAGGAGTTCCCGTACACGATCCGTATCGTGTCCGAGATCCTCGAGTCCAACGGCTCGTCCTCGATGGCGTCGATCTGCGGCGGTTCGCTGGCGTGCTTCGACGCGGGCATCCCGCTCCGCGCGCCGGTCGCCGGTGTGGCGATGGGCCTGATCAAGGAAGGCAAGAAGTACGCGATCCTCACCGACATCCTCGGCACCGAGGACCACCTCGGCGACA
>CAZURZ010000158.1:0-1567 GCA_964623465.1 uncultured Elusimicrobia bacterium
GGAGCCGGGCGGCCCGCCGGCGCCGGGAGGGCCGTCGCGGCGGGGCTGCTGTTCGCCGCCGCTGCCGGGGGGGCCCTGCACGAGGCCGAGCTTGGCGGCGGAGACGGCGTCGCGGAAGGCCGCGCCGTCCTCGGAGCCCCAGACCGAGGAGGCCCCGGAGACCGAGCCGGTCCGCACGACCGCGTCGTCGAAGTTCGGGACCACGGCGGAGGACTTCACGCGCGCGACCGACGATTCGAGCTCCAACGCCTGCGCCGCGACCACGAGCGCCGACGGGGCGGCCGAGGCGGGCGGGACCGGGAGGACGTTCTCGATGATAGGGTGGCCGAGGAACGAGCCGTCGGGGAACAGCTCTCGGGCGAGCTTGGCGCGCGCCGCGTCCGAGACGTCCGCCAGGACGAGGCCGCCGGCGGCGGCCTCGCAGCGGAGCTTCTCGGAGACGAGCTTCGAGGCCTTGGCCCGCAGCGTCTCGCAGGCGGAGGCGGCGTCGACCGGGGAGCCCTGGGCTCCGGCGGACGGCGCGAACGCGAACAGCAGCGCGGCGGCGATCACGGTTCTCATGATGTCTCCTGTCGTTACCACTGTCAGATCTCGAAGCGGTCCTTCAGCCACTGGATGATCCAGCCGAAGGTGGTCTGGGTGTTGCGGGCGCCGCTCACGTCGTTGCCCTTGCCGTCCGCGCCGTAGGCGAAGTGGGCGGCCCTGTCGTAGGTCGCCTGGTCGATGCGCGGCGCGTTCGCGGGGAGCGCCTGGCCGTTCTTGGCGTCGCCGGGGCGGTACCAGCGGCCGTCGAGCATCTCCCAGAGCGAGTACTGGAAGGCGGGGACGCCCGACTTGTCCTGCGGCGCGGTCCAGTCGCGGACCCAGGAGTAGAACTTGCTGTCGATGAGGTGGCCGGAGTTGGTGCCGGCGCCCTGGGCGGCCGCGCGCGCGGCGGCGACCAGCTGCTCGAACCAGCTCCACTGCGCGTACGAGGAGCGGTCGCCGGGCGTCGTCTGGAAGTCCTTGTCGGTGGCCCACGAGCGGGACGTGCCGTTCGTGAGGTCGACGAAGACGCGCGTCATGTTCATGAAGGTGACGGCGAGCTTCTCGGCCGAGGCGGGGATGGCGGAGTACCAGGAGTTGAAGAACACCTGCTCGCGGGCGATCACGGAGGCGATGTACTCCCACGGGGCGCCGCGGTACATGTCCTCGGAGCGGCCCTGGTAGCGGTTGAGCAGGTCGGTGGTCAGCAGGATGACGGGGCGGTTCTGCCGGTCCACCGCGGCGGCGGCCATGTACTTGGCGTTGGGGTTGGAGTCGAGCAGGTAGTAGCCGCCCTGGCGCCGGAACTCGTCGTTGAGCGAGCGGAACACGGGCGAGCCGTTCGAGGCGAAGCGCTCCGTGGCGTCGACCTTGCGGCTCTCCGCGTAGTTGAGGGCGCGGTAGGAGCCGAAGGCGGCGCCGTCGAAGCGCGCGGCGCCGTCGGCCCAGAAGGACGCGGGCCCGGACGGGCCGGCGGGAACGCCGCCCTCGGAGGCGGCGGGCAGCGCCGCGGCGAGCGCGGCCGGAACCGCGCGGGCCGCGA
>CAZURZ010000159.1:0-1513 GCA_964623465.1 uncultured Elusimicrobia bacterium
ATGTCGTAGTAGCCGTGGTAGACGATGTCGTTGCCGTCGATGGAGGCGTTCACCACCGGGTACTTCCGCAGCGCGTGCACCGCCGCCTTCACGAAGAACGACATGAAGCCCAGCTTCACGCCGTGCTCCTTCTCGAACTTGTCCTTGTAGCGCGACCTCAGCTCGATGACCGGGGCCATGTTCACTTCGTTGAACGTGGTGAGGATCGCCGCCGTCGACTGCGATTGCACGAGGCGCTCGGCCACCCGGGCGCGAAGGCGCGACATCGCCACGCGCTGCTCGGTGCGCGCGCCGGCGGGCAAGGCCACCGGGGCGGGGGGGGCCGCGGGCTTCGCCGCCGGCGCCGTACCGGCCGCCAGCACGTCGCCCTTGGTCACGCGGCCGTCGCGGCCCGTGCCGGCCAGCGCCGCCGGGTCGACCCCTTTTTCCGCCGCGATCTTGGCCGCCGCGGGCGAGGCCGGCTTGGCCGCCGCCGCGGCCGCCGGAGCCTGCGTTGCGGCAGGCGCCGCCTTTTCCGCGGGCTTGGCGCTCGCGACGCTCGCCTTGCCCTCGGGATCGATCACCGCGATCACCTCGCCGCTCGTCACGGTGTCCCCGTCAGCCTTGATGATCTTCGTGAGCACGCCGTCGGCCGGCGCGGGCAGCTCCAGCACGACCTTGTCGGTCTCGACGTCGATCAGGTTCTCGTCGCGCTTGACCGCCTCGCCCACCTTCTTGTGCCAGGTGAGGAGCGTGGCCTCGGAGACCGATTCGGAGAGCTGCGGGACCTTGACTTCGACGGGCATGGCGTGTCCTCGGGATTGACCGGCTCAGGCCGCCTCTTTCGAGGCGGAGGTGGACCAGGTGAGCGCGGCCTCGATGAAGGCCTTCTGTTGTTCGTTGTGCAGCGACAGGTAGCCGACCGCCGGAGAAGCCGACGAGGCCCGCCCGGCGAATGACAGCTTCTGGTCCGGGCGCATGTGGCGCACGAGATAGTGCTGGATGCGGTGCCAGGCGCCCTGGTTGCCCGGCTCTTCCTGCACCCAGACGACCTCCTTCGCATTCGGGTAGGCGGCGATCTGGGCCTCGAACTCTTCATGCGGGAACGGGTAGAGCTGCTCGATGCGGGCGATGGCGATGTCCTCGATCCCGCGCTTGGCGCGCTCGCCGGCCAGGTCGTAGTAGACCTTGCCGGAGCAGAAGATCACGCGCCGCACCTTCTTCGGCTGGAGCTTCTCGACCTCCGGGATCACCACCTGGAACGCGCCGTTCGCAAGGTCCTCGAGGGGCGAGGAAGCCTCCTTCTTGCGCAGCAGGCTCTTGGGCGTCATGACGATGAGGGGCTTGCGCATCGGGCGCAGGCTCTGGCGCCGGATCATGTGGAAGAACTGCGCCGCCGTCGAGGGCACGCAGACCTGGATGTTGTGCTCCGCGCACAGCTGCAGGAAGCGCTCGAGGCGCGCGGAGGAGTGCTCCGGGCCCTGCCCCTCGTAGCCGTGCGGCAGCAGCATGGTGAGGCCGCACAGGCGCCCCC